>NZ_JBSHHY010000025.1:0-120623 GCF_053618675.1 Streptomyces sp. NPDC055632 | reverse complement strand
GCCGCCGTCCCGCGCGCCCACCGCGGGGGCGGGGGTGCGCTTTGTCGTCTGGCCCGCATCTTCGTGGTCGCGGCGCGCCGCCCCCGCCGGGTTACCGGCGGGCGGGGCGGCGGCCCGTTCTTGTCAGTTCTGGGTCAGCGACGCCAGGTACGCGCCCGTCTTCTCCGGGTCGTAGAAGAAGTTCTCGAAGTCGGACGGGTCGTTGAAGCCGTTGGCGAAGCGGTCCGCGGCGGGCTGGAGTCGGCCGGCGGCGCCGAGGAGGTTCAGGACGTGCTCCGGCGGCGGGGCCAGCATCGCGTTCGTCCACTTGGTGACGTGCCGGGCCGTCTGCCAGTAGCGGTCGAAGGTGGCGCGCATCCAGGACTCGTCGAAGGGCGCCTCGCCGTGTTCGACGATCGAGGAGAGGTAGGCCGCCGCGCACTTGGAGGCCGAGTTGGAGCCCTGGCCCGTGACCGGGTCGTTGGCGACGACGACGTCCGCGACGCCGAGGACCAGGCCGCCGCCGGGGAGGCGGCCGATCGGGTTGCGGACGGTCGGGGCGTAGCGGCCGGCGAGGGTGCCGCCCGCGTCGGTCAGTTCGACCTTGGTGGCCCGCGCGTACTCCCACGGCGTGAACCGCTCCATCAGCTCCAGCGTCAGCGCCAGGTGCTCGGAGGGGTCCTTGACGCCCTTGAAGGCGTCGAGCGGGCCGCCGGGGATCCCCTCCCAGAAGAGGATGTCGGCGCGGCCGCCGGTGGTGAGGGTCGGCATGACGAACAGCTCGCCGACGCCCGGCACGACGTTGCAGCGGACCGCGTCGAACTCCGGGTGCTCGGGGCGCGGGCCGAGGCCGTGGACGTACGCGACGGCGAGCGCCCGCTGCGGCGCGTCGTACGGGGAGCGCGAGGCGTCCCGCTCGAACATGGAGACCAGCTCGCCCTTGCCGGCCGCGACGAGCACCAGGTCGTAGTTGCGGGAGAAGTAGTCGAGGTCCCCGACCGCCGCGCCGTGGATGACGAGCTGGCCGCCGCGCTGGGCGAAGGTCTCCATCCAGCCGGCCATCTTCACCCGCTGGTCGACGGACTGCGCGTATCCGTCCAGTCTGCCCACCCAGTCGATCGGGCGGGAGGAGTCGGGGCCGGCCACCGAGACGCCGAGGCCCTCGATGCGGGGGGCCTGGGACTCCCAGAAGTTGAGCCCGAGGTCCCGCTCGTGCTGGAGGGCGGTGTCGAACATGCACTGGGTGGACATGACCCGGCCGGCGCGGATCTCGTCCGCCGTCCGGTTCGACATGAGGGTGACCTCGTACCCCCGCGACTGCAGTCCGAGGGCGAGCTGGAGGCCGGACTGCCCGGCTCCGACTATGAGTATCTTCCGCATGGGTGGTGCTCCTGGCGTGGCGTGACGGGGGGCGGGGCTATTCGGGGGTGGCGTCCAGGGAGTGCGCGACCATGGCGAGCAGGGTCTCCACGACGCTGTAGCGCTTGCGCGCGTCCATGATCACCACGGGGACGTGCGCCGGCACGGTCAGCGCCTCCCGCACGTCCTCCGTCTCGAACAGCTCGCTGCCCTCGAAGTGGTTGACCGCCACGATGTACGGGAGCCCGCAGCTCTCGAAGTAGTCGAGGGCCGGGAAGCAGTCGGTGAGGCGCCGGGTGTCGGCGAGCACGATCGCCCCGATCGCGCCGCGCACCAGGTCGTCCCACATGAACCAGAAGCGCTGCTGGCCCGGCGTGCCGAAGACGTAGAGCACCAGGTCGTTGTCGAGCGTGATCCGGCCGAAGTCCATCGCCACGGTGGTGGTGAGCTTGTCCGGCGTGGCGGTGAGGTCGTCGGTTTCCTCGCTCGCCCGGGTCATCAGGGCCTCGGTCTGGAGCGGGGTGATCTCCGAGACCGCGCGGACGAAGGTGGTCTTGCCGACGCCGAAGCCGCCCGCGACGACGATCTTCGTCGCCGTGGGGGCCTTGCTGTGGTCGAGCTGCCAGTCCTGCGCGCCGTCCTCGGTGTCCGGGCCGGACGGGCCGGACGGACCGGACGGTTCGAGCGGATCGGACGGGCCGGGGCGGGGCTGTGCGGGGATGCCGACGGCCGCCGGTGTGTCGGAGACCGCTTCGGAGGCGGCCACGGAGACGGTTCCGGAGGCGTCTCCGGAGACGGAGACGGCGGTGGCGTCAGAGACGACGGAGTCCACTCAGCACCCTTTCGAGGAGCGCGCGGTCGGGCTGGCCGGTGCCGTGACCGGTCCCGTACACACGGATCTTTCCCTGGTCGGCCAGGTCGCTGAGGAGCACCCGGACGACCCCCAACGGCATCTTCAGAAGCGCCGAGATCTCGGCCACCGTCCGCATCCGGCGGCAGATCTCGACGATGGCCCGCATCTCCGGCATCAGGCCGCGGGCGGCGGTCCCGCCGTCCGTCAGGACCTTGCGCGCGGCGGGCGCTTCGAGCGCCGCCACGAAGGTCTCGACGAGCAGGACGTGGCCGAAGCGGGTCCGGCCGCCGGTCAGCGAGTACGGGCGCACGCGCGCGGGGCGGCGGCCCTCTCCCCGTACCGGCAGCTTGAACGCGTGCGGGACCGGGGCCGCCGAGGACATGGCCGTCACCGGGGGCCCTCCAGAGACTTGCGCAGCTCGCTGCGGACCTCGGGGGTGAGGACGTGGCCGGCGCGGCCCACGAAGAGCGCCATGTGGTACGCCACGACGCTCATGTCGCAGTCGGGCGTGGCGTGCACGCCGAGCAGCGAGCCGTCGCTGATCGACATGACGAAGACGCTGCCCTCGTCCATCGCCACCATGGTCTGCTTGACCCCGCCGCCGTCCATCAGGCGCGCGGCGCCGATGGTCAGGCTGCCGATGCCGGAGACGATGGTGGCCAGGTCGGCGCTGGAGCCGCGCGGGCCCCGGGGGGCGCCGGCCTCCTCGGCGGGCGTGGCGTCCTGCGGGGGCTCCGGGTCCGAGGACAGCAGCATCAGGCCGTCCGAGGACACGACGGCCACCGAGCGGACCCCCGGCACCTCCTCGACCAGATTCCCCAGCAGCCATTGCAGGTTGCGGGCTTCCGTACTCAGTCCGAACGTTCCCGTCGCGGTCAACTGCGTGCCTCCTCGACTGTGTCCCCCGTCTTCTCCTCTGTACGTGCAGTCCTTGCGTTCTCTATCCCCGCCGCGCCCGTTCCCGGCGCGCCCCTTCCCGGCATGCCCGTCCCCGGTGCGCCCGCGCCCGCCGTCTCCGTGCCCGGCGTGCTCATCTCCGCCTCCACGTCCCGGCGCCCGGCCTCGGCGCCCCGGTGGAAGCCGCCGAGCCTGCGGCGCAGGGCCTCGGCGTCCACGCCGCCCTTGCGGGGGGCGGCGGCGGGTCCGGCCTGGCGCACCACCTGGGGGGTGCGCTTGGGCAGGCCCTTGTCGGTGACCCGCCCCCACTGCGCGGGGCGCGGCCCGGGAACCGGCGGCTGGTCGACGGCCGGTTCGGGGGCGGCGGGCTCCGCCGGGGCGGGCTGGACGACATCGGTGACGGCACGGGCGCCGGTGTCCCCGTCGGCGGCCCGCTCGTGGACGTCCGGCTCCCGCGGCGGGACGGGCAGCCGGACCTGGAGCGTGGTCTCGGAGACGGACTCCGGGGCGTGGGACCCTTCGCTCTCGTACGACTCCGAGGGCGCGGGCTCCGGTTCGGGGGCGTACGGCTCCTCCGCCGTCCGGCGCGGTTCCGGGACGTAGGGCTCCTCGGAGACGGCCGCCGACTCAGGGGCGTACGGCTCCTCGGAGACGGCCGCCGATTCCGGGACGTACGGCTCCTCGGAGACGGCCGCCGACTCAGGGGCGTACGGCTCCTCGGAGACGGCCGCCGACTCGGGGGCGTACGGCTCCTCCTCCCGCGCGAACGCGCGTTCCGCCGCCTCCACCAGGGGGTCGCGGGTGCGGGACGGCAGGGTGTTGGAGTTGGCCTCCGCGACCGAGCCGGGGAGCTGGATCACGGGGGCCGCGCCCGCGACCCGTACGGGCTCCGTGACGGCGGCCGGCGGGGTGGTGGGCAGCAGGGGCAGCGGCAGGACCACGACGGCCGCCGTGCCGCCCGGCTGCTGCTCGCGCAGCTCGACGCGGACGCCGTGGCGGGCGGCGAGCAGGGCGACGACCCGCATGCCGAGGCCCTCGCCCTCGAAGGCGTCCGGGTCGGCCTCGGCCAGGCGGGCGTTCAGCTCGGCGGAGCGGGCGGGGGTCATGCCGATGCCGGAGTCCTGGACGGAGAGCATCACCTCGCCGGTCTCCAGGAGCCAGCCGGAGAGCTGGACCTCGGCGTCGGGCGGCGAGAAGGAGGTGGCGTTCTCCAGGAGTTCCGCGACCAGGTGGCTCAGGTCGTCCGCGGCGAAGCCGGCGATCTGGGCGTGCGGCGGCAGGGACTGGATGGTGACCCGCTCGTACCGCTCGATCTCGCTGACGGCGGCGCGCAGCACGTCGACGAGCGGGACGGCCCCGGCGTGGCCGTGGACGTGCTCGTGGCCGGCGAGGACGAGGAGGTTCTCGCTGTGGCGGCGCATGACGGTCGCCATGTGGTCGAGCTTGAAGAGGGTGCCGAGGCGGTCGGGGTCCTGCTCGCGCTCCTCCAGCTTCTCGATGACGCCGAGCTGCCGCTCGACGAGCCCGAGGTTGCGCAGGGAGAGGTTGACGAAGGTGTGCCGGACGGTGCCGCGGAGCTTTTCGAGCTCGGCGGTGAGGAGGGCGACCTGCCCCTGGAGCTCGGCGCGCTGGGTGGCCAGCTCGGCGGCGAGGGCCTCCTTGTCGGCGGCCAGGTCGGCCCGCTCGGCGGTGAGGTGCCCGGTGCGCGCGGCGAGGCCGGCGAGCTTGCCGTGCAGGGTGTTGAGGGAGCGGACGGCCTGCGCGAACTCGTCGTTGCGGCCGGTGAAGCGGACCGGTTCCTCGGTGGCCGGGTCGGGGGCGGCGGCGAGCCGGGCGGCCCCGATGCGGAGCACGGCGAGCGGCCGGGTGAGGCTGCGGGCGACGTAGGTGGAGACGCCGACGGCGAAGAGGAAGCAGCCGCCGAGGAGGGCGAGGCGCAGTTCGAGGGCGGTGACGTCGTCGTCGCGGAGCGCGGAGAGGCGTTCGACGCGCTGGGCGGCGAGGGTGGACTCGACGCCGCGCATCTGCTCGATGCGGGCGGAGAGCGCGGCCTCCAGGGCGGCCGGGTCGGTCTTGCGCTCGGCGGTGGTCAGCCGGGGCTGGTCGGTGAGGGAGGCGAGGGAGCGTTCGGCGCTCTTGACGTCGGGTCCGGTGACGGTGCCGGCGAGCGAGTCGCGGGCGGCGGCGCCGGCGGCCTGGTCGAAGTCGCCGAGGGCGGCGAGTTCGCGGACCCGGGCCTGCTGGGCGGCGGCGGTGAGGCGGTCGCGGGTCCGGTCGGCCTCCGCGGCGCCCTTCGGCTCCTCGGGGACGTAGGTGCCGGTCGTGTCGTCGTAGCGGAAGTCGCCGGTGGGCTCGGGCTGCGGCACGGAGAGCGCGGCGAGGAGCAGGCCGCGGGTGGCGGAGGCCTGTTCGACGGCGCGGCCGAGGGCGGCGGGGGCGCGGGTGGCCCCGATGAGCGAGGCGTCGGCGGCGCGGGCCGGGGTCCGGTCGGCCAGCTCGTCGGCGAGGGCCTGGAGCTTGTCGATGACGTCCGAGTACGCCTTGTGGGCCTCCAGGGCCGTGCCCTTGCCGGTGAGGGCGGCGCGGCGGACGGAGGGGACGCCGGCGAGGTCGCGGCGGAGCTCCGTGGAGGCGGCGGGGCGGATCTCGTCGATCTGCCGGTCGACGCGGGTGGAGCGCACGGTGGTGACCTGGCGCTTCTTCTTGGCGTCGCCGCTCTGGGCGTCGCGGCCCGCGGCGATGTACGCGACGACCTCGTCGCGCTCGTCGGCCAGGGAGTGCGCGAGGGTGACGGCCTGCCGGTCGAGCTCGGCGAGGGTGACCAGGCGCTGGGAGTCGGTGAGCTCGGCGGAGGTGGCGAGGATCCCGGGGGCGCCGGCGGCCAGGACGGTGACGCCCACGAGGGCGACGCCGACGACGAGGCGGTTGCGGACGCGCTTGGCACGGCCGGCGGGGGCGGCGGGCTGTGCCGGGGGCGGCGCGGAGGCGGACGGCTGCGCCGGGGCGGACGACGGGGCCTGGGCAGGGGCGGCGGCCGTGCCTCCGGCGGGGGCCGCGGCGGTGCCGACCGGGGCCGGTGGGACACCGGGGCCCTGGCTCCGCGTGCCGTTCTTGCTCCGAGGCCGCTTCATCTGCACCGGTGCTCGCATTCTTGACTCGTCCAGCCACAAAGCAGAGGTGACGGCCGATCACATGGAGCGCCCCCACCCCCGATACGGCTTCCGACCATTCCAGCGCTTCCGGGAAGGGGACGGGCATCGGCCGCTCCGCCACCCGAACGAGTGAACAACACTCCCGAGTTGGCGAACAACTTCCCCGGGCCCGGCCCCGGGGCCCGGAAGGGGCCCCGGTTGGATCTTCCGCGCGGGCTTTGGCAGGATGCCCGCCCGCAGCTCCGCGGCGGCGCCCGTTCCGCCCCTTCCACCGCCGCCGCCCGTTGGTACAGGCCTTTTCCCGCCATTTGCGGGTCCGGTGAAGCCGGACCCGGGGCCGGGCACACTGGGCCGCATGCGCAGCGACGTCGCCTCCCTCCCCGGAAGCCCCGAACGCCCCAACGAGGACTGGGCGGCCAGCGCCCTGTTCGCGGTGGAGGGCGGGGGGACGCTGGTCGTCCTCGACGGCGTCACGCCGCCCGCCGGTGATGACGGTTGTGTGCACGGAGTGCCGTGGTTCGCCGCCCGCCTCGGCGGGGCTTTGACCGAACTGTCCGCTTCCCGGCCCGACCTCTCCCTGTCCGGGATCCTCTCCCTGGCAATCCGGCGCACCGCGGACGCCCATCGGGTGACCTGTGACCTTTCTCACGTGCGGACGCCTCAGGCAACCGTGGCCCTCGCCCGCTGGAACGGGGCGGTGGTCGAGCACCTCGTCCTCTCCGACGCGGTCCTCCTCCTGGAGGGGCCGGACGGGACGGTGCGGGCGGTCCTCGACGACCGGCTCGACCGGGTGCCGGCCGAGGTGCTGCGGTCCGTGGCGGCGACGGACCGGCTGCGGAACCGGGAGGGCGGCTTCTTCACGGCGGCGGCCGACCCGGCGGTCGCGGAGCTCGCGGTGACCGGGACGACCCCGCGCGCGGAGGTGCGGGCGCTGGCGGCGCTCACGGACGGGGCGAGCCGCTGGGTGGACCTGTTCGGCGAGGGCGACTGGGCGGACTGCCTCGGCGTCCTGCGCGCGGAGGGCGCGTCCGGCCTGCTCCGGCGGGTGCGGGAGCGGGAGGCCGCGGACGCGGGGGCGGGGGGCGTACGGCGCTGGAAGCCGCACGACGACGCGACGGCGGCACACGTGGAGCTGGGGCCGGGGCTTCTGTAGGTCCCGGGGATCCTGGGGGCCGGGGCTTCCGTGGCGCCCGGGGCTTCCCCGGCTCTCGGGGAGGCCGGGGCCTCAGCCCTCCGCCCGTACGTTGAAGTGGTTCAGGAGCCGGGCCAGCTCGGCGACCTCCGCGCGGTCCCAGTCGGCGAGCTTGCGGACGTAGCGCTCGCGCCGGGCGTCGCGGACGCGGCGGAAGCGGTTCCGGCCCTCCTCGGTGAGGCGGACGAGGGAGGCGCGCCCGTCGGCGGGGTCGGGGTCGCGGGCGACGAGCCCGAGGTCTTCGAGGGCCCGGAGCTGGCGGCTCATGGTCGCCTTGCCGACGCCGAAGTACCCGGCGAGTTCGGTGGCCCGCTGGGGCCCGGCGTCGTCGAGGCGCACGAAGAGGCCGTAGGCGGCGGGCTCCAGCTCCGGGTGGACCTCGCGGGCCATCTCGCCGGACTGGGCGCGGGCGCGGCGCAGGAAGACCGCCAGCTCGCGTTCGAGGGCGAGGAACTCCCGGTCCACGCTGACCGGGGGGACGGTCCCGCCCTCGGCGGGAGCCGACGGGACGGGCCTGCCCTCGGCGGGAGCCGACGGGGCGGTCCCGCTCCCACCGGGAGCCGGCGGGGCACCTTCGCCCTCGCCGCGGACCGGCGGAACGGCTCCGGTCCCGTCGGGCGCCGGCAGGGCGACCCCGCCCTCACTTCCCGTACCGCTTCCGTGCACGTCAGCGCCTCCCACGCATTCCCCGGTGACGTGACTCCGTCACACCGGCGGCCTTCCGCCGCTGAAAGTTTCTTCCCGTCGCGGCCGTTTCCGCAGCTCTTCCAGTATTTCGCAGGCGTAGACCAACGGCGATGACCGGGCCCCTTCCACGGCCGGGTCCATGTGCGGAACGTCGCTCCCACCGACCCTTCCGACATGTCCGCGACAGGGCATCCCGTCGCCCCCTCTCCCCGCGAGCCTTCCGGAGGCACGCGATGCGTGTGCGCAGATCCGGAACGACCCTCGCGGGCGCCGCCCTCGCGGCCCCGACCCCCTCGTCACCCCTCGCTTCCCGGCGGCCCCCGGAGCGCACGGCGCGCCCCGGGGGCCGCGCCCGCTTTTTCCCTCCACCCCCTTGCCCATTGGTATGGACCAATGCGAGGCTCTACGGCGGTCGCCCGGAATTCAACTTCCTTGCGTCCCGCGCGCGTTGCTCGTTCCGTACTCCCCCACGCACGAGAGAGAGCCCCCGCATGCCCTCCCTGTCTTCCGCCCGCCGTGCCACCGCCGCCGGCGCCGCGGCCCTGTCCGCCGCCGCGCTCGTCGGTCTCACCCCGACGGCGGCCAGTGCCCACGGGGCCGTCTTCAACCCCGTGAGCCGGGTGGCCGCCTGTTACGCCGAGGGCCCCGAGACGCCCAGGTCGCAGGTGTGCAAGGACCTCGTCGCCGACTCCGGCACCCAGCCGCTCTACGACTGGAACGAGGTCAACATCGCCAACGCGGACGGACAGCACCGGACCCTCATCCCGGACGGCAAGCTCTGCTCGGCGAACCGCGCGAAGTACCGGGCCCTGGACTGGGCGCGCACCGACTGGCCGGCGACGGCGGTCGCCGCGGGCTCCTTCGACTTCAAGGTGCGGGCGACGGCGGCCCACTCGGGCACCATGACGGTCTACATCACCAAGGCCGGCTTCGACCCGACCCAGCCCCTGAAGTGGTCGGACCTGGACGAGACCCCGGTCGCCGTCCACCACACCACCCGCACCGCCACCGACGGCTACTACAACTTCACCGGCACCCTGCCGGCCCGCACCGGCCGTCACGTCGTCTACAAGGTGTGGCAGCGCAACGACAGCCCCGAGGCCTTCTACAGCTGCTCGGACGTCACCTTCGGCGGTACGGCGGCCAAGGCCGGGGCCCCGGCGCAGTCCGGTACGGCGACGGCCGGCGCGAAGGCGCAGGCCCCGACCGAGGCGAAGATCGCGGCGGGCGCCGCCCTGTCCACCGTGAGCCACGCGGGCCACGGCGGCGACGAGCAGCCCCCGGCGCTCTCCGCCGAGGCCGCCGGGACCTCCTCCCCCCTGACGCCGGCCCTCGCGGGCGCGGGCGCCCTCGCCGCCTTCGCGGCGGGCAGCCTGCTCCTGGGCCGCCGCCGGAACACGTCCGCCTCCTGACGCGCCCCCACGCGTCACCGGTGGCTGCCGCCCGGCCCGACGGGGTCCGGGCGGCACCCGGGGCACGTGCCGGGGGTCCCGCCGGTCCGGCGGCGCCCGGCACGCCCTAGGAGCCGGACGGCCCGGGCGGGAAGAGGGCGGTGAGCCGGGGCAGGGCCGACCCCTCCGGCCCGGCCGCCCCGCGCTCCTCGTCCTCTTCCCCCTCGTCCTCCTCGTCCTCCTCCGCGGCCTCCACCGCTTCGAGGAACTCCTCCCCGTCGTCGTCCTCCTGGCCGGTCAGCTCGTCGTACGCGTCCTGGGCGACGTAGTCGAGCTCCTCCCACTCGGGCCACTCGTCGTCGTCCCAGTCGTCGTGGTGCCGCCCCACGAGCGCCCGTACGTCGGACACGTCGGCCAGCGCGTCCGGGTCGGCGAGCACCGACGCGTACACCTTCCGTCCCTGGCCCACCAGCCAGAGCGTGAAGTAGTGGAAGCCGTCGTCCGTGCAGCCGCCGCCCTCGATCCGGTTCGCCGCCCTCCACAGCGCGTGCGTGTCGGCCGCCCCGCACGCCTTCTCCAGGCGCACCTGGAACGCCACGCTCTCCTCGGCCGGACGCCGCAGCAGCTCCCCCTCCAGCCACTCCAGCCGCTCGTCCCGGGTGCCGGGGCGGCCGCTCAACTCGTCGATGAGAGCCCAGAAGGCGTCTTCGTTCATGCGTACGATCATGACAGCCGGGACTGACATCGCGGACCCGCCCCCGGACCGGCGTCCGGACGTGCCGGAGCGGGGCGCCCCCGAGGGAACGCCCCGCTCCTGACGAGGGGTTACGCGGCCACGCCCACCGGCACCTCCGCCGGGGCGAGGGCGATCTCCAGGACCTGCCGGACGTCCGTCACGGGGTGGACCTCCAGCTTCTCCAGGATCTCGGCCGGGACGTCGTCCAGGTCGGCCTCGTTCCGCTTGGGGATCACGACGGTGGTGATGCCCGCCCGGTGCGCGGCGAGCAGCTTCTGCTTCACGCCGCCGATCGGCAGGACCCGGCCGGTGAGGGAGACCTCGCCGGTCATGGCCACGTCCGTGCGGACGAGCCGGCCGCTCAGCAGGGAGGCCAGGGCGGTCGTCATGGTGACGCCCGCGCTCGGCCCGTCCTTGGGGACCGCGCCCGCCGGGAAGTGGATGTGCACGCCCCGGTCCTTGAGGCCGGTGACGGGCAGCTCCAGCTCCGCGCCGTGCGAGCGGAGGAAGGAGAGCGCGATCTGCGCCGACTCCTTCATCACGTCGCCCAGCTGTCCGGTGAGGGTGAGGCCGGCGGCGCCGGTCTCCGGGTCGGCCAGGGAGGCCTCCACGAAGAGGACGTCACCGCCCGCGCCGGTCACCGCGAGTCCGGTGGCGACGCCCGGCACGGACGTCCGGCGCTCGGCCGGGTCCTGCGCCGACTCGGGCACGTGGTGCGGGCGCCCGATCAGCTCCCGCAGGTCCTCCGGGCGGACCGTGAACGGCAGCTCGCGGTCGCCCAGTTCGTGCTGGGCCGCGACCTTCCGCAGCAGCCGGGAGACCGCCCGCTCCAGGGTGCGGACGCCCGCCTCGCGGGTGTACTCGCCGGCCAGCTTCCGCAGCGACGCCTCCTCCAGGACGACCTCGCCGGGCTCCAGGCCCGCCCGCTCCAGCTGCCGGGGCAGCAGGTGGTCGCGGGCGATGACGACCTTCTCGTCCTCGGTGTAGCCGTCGAGCCGCACCAGTTCCATGCGGTCGAGGAGGGCCTCCGGGATGGACTCCAGGACGTTCGCGGTGGCCAGGAAGACCACGTCGGAGAGGTCGAGCTCGACCTCCAGGTAGTGGTCGCGGAAGGTGTGGTTCTGCGCCGGGTCGAGGACTTCGAGGAGGGCCGCCGCGGGGTCGCCGCGGAAGTCGGAGCCGACCTTGTCGATCTCGTCGAGCAGGACCACCGGGTTCATGGACCCGGCCTCCTTGATCGCGCGGACGATCCGGCCGGGCAGGGCGCCCACGTACGTACGCCGGTGGCCGCGGATCTCCGCCTCGTCCCGGACGCCGCCGAGGGCGACCCGGACGAACTCGCGGCCCATCGCGTGGGCGACGGACTCACCGAGGGAGGTCTTGCCGACGCCGGGCGGGCCGACGAGGGCGAGGACGGCGCCGCCCCGGCGCCCGCCGACCACGCCGAGACCGCGGTCGGCGCGCCGCTTGCGCACCGCCAGGTACTCGGTGATCCGCTCCTTCACGTCGTCCAGGCCCGCGTGCTCGGCGTCGAGCACCGCGCGGGCGCCCCGGATGTCGTACCGGTCCTCGGTCCGCTCGTTCCAGGGCAGTTCGAGGATCGTGTCGAGCCAGGTGCGGATCCAGGAGCCCTCGGGGGACTGGTCGCTGGACCGCTCCAGCTTCTCGACCTCCTTGAGGGCGGCCTCGCGCACCTTCTCGGGCAGGTCGGCGGCCTCCACGCGGGCGCGGTAGTCGTCGGACTCGTCGCCCTCGGCCTCACCGTTGAGGTCGCGGAGCTCCTTGCGGACGGCTTCGAGCTGGCGGCGGAGCAGGAACTCGCGCTGCTGCTTGTCGACGCCCTCCTGGACGTCCTTGGCGATGGTCTCGGCGACGTCCTGCTCGGCGAGGTGCTCGCGGAGCTGGGCGGTGGCGAGGCGCAGCCGGGCGACCGGGTCGGCGGTCTCCAGGAGTTCGATCCGCTGGGCGACGGTCAGGAAGGGCGAGTAGCCGGAGTTGTCGGCGAGGGCGCCGACGCCGTCGATCTGCTGGACGCGGTCGACGACCTGCCAGGCACCGCGCTTCTTGAGCCAGGTGGTGGCCAGCGCCTTGTACTCCTTGACCAGTTCGGTCACGGAGCCGGGCAGCGGGTCGGGCAGGGTCTCCTCGACGGCGGTGCCCTCGACCCACAGGGCGGCGCCGGGGCCGGTCGTCCCGGCACCGATGCGGACGCGGCCGCGGCCGCGCACCAGCGCGCCCGGGTCGCCGTCGGACAGGCGTCCCACCTGCTCGACGGTCCCGAGGACGCCGGTCCCGGCGTAGGTGCCGTCGACGCGGGGCACGAGCAGCACCCGCGGCTTTCCCCCTCCCGGCCGTGCGGCGGCCTGGGCGGCCTCGACGGCGGCCCGTACGTCGTTGTCGGACAGGTCCAGCGGCACCACCATTCCGGGCAGCACGACCTCGTCGTCGAGCGGCAGCACAGGCAGAGTGAGCGGCGCGGACGCCATGGACTCGGAAGCCATGATCTCCCCTTCGGCAGTCAAGTTGAGCTGTACGGACTCAATGCTTGTGAGCCCCTCAATGTTCCCGGACGCCCGTTCGCTCTGAGCGATCACCCTCGCACGCCCACCGATCGGCCGATGTAATACCTCCATGGATATGCGAGCCATTACATCGGCCTGGGTGGAGGGCTGGACCGTCTCCCGGGGCACCCCGACCGCCGTCGACCAGCCGTGGGGTCACCGGATCGACGTGGGCCTCCCCCGGCACGTCCTGCGGCACGTGCTGCCCGCCCCCGACGCGGCCACCGTCGGCGCGCTCTGCGAGCGGCTCACCGAGCCGTACAGCTGGCTCAAGGTGATGGCGGACGCCGGGGAGGTGGCGCCGTGGATCACCGAGGGGTGGACGATCCCCGACGACCCCGGCTTCATGATGGTCAAGCCGCTGGACCCCGGCGTCCGCCCCTCGCCGCCCGAGGGGTACGCCCGGACCGTCGAGGTCCGGGACGGCGTCGTCCGGGTCCGGATCCTCGCCCCGGACGGCACCCTCGCCGCCCGGGGGCAGATCGCCCCGACCGGCGCCACCGCCGTCGCCGACCAGATCGAGACGGACGCGGCGCACCGGCGCCGGGGCCTCGGCGCGAACGTCGTGCTCACCCTGGAGGCCGCCGCCGCGCAGGCGGGCGCCGCGACCGGAGTGCTCTCCGCCACCACGGACGGCCGACAGCTCTACGCCGCGCTGGGCTGGGAGTACCGGGGGCCGCTGACCGGGATCGTACGGGGGGAGGGCTGAGCCCCGGACGCTCCGGACGGCGGCGGAATCCGGTCGTCCGGCTGCGGGGAGGCGGCCCGCCGGGCATGCTCCTCCCATGAGTCCCACGAGGCGAGGCGGACGGGGAAGGCGATGCGGGGCCGTGCTGCTCGCGGCGGTCCTGGCGGGCGGCGCGACCGGCTGCGGCGCGGACACCGGGGCTCCCCCGGCGCTCGGCGCACCGGGGAGCGCGTCCGGACCGAGCGCGTCCGGCCCGACGACCGGTCCGGGCGCTCCCGGAACCACGCCCGGACCGAGCAGCCCCGGCACCCCCGGCGCCACGACCGGGCCGAGCGCCCCGCGGGACGACCCCCGGCCGGGCCAGGTCCTCGTCCGGGTGACCGTCACCGGCGGCTTCGCCGGGGTCAGGAACCGGCTCGTCGTCCACCGGGACGGGGGATGGACGATCCGCTCCGGCGACAAGCCGCCCCGGACCGGCCGGCAGACCCCCGCCGAGGCCGCCGAGCTGCGCGCGGCCCTGGAGGACCCCGCGTTCGCCCTCGTCCCGGCGCGGCCGACCGGACGGCCGATCGCCGACGGCTTCCAGTACGAGGTGGCCTACCGCCACCGCGTGGTCGTCGCGGGCGACGACGACCGGCCGCCCGCGCTCCAGCGCGTCTTCGACGCCCTCCCGGAGGGCGGGCCGCCGACGAGCCCGTGAGCTCGGGGGGCACGCCTCCGAGCAGCGCTTTCCCGGACCGTGACCCGTGAGGCCCCTCCCTCCCCCGCTTCCCCGCGCACCCCTTCTCCCCTCTGCTCCTCCACTCCCGTTCCCCCGCCCCGCCCAGCGCGCCCGCCGCCCTCGCCGGTACGGCGGCGGTCGCCGCCCGGGCCGCCCGATGGCTGGAAACAGCCCCCGGCGCCGGGCCCTCCGACCGGCTTCCGGCCGTCGTCCTCGACCCGCTGCTCGCGGCGGCCGGCGAAGGGGCGGCGGGCGCTCGGGGGACGGGGGCGGGACGTCGGACGGACCGGCGGGCGGTGCGCTCCGGGCGGCCCGGCCCGCGACCTCCCGGGGTCGGGGCGGTGGTGGGACCGGAGCAGGTCGGAGGGTCGGGGGAGGGCCTCCCGGGAGAGGGGGTGGGCCACGACCGGCCGTTCCCGTAACGCGTTTGTGATCGTCACCACCGCGCGGCCAGGATGGCGGGAACCATCCGACGAGACGACGAGAGCGGAGTGACGATGTCGGGAACCGTGACCCTCGACCGGCGCGAAGGACCCCACGGAGAGGTCGTCCTGCGGCGCCGCGACGAGCACTACGAGATCATCGCCAACGGCACCTTCCTGATGGACACCTCCGACGGGCGCTCCGAGCGGCTCCTGGTCGACGCGGCCCTCGCCTCGCTCCCCGAGGAGCGCCGGGCCGGCGCCTCCGTCCTCGTCGGCGGTCTCGGCGTCGGCTTCTCCCTCGCCCACGCCGCCGCCGACCCCCGCTGGGGCCGGATCGTGGTCGCCGAGCGCGAGGAGGCGATCATCGACTGGCACCGGCGGGGCCCGCTCGCCGCGATCTCCGGGGCCGCGCTCGCCGATCCCCGGACCGTGATCCTGCACACGGACCTGGTGGAGCACGTCCACACCTCCGCCGACACCTACGACGCCCTCTGCCTCGACATCGACAACGGCCCCGACTGGACCGTCACCGAGGACAACGAATCCCTTTACTCCGCCGAGGGGTTGGCGGCCTGCGCGGACCGGTTGAACCCCGGTGGGATCCTCGCCGTGTGGTCCGCGCGGCCCTCCGGGGATTTCGAAGCAACCTTGCGGAATGCCGGATTCAGCGGGGTACGGACGGAAGAGATCCCCGTTGCCCGGGGCGTCCCGGACGCGGTCCACCTCGCCGTGCGTCCCGGCTGACTCCTGGATAGCCGGGACACCGCCGGTACCTCTAGGCTGCTGCACCGACATCGGCGACGCGAGGCGGGGCAATGGAGCAGACACACACCACTCACCACGGTGCGGCGGCCACTCCGGGGGCCCAGCGGCGCGTCCTGGTGGTCGAGGACGACGCCACGATCGTCGAGGCGATCTCCGCCCGGCTGCGCGCCGAGGGCTTCCTCGTGCAGACCGCGACCGACGGCCCCGCCGCCGTCGACGCCGCCGAGGCCTGGCAGCCCGACCTGATGGTCCTGGACATCATGCTGCCCGGCTTCGACGGCCTGGAGGTGTGCCGCAGAGTCCAGGCCCAGCGGCCCGTCCCGGTCCTCATGCTGACCGCCCGCGACGACGAGACCGACATGCTGGTCGGCCTCGGCGTCGGCGCGGACGACTACATGACGAAGCCGTTCTCGATGCGCGAGCTGGCCGCCCGGGTGCACGTGCTCCTCCGCCGGGTCGAGCGGGCCGCGCTCGCCGCGGTCACCCCGCGCAGCGGCATCCTGCGCCTGGGCGAGCTGGAGATCGACCACGCGCAGCGGCGGGTCCGGGTCCGGACGGAGGACGTGCACCTGACCCCGACCGAGTTCGACCTCCTCGTCTGTCTGGCGAGCACGCCCCGCGCGGTCCTCTCCCGCGAGCAGCTCCTCGCCGAGGTGTGGGACTGGGCGGACGCCTCGGGCACCCGGACCGTGGACAGCCACATCAAGGCGCTGCGCCGGAAGATCGGGGCCGAGCGGATCCGCACGGTCCACGGCGTCGGCTACGCGCTGGAGACCCCGGCGCCATGAGCCCCCGGAGGCCCGGAGGGCCGGAGGAGCCGAAGAGAACCTGGGAGCCGGGCGAGCCGAGGGAGCCGGGCGGCCCCGGGGGGCCGGGCGGACCTGGTGGGCCGGGCGGCCCCGGGGAGCCTGGGGCCGGCGGGTCCGGTGAGTCCGGTGAGTCCGGCGGCCCCGGCAGAGCGGGTGGCCCCGGCGGGTCCGGTGGGCCCGGCAGACCGGGCAGGCCCGGCGCCCCCCGTGGCGGGCGACGCCGCCACCGGATCGTGATCTCCATCAAGACCAAGCTCGGCGCGCTCGTCGTCGGGGCGGTCCTGCTGACCTCCTGCCTCGCCCTGGTGGCGATCCGCACCTCCACCGAGTTCCGGTACATCACGATCTTCGCGATGATCGCGACCCTGCTCATCACCCAGTTCGTGGCCCAGTCCCTGACGGCCCCGCTGGACGAGATGACCACGGTGGCCGGGACGATCTCGCGCGGCGACTTCAGCCGCCGGGTGCGGGGCGCGGACCGGCGGGACGAGCTGGGCGACCTCGCGTCCACGATCAACCGCATGGCGGACGACCTGGAGGCCGTGGACCGGCACCGCAAGGAGCTGGTGGCCAACGTCTCGCACGAGCTGCGGACCCCGATCGCCGCGCTGCGGGCCGTTCTGGAGAACGTCGTGGACGGGGTGTCCGAGGCCGATCCCGAGACGATGCGGTCGGCGCTCAAGCAGACCGAGCGGCTGGGCCGGCTCGTGGAGACGCTCCTCGACCTGTCACGCCTTGACAACGGTGTCGTCGCCCTGCGGGGGCGCCGCTTCGAGGTGTGGCCCTATCTGTCCGGGGTCCTGCGGGAGGCGAACCTCGCCGCGTCCCAGCGCGGCCTGTCGTCCACCTCGGGCCTGCACAACCGCACGGACGTGCACCTGCACCTGGACGTGTCGCCGCCCGAACTGGTCGCCCACGCGGACGCGGAGCGGCTGCACCAGGTGATGGCGAACCTGATCGACAACGCGGTGAAGCACTCCCCGCCGCACGGCCGGGTCACCGTGCGGGCCCGGCGCGGCCCGTATCCGGACTCCCTGGAGCTGGAGGTCGAGGACGAGGGCCCCGGCATCCCGGAGTCGGAGCGGCACAAGGTCTTCCAGCGGTTCAACCGGGGTCCGGCCTCGCGCCGGCAGGGTCCGGCCAGCGACGGCGGGACGGGTCTGGGGCTCGCGATCGCCCGCTGGGCGGTCGATCTGCACGGCGGCGAGATCGGTGTGGCCGAATCATCACGCGGGTGCCGCATCAGAGTCACTCTTCCGGGCAGTCGTCCACCGACGGATTGACGTAGGGTTCGAACCGGAAGAACACGTTCTGCGTGTACGGGGGCGAGACCTCCGCGCACGTGAACGGGGTGCGATCAGGGGTGCGGCCGAAGCGGGCCGTGCCGATGCTTTTCCGTACCCTCACACCAGCGGAACCACGCTTGTTTCCCGCCATTCACGGCTCCGAAACACCCCGTCAAGTGTGACTTGCGCGACGTTGGAGTGCCCGGCCTGCACCTCCCGGCCGGACAGGCGTAGCCTTTATTTCCGCTGTCCATCACCTTGTGAAGCGGAAGAGGGCGGTTGCCGCCGTGTCGTCTCAGTCCCCCAGTACCCCGAGCTCCCCGACCGACCAAGACGGGCAGGGCCAGAACCCTGCGACCGCCTTCGGTGCCAATGAGTGGCTCGTCGACGAGATCTACCAGCAGTACCTCCAGGACCCGAATTCGGTCGATCGTGCCTGGTGGGACTTCTTCGCCGACTACAAGCCCGGAGCGTCGGAGACCCCGGCCGCCCCGGCGCCCACCCAGAGCACGCCGAGCGCTCCGGCCGTGACGCAGACGGGCCCCGCACAGGCCGCGCCTGCCGCTCCGGCCTCCGTGCCCGCGCCCGCTCCGGCTCCCGCCGCCCAGAAGCCGGCCGCGGCTCCCGCCGCCCCGGCCGCGGTGAAGGCGGCCCCCGCGGCCGCCAAGCCGGCCGCCGCCCAGGCCGCGCCCGCCGCCGCGAAGCCCGCCGCCAAGGCCGCTCCGGCCGCCGAGGCCCCGGCCGGTCCCGAGCTGATCACGCTGCGCGGTCCCGCCGCCGCGGTCGCGAAGAACATGAACGCCTCCCTGGAGGTGCCGACGGCCACGTCCGTCCGCGCCGTCCCGGTGAAGCTGCTCTTCGACAACCGGATCGTGATCAACAACCACCTGAAGCGCGCCCGGGGCGGGAAGATCTCCTTCACCCACCTCATCGGCTACGCGATGGTGCAGGCCATCAAGGCCATGCCGTCCATGAACTACTCCTTCGCGGAGAAGGACGGCAAGCCGACCCTGGTCAAGCCGGAGCACGTGAACTTCGGCCTCGCGATCGACCTGGTGAAGCCCAACGGCGACCGCCAGCTCGTCGTCGCGGGCATCAAGAAGGCCGAGACGCTCAACTTCTTCGAGTTCTGGCAGGCGTACGAGGACATCGTCAAGCGCGCCCGCGTGGGCAAGCTGACGATGGAGGACTTCTCCGGCGTCACCGTCTCCCTGACCAACCCCGGCGGCCTCGGCACGGTCCACTCCGTGCCGCGTCTGATGCCCGGTCAGTCGGTCATCATGGGCGTCGGCTCGATGGACTACCCGGCCGAGTTCCAGGGCACCTCCCAGGACACCCTGAACAAGCTGGGCATCTCGAAGGTCATGACCCTGACCTCGACGTACGACCACCGGGTCATCCAGGGCGCCGCCTCCGGCGAGTTCCTGCGGATCGTCTCGAACCTGCTCCTCGGCGAGGAGGGCTTCTACGACGAGATCTTCAAGGCCCTGCGCATCCCCTACGAGCCGGTCCGCTGGCTCCGCGACATCGACGCCTCCCACGACGACGACGTCACCAAGGCCGCGCGGGTCTTCGAGCTGATCCACTCCTACCGGGTCCGCGGCCACGTCATGGCCGACACCGACCCGCTGGAGTACAAGCAGCGCAAGCACCCCGACCTGGACATCACCGAGCACGGCCTCACCCTGTGGGACCTGGAGCGCGAGTTCGCGGTCGGCGGCTTCGCCGGCAAGTCGATGATGAAGCTCCGCGACATCCTCGGCGTGCTGCGCGACTCGTACTGCCGCACCACCGGCGTCGAGTTCATGCACATCCAGGACCCGAAGCAGCGCAAGTGGATCCAGGACCGCGTCGAGCGCCCGCACTCCCGCGTGGAGCGCGAGGAGCAGCTGCGGATCCTGCGCCGCCTGAACGCCGCCGAGGCCTTCGAGACCTTCCTGCAGACGAAGTACGTCGGCCAGAAGCGCTTCTCCCTGGAGGGCGGCGAGTCCGTCATCCCGCTGCTCGACGCGGTCATCGACTCGGCCGCCGAGTCGCGCCTCGACGAGGTCGTCATCGGCATGGCCCACCGCGGCCGGCTGAACGTCCTGGCGAACATCGTGGGCAAGTCGTACGCGCAGATCTTCCGCGAGTTCGAGGGCAACCTCGACCCGAAGTCGATGCACGGCTCCGGCGACGTCAAGTACCACCTGGGCGCCGAGGGCACCTTCACGGGCCTGGACGGCGAGCAGATCAAGGTCTCGCTCACCGCCAACCCCTCGCACCTGGAGGCGGTCGACCCGGTCCTGGAGGGTGTCGTCCGCGCCAAGCAGGACGTCATCAACAAGGGCGGCACGGACTTCACCGTCCTGCCCGTCGCCCTCCACGGCGACGCGGCCTTCGCCGGCCAGGGCGTCGTCGCCGAGACGCTGAACATGTCGCAGCTGCGGGGCTACCGCACCGGCGGCACGGTCCACATCGTCATCAACAACCAGGTCGGCTTCACCGCCGCCCCGGAGTCCTCGCGTTCCTCGATGTACGCGACCGACGTGGCCCGCATGATCGAGGCGCCGATCTTCCACGTGAACGGCGACGACCCGGAGGCCGTGGTCCGCGTCGCGCGGCTCGCCTTCGAGTTCCGCCAGACGTTCAACAAGGACGTCGTGATCGACCTCATCTGCTACCGCCGCCGCGGTCACAACGAGGGCGACAACCCCTCGTTCACCAACCCGCAGATGTACAACCTGATCGACAAGAAGCGTTCGGTGCGCAAGCTGTACACCGAGTCGCTCATCGGTCGCGGCGACATCACCCTGGAGGAGGCGGAGCAGTCGCTCCAGGACTTCCAGGGCCAGCTGGAGAAGGTGTTCGCGGAGGTCCGCGAGGCCACCACCACCGCCTCGTCCTCGGTGCACGTCCCGGACGCCCAGGCCGAGTTCCCGGTCTCCGTCACCACCGCGGTCTCCCAGGAGGTCGTGAAGCGGATCGCCGAGTCCCAGGTCAACGTCCCGGAGCGGATCACGGTCCACCCGCGCCTGCTCCCGCAGATGCAGCGCCGCGCCGCGTCCATCGACGACGGCACCATCGACTGGGGCTTCGGCGAGACCCTCGCCATCGGCTCCCTGCTGATGGAGGGCACCCCGGTCCGGCTCTCCGGCCAGGACTCCCGCCGCGGCACCTTCGGCCAGCGCCACGCGGTCCTGGTGGACCAGGAGACCGGCGAGGACCACACCCCGCTGCTCTACCTGGCCGAGGACCAGGCCCACTACAACGTCTACGACTCGCTGCTCAGCGAGTACGCGGCGATGGGCTTCGAGTACGGCTACTCGCTGGCCCGCCCGGACGCCCTGGTCGTCTGGGAGGCCCAGTTCGGCGACTTCGTCAACGGCGCGCAGACCGTCGTCGACGAGTTCATCTCCTCCGCCGAGCAGAAGTGGGGCCAGACCTCCGGCGTCACGCTGCTCCTGCCGCACGGCTACGAGGGCCAGGGCCCGGACCACTCGTCCGCGCGCCCGGAGCGCTTCCTCCAGATGTGCGCCCAGGACAACATGACGGTCGCCATGCCGACGCTGCCGTCGAACTACTTCCACCTCCTGCGCTGGCAGGTGCACAACCCGCACCACAAGCCGCTCATCGTCTTCACCCCGAAGTCGATGCTGCGCCTGAAGGCCGCGGCGTCCAAGGTGGAGGAGTTCACCACCGGCGGCTTCCGCCCGGTGATCGGCGACGAGACGGCCAACCCGGCCGACGTCCGCAAGGTCGTCTTCTGCGCGGGCAAGGTCTACTACGACCTGGAGGCCGAGCGGCAGAAGCGCGGTGACACGGAGACCGCGATCATCCGCGTGGAGCGCCTGTACCCGCTGCCGGGTGCCGAGCTCCAGGCCGAGATCGCCAAGTACCCGAACGCCGAGAAGTACCTGTGGGCCCAGGAGGAGCCGGCGAACCAGGGTGCCTGGCCGTTCATCGCGCTCAACCTGATCGACCACCTCGACCTGGCGGTCGGCGCGGACATCCCGGCGGGCGAGCGCCTGCGCCGGATCTCGCGTCCGCACTCCTCCTCCCCGGCGGTCGGCTCGGCCAAGCGCCACCAGGCGGAGCAGCAGCAGCTCGTCGACGAGGTCTTCGACGCCTGATCCGTACCGCTCGCGCGTGACGGACGGAGGCCCGGCACCCCCCACGGGGTGCCGGGCCTCCGGCGTTCCCTGGCCCGGGCGGGCGGCGGGGGCGCGCGGGACACGGCCTATCCTGATCGCATGTACTTCACCGACCGTGGCATCGAGGAACTGGAGAAGCGGCGCGGCGAGGAGGAGGTCACCTTCGAGTGGCTCGCCGAGCAGCTGCGGACGTTCGTCGACCTCAACCCCGACTTCGAGGTGCCGGTCGAGCGCCTCGCGACCTGGCTGGCCCGTCTGGACGACGAGGACGAGGACGACGAGTAGGGGTCGGCCGCGCCCCCGGACGCCGTACGGTCAGCGCTCCCTGAGCCGGTCGTAGGCGAGTCCGAGGGCGCCGTGCGCGACGAGCAGGGCGCCGGCCGTCGCCCAGCCGCCGCTGCGCCGTCCGGCGCCCCAGAGCAGCAGCGGGACCCCCGCCAGGAGCTGCGCCCCGCCCAGCACGCGCCCCCGGGGGCCGCGCAGGTACGGGCCGAGGGGGCCTTGCTCCACCACGTCGAGCTCGGCGCGCACCGCGTCGCGCCGGCCGGGCCGTTCGAGCTGTTCGGCGCCCTGCGCGAGGGCGACGGAGCGGAGCCGGTCGGCGTGGTCGCCGGGGACGAGGCCGGTGGGCAGCGCGAGGCCGGCGCGGGCGAGGACCGCGACGATCCCGACGAGCCGGCTGTGGGCGTCGGCCTCCGGGTCGGGGACGGTGAGCGGTTCGAGGGCCTGCACGTCGAGGACGGGGTCGAGGGCGAGCCGGGCGGCGAAGGTGCGCATGGCCTCGTCCTCGCCGACGGGGGTGCCGTCCGCGAGCCAGGTGTAGCCGACCGTGCGGCGGAAGCCGGCGGCCAGGGTGAGTCCGGCCCGGTCGCGGTCCCACCACAGCGCGACGACGGGCCAGGTGGCGGCCGGGACGGCGAGGGCGGCGGCCCAGCCGGTGACGACCCGTTCGACGGGCTCCCCGCCGTGCAGCCAGGGTTTCCCCTCCGGTACGAGGACGCTCCAGCCGGGGCCGGCGGGGGCGAGGAGCAGGTGTTCCCCGAGCAGCCGGGCCGGCGGCCGGACCGCCGGGGGATCGGCGCGGCAGAGCAGCAGCGCCCCGACGGGGTTCGGTCCGGATGTCGCGTTCATGCCCCTACGCTAGGTCAATTTGTCCTGGTAAGGCTTCGATTGCACCTCGCGTCTCAGGGAAGAGTCGGGGTTGACTTCACCCGACCGCGATATATCGTGTTCATCGAGAGACGCGATATGTTGCGTTGCCGATGCGGGAGGTCAGCACCATGACAGAGTGGTCCGTCACCGAGCCGACGAAACTGGCGCCGGCCGACCCCGTGACGCGCCTGCGGATCCGCGTCGTCAACGGCACGGTGAACGTGGTGGGGACGGACGAGGACTCCGCCCGCGTGGAGGTGTCCGAGGTCGAGGGCCCGCCCCTGCTCGTGTCGCAGGACGGCTCCACCCTGACCGTGGGCTACGAGGACCTCCAGTGGAAGCACGTCCTCAAGCTGCTCGACCGCAAGGAGTACCGGCGCCGGGCCGTCGTCTCCGTCGCCGTCCCCGCGGGCGCCGACGTCGAGGTGGGCGTGGTCGGCGCCGAGGTCGTCGTCTCCGGCGTCCGGGGGCGTACGGAGGTGCGCGGCGTCAGCGGCGACACCACCCTCCTGGGGCTCTCCGGCCCGGTCCGCGCCGAGAGCGTCTCGGGGAGCCTGGAGGCCCAGTCGGTCACGGGCGCCCTGCGGGCCAACTCCATGACCGGGGACGTGACCGTGATCGAGGGCGCCGGCGGCTCCGTGCGGGCCGAGACGGTCAGCGGCGACATGGTCGTCGACCTCGACCCGGCCGGGCTCGACGGCCCGCCCGCCGACATCCGGCTCACCAGCGTCTCCGGCGAGGTCGCCATCCGGCTGCCGCACCCGGCCGACGCCCGGGTCGAGGCGAGCACCACCAGCGGCTCCGTGTCGAACGCCTTCGAGGACCTCCGGGTGGGGGGCCAGTGGGGCGCCAAGACCGTCAGCGGCACCCTCGGCGCGGGCCGGGGCACCCTCAAGGCCACCACCGTCTCCGGCTCCATCGCCCTGCTCCGCCGCCCCGAGGCGGACGAGGACACCGGCGCCGGCCCCTCCTCCGCCCCCTCCGCGACCGGAAAGGTGCTCTGACATGCCGCCCGTCTTCGCCCACGGCCGCCTGCGCCTCTATCTGCTCAAGCTGCTCGACGAGGCCCCGCGCCACGGCTACGAGGTGATCAGGCTCCTGGAGGAGCGCTTCCAGGGCCTCTACGCGCCCTCGGCCGGCACGGTCTACCCGCGCCTGGCCAAGCTGGAGGCCGAGGGGCTCGTCACCCACGCCAGCGAGGGGGGCCGGAAGGTCTACTCGATCACCGAGGCGGGCCGCGCCGAACTGGCCGGGCGCGGCACCGAACTGGACGACCTGGAGCGGGAGATCCGCGAGTCGGTGTCGGAGCTGGCGGCGGAGATACGCGACGACGTGCGCGGCGCGGCCGGCCGGGTCCGCAGCGAGATGCGCGCGGCGGCGGGCCGGACCCGGACGGCGGAGCCCTCCTCGTTCGCCGACGCCAAGGAGGAGCTGCGCCGGGTCGGGCAGGAGTGGAAGCAGCAGGCCCGCGAGGCCCGCGCGGAGGCCCGTTCGGCGCGCCGCCAGGCGAAGGAGTTCCAGCGGATCGCCCAGCAGGTCCAGGAGGAGGTCCAGGACCGCTTCTCGCGCGGTGACTGGCCCAAGGGGGTCTGGGAGGGGGTCTCGGGCATCACCGCCCAGCTCGGGGACCTGGTGACGGGCACGACCCATCCGAAGGCCGCCGGCGCCGCCGACCGGGAGTCGCCGTTCGCGGCGGCCCCGGCCGACGAGGCGCCGGAGTGGGCGCGGGACGTGGAGGGTTCGGGCGACCCGGCCCGCGACCTCGACCGGCTCCTCGACCGCTTCCGCGACGAGATCCGGGACGCGGCCCGCGACCACGGGGTGACCCCGGAGCAGCTGGCCGAGACCCGTCGCCACCTCTCGACGGCGGCCCACCGCATCACGGACCTGCTGCACCCCGAGCGGAAGGCGTGAGCGGAAGGCGTGAGCGGGAAGCGTGAGCGGAGGGACGGCGGGGCCGGGGGCGTCAGCGGCGGGTGACCGTGACCGTCACCCGGGCGTCCGGGGCCGCGAGGACCCAGGCCCTGCCGCGGTCCTTGCGGAGGACGAGGGCCGCGCCCCGGGCCGTCACCCGCCAGTCGCCGGGCGGCAGGGAGAGCTCGGTGACCCGGGAGCCCCGGCGCCCGGCGGCGTCGTACGCGAGGCGGTAGACCCCGGTCCCGGAGTCGTAGGCGGCGGAGCGGACCCGGCCCGCGACCGCCTCCGCGTACGGCTCGGCGGTCAGCTCCTTGTTGGTGCGGAAGGCGCCGGTGCCGTCGACCGCGCAGTAGCCGCCGCCGTAGCACCACACGTAGCCCGCCCAGCCGGAGCCGTAGCGGCCGAGGGAGGACATCGCGTCGCGGTAGAAGCGGTTCATCTGCGGCAGGGTGTTGTTGAGCGGCCCCCACTCCCCCACGACCACCGGCACCTCGTACTGCTCGGGGTAGAGGGTGACGGCCCGCTCGTAGCTCTCGATCCAGCCGGCGGCGGGGTCGTAGTCGGCGCCCGCCTCCATGCCGGTGTTGTAGAAGTGCGGGGCGTAGACGACCTTCGGGTCGTGGATCCGTCCGAGCCCGGTGGGCACGCCCTCGCCGACGACGGGGGTCGGCTCGACGAAGATCCAGGCGTCCCGGTCGACCGAGCGGACGGCGTCGGCGAGCCGGTTGTAGAGCGGGGTGAGCTGGTCCCGTTCGATGCGCCGGGCCGCCGTCGCCAGGTCCTCGCCCTCCCGGACCTCTCCCATCGGCTCGTTGATCAGGTCGTAGCCGAGGACGGCCGGGTGGTCGTCGAAGCGGTCGGCGAGGACCCGCCACATGCGGGCCTGGGCGCGCCGCAGGTCCTCGTCCTCGTACAGATGGGTGAAGGCCCGCTGGACGGCGGGCTCGAAGTACTCGGAGAACCAGTCGTCGGGGCGCGGGGTGAAGGGCAGCCCGTCGGTCCTGGTCGCCCACTCGGGGATGCCCCGGTGGCCGAACGCGGGCCCGAAGACGTCCTGGTGGGCGTCGAGGAGGACCTTGACGTCGTGCTTCTCCGCCCAGTCCAGGATCCGTTCGATCTTGCGCAGATAGCCCTGGCTGTACCGGCCGGGCCGGGGCTCCAGGTCGTCCCAGAAGACCAGGAGGCGGGCGAAGTTGAAGCCCTTGGCCCGCATGTCGCGGAAGTGCTTCTCGGTGACGGCGGAGAGGGCGGCGTCGCCCCGGTTCGCCTTGTCCTCGACGTTCCAGCCGCGCAGGGTGAGGGCGCGGCCGTGCGCGTCGGTGAGGACGGGGATGCCGTCGCCGACCGTGCGTCCGGCTCCGGCTCCGGCTCCGGCTCCGGTCTCGGCGCGGGCGGCTGTCGGGACGAGCAGCGCGGCGACGGCGGCGCTCGCGAGGAGAGTGGTTCGCCAGGTGGTTCGCGGCATGGAGGACCTCCGGCACGACGGTGTGTTCGGGGTGCGCGTGCCGGAGATCCCATCAGTACTACTGACGAGTCATCAAGAGCTCGTCGGAAGATCTTCAGGAGGTCGTCAGGACGACCTTTCCGAAGAGGTCGCCCGCGGCCATCTTCTCGAAGCCCTCCCGCGCCCGGTCGAGCGGCAGGACGTCGTCGATGACCGGGCGGAGGCCGGTGGCCGCGCAGAAGGACAGCAGGTCCTCCAGCTCGTCCTTGGAACCCATCGTGGAGCCGACGACCTTCAGCTCCAGGAAGAAGATCCGGGTCAGCTCGGCGTGCGAGGGGCGGTCGCCGCTGGTGGCGCCCGAGATGACGAGCGTGCCGCCCGGCCGCAGCGACTTGACCGAGTGGGACCAGGTCGCGGCGCCGACGGTCTCGATGACGGCGTCCACCCGCTGCGGGAGCCGCGCCCCCGCCTCGTACGCCTCGACGGCGCCGAGCTCGACGGCCCGCTTGCGCTTCTCCTCGTCGCGGCTGGTGGCGAAGACCCGCAGGCCGGCCGCCTTGCCGAGGGCGATCGCGGCGGTGGCCACGCCGCCGCCCGCGCCCTGCACGAGGACCGAGTCACCGGGCCGCACGCCGGCGTTGGTGAAGAGCATGCGGTAGGCGGTCAGCCAGGCGGTGGGCAGGCAGGCGGCCTCCTCGAAGGAGAGCTCCTTCGGCTTGGGCAGCACGTTCCAGCGGGGCACGGTGACCCGCTCGGCGAAGGTGCCCTGGTAGCGCTCGGTGAGGATGGACCGGGGCTCGTCCGGGCCGACGCCGTGACCCGTCTGGCCGATCACGGAGTGCAGGACGACCTCGTTGCCGTCCTCGTCGATCCCGGCGGCGTCGCAGCCGAGGATCATCGGCAGCTTCTCCTCGGGCAGGCCCACCCCGCGCAGCGACCACAGGTCGTGGTGGTTGAGGGAGGCGGCCTTGACGGTGACGGTGGTCCATCCGGCCTGTGCCTCGGGTTCGGGGCGTTCGCCCAACTCAAGGCCGTTCAGCGGCTGGTCACGGTCGATTCGGGCGGCGTAGGCAGCGAACATGGCCCCGACCCTAGGGCGCGCGGGCGGGCGGGGGAACCACACCCCGGTGTGACCCGTGTCGCCCGGCGGCCCCGGGCGCCGGAACCTTCCCCCGTACGGGCCCGCCCGGGACACCGTGGCCGGTCCCCCGCACGGGCCCGCCCGGGACACCGTGGCCGCGCCCCCCGTACGGGCCCACCCGGGACGCCGTGGCCGCCCCCGTACGGCCCGCCGGGAGGCCGGCGCCCGTCCCGTACGAGCCGGAGCGCCCCGTAACGCCGAAGGGCCCCGTCCCGGCGTACAGGACAGGGCCCTTCGGGCGTACCGGCGGCGCGTCAGCGGCGGGCGACGCCCTCGGCGCGGGCGGCGGCGGCGACCGCGGCCGTGACGGCCGGGGCGACCCGCTCGTCGAACGGCGACGGGATCACGTAGTCGGCGGCGAGCTGGTCGCCGACCACGTCCGCGAGCGCGTTCGCCGCGGCGATCTTCATGCCCTCGGTGATCCGGGAGGCCCGGACCTGGAGCGCGCCGGCGAAGATGCCGGGGAACGCGAGGACGTTGTTGATCTGGTTCGGGTAGTCCGAACGGCCGGTCGCCACGACGGCCGCGTACTTGTGCGCGACGTCGGGGTGGACCTCGGGGTTCGGGTTGGCCATGGCGAACACGAAGGCGTTCGGGGCCATGGAGGCGACGGCCGCCTCGGGGACCGTGCCGCCGGAGACGCCGATGAAGACGTCGGCGCCGGCGAGGGCGTCCTCCAGGGAGCCGGTCAGGCCCGCCTTGTTGGTGATCTCCGCGAGCTCGCGCTTGACGTCCGTGAGGTCGCCGCGGTCGCGGCTGACGATGCCCTTGCGGTCGGCGACGGCGACGTCGCCGAGGCCGGCCTCCAGGAGGAACTTCGCGATGGCGACACCGGCCGCGCCGGCGCCGGAGATGACCGCGCGCAGGTTGCCGAGGTTCCGGTCGGTCAGCTTCGCCGCGTTGCGCAGGGCCGCCAGGGTGACGATGGCGGTGCCGTGCTGGTCGTCGTGGAAGACCGGGATGTCGAGGCGCTCCTGGAGCCTGCGCTCGATCTCGAAGCACCGCGGGGCCGAGATGTCCTCCAGGTTCACGCCGCCGAAGGAGGGGGCGAGCCGGACGACGGTCTCGATGATCTCGTCGGTGTCGGTGGTGGCGAGGGCGATCGGGACCGCGTCCACGCCGCCGAACTGCTTGAAGAGGATGGCCTTCCCCTCCATGACCGGGAGGGAGGCCTCCGGGCCGATGTCGCCGAGGCCGAGCACCGCGGTGCCGTCGGTCACGACCGCGACGACCTGGGACTTCCAGGTGTAGTCGTTGACCAGCTCGGGCTGCTCGGCGATCGCGGTGCACACCTTGGCGACGCCGGGGGTGTACGCGAGGGACAGGTCGTCCTTGTCCCGGAGGGGAACGGTGGCCTGCACGGCCATCTTGCCGCCCCGGTGGAGGGCGAAGACAGGATCGAAGGGCTCCTCGGGAGCCTCCGTACCGCTGTCGTTGCGAGGGTTGACGATCTCCGCTGCCATTGGGTTGACCCCTTGAGTCTGTTTCATTTGAGGGTGGCCGCTCCCGGTTGAGGAGGGGTGGGGAGGCACCGCGGCCGCCTTGTCGGGCAGCCGCTCGGGCACGCCGCACAACGCGCCCTGAGCCCCGGATGAGGGGTGTAAGGATCCTTCTTACCGGACGGACGGCACCGCAGACGAGTCCATAACCGTTCGGTGACACGACTCATACCGAGAGCATCCGGGCACGTACGGGTGATGACACGTCACACGATGTCCGTATAGGTGCCCAGGGCACCCGATTGGCGGCCTTGGTGTCGTCCGAATGGCGAGATCAACCGGAGATTTTTCGGTGGCGTGGAAGGTATTCCGCAGAAGGTCCGGCCTTGATGGAGCGTTCTGTCGTGATTCGAGGGTCACCCGTTACCCGATTTTGACATCCGTGGCCGTCGGTTTGAGGCAGTCCGAATGGCAAGATGCCGTAATCACACGAGGCCGCGACACTCGAAGATGCGTACGTGGCCACCTGGCATCTCCCTGATACGCCGGAGGAACCCGACCATGACCGCACGCTCCACGCGCTGTACGACCGCCGCCAAGACCCGCACCTCCCGTCTTGCCGCGGTCGCCGCCATCGCGGTCGCCGGCTCCATGCTGCTGACCGCCTGTGGCGACCAGACCGAGGGCGGCTCCTCCGGGGGCACCTCGCCCTCGCAGAAGCCCGCCTCCAACGCGCCGCTCTTCTCGAAGCTCCCGGCCGACATCCAGAAGTCCGGCGTCATCAAGGTCGGCACGGACGCCTCGTACGCCCCGATGGAGTTCACCGAGGGCGGCAAGATCGTCGGCGTCGACCCCGACATCGCGCAGGCCCTGAGCAAGCAGCTCGGTGTGAAGCTGGAGTTCGTCTCGGGCACCTTCGACGGCCTGATCACCTCGATCTACAGCGGTCGCCAGGACCTGATCATGTCCTCGATGACGGACAACAAGAAGCGCCAGGAGGGCCTGGACGACAACGGGAAGAAGATCGGCAAGGGCATCGACTTCGTCGACTACTTCAGCTCCGGCGTCTCCCTCCTGGTCAAGAAGGGCAACCCGCAGGGCATCAACTCCCTCGACGACCTCTGCGGCAAGACCGTGGCCGTCCAGCGCGGCACGATCTACGAGGACACCTTCAAGGCGCAGGCCACCAAGTGCGGCGACAAGAAGCTGACCATCCAGGCCTTCGACACCGACGCCGAGGCCCAGACCCGCGTCAAGGCCGGCGGCGCGGTCGCCGACCTGAACGACTACCCGGTGGCCGCGTACATCGCGAAGACCTCGGGCGGCGGCAACGACTTCGAGGTCGTCGGCAGCCAGAGCGACGTCGGCCTCTTCGGCATCGGCGTCTCCAAGGACAAGCCCCAGCTGCGCGACGCCGTCAAGGAAGCGCTCGACGCCATCATCAAGGACGGCACCTACGCCGAGGCCCTGAAGAAGTGGGACGTCGAGGACAGCGCGGTCAAGTCGGCCACCGTCAACGCCGGCAAGTGACCTCGTCGCACCACTGAAGGGCAGTCGTCATGACTGACAAGATCCACAAGGACCCGGCCGCCGCTCCGGCCGGGTCCGGCCCCTCGGGGTCCAACCCGTACGAGGCGATCAAGGCCGTCCCCGTGCGGCACTACGGCCGCTGGGTCAGCGCCGTGGTGGTCGTGGCCCTCCTCGGCTGGCTGGTCTACGCCTTCTCCCAGGGCAACGTCATCTGGGACACGGTGTGGGACAAGGTGTTCGACCCGTCGATCATCAGCGGCCTGTGGAACACCATCATCATCAGCGTCGTCTCGATGGCGCTCGGCCTCGTCCTCGGCATCCTCTTCGCCGTGATGCGGCTCTCCAAGAACCCGGTCACCGGCGCGGTGGCCTGGCTCTACATCTGGTTCTTCCGCGGCACGCCGGTCTACGTGCAGCTGCTCGTCTGGTTCAACCTGTCGCTGATCTTCCAGTACATCGACCTCGGGCCGATCTACAAGAACGAGACCGTGGACGTCATGACGCCGTTCATGGTGGCCCTGCTCGGCCTCGGCCTGAACGAGGGCGCCTACATGGCGGAGATCGTCCGGGCCGGCATCCAGTCGGTCGACGAGGGCCAGACCGAGGCGGCGCACGCGCTCGGCATGTCCCAGACGAAGACCATGGGCCGGATCGTCCTCCCGCAGGCCATGCGGGTGATCGTGCCGCCGACGGGCAACGAGTTCATCAACATGCTGAAGACCTCGTCGCTGGTCTCGGCCGTGCAGTACACCGAACTCCTGCGGGCCTCGTCGAACATCGGCAGCACGGCCGGCGCCGTGATGGAGATGCTCTTCGTCGCCTCCATCTGGTACCTGGCGCTGACCAGCGTGTTCAGCGTGGGGCAGTACTACCTGGAGCGTCGCTTCTCCCGCGGTTCGACCCGCAACCTGCCGCCGACCCCCTGGCAGCGGATCAAGGCGAACCTGAGCACGTTCAAGCGCCCGGAGGTGTCCCGATGACCGGCGAGCCCATGGTCAAGGCAGAAGGCGTCCACAAGTCCTACGGCGCCGCCCACATCCTCCGGGGCATCGACCTGGAGGTCCGCAACGGCGAGGTCTTCTGCCTGGTCGGTCCGTCCGGCTCCGGCAAGTCGACCTTCCTGCGGTGCATCAACCACCTGGAGCGCATCGACGCCGGCCGGCTCTCGGTCGACGGGCACCTGGTGGGCTACCGCCAGAAGGGCGACAAGCTCTACGAGCTGAAGGACAGCGAGGTCGCGCTCCAGCGCCGCGACATCGGCATGGTCTTCCAGCGCTTCAACCTCTTCCCGCACATGACGGCCCTGGGCAACGTCATGGAGGCGCCCATCCAGGTGAAGGGCGAGTCGAAGGCGGTGGCGCGCGAGCGCGCCGAGCGCCTGCTCGACCGGGTCGGCCTGCGGGACAAGATGGGGAACTACCCCTCGCAGCTCTCCGGCGGCCAGCAGCAGCGCGTGGCCATCGCCCGCGCGCTGGCGATGGAGCCGAAGCTGATGCTCTTCGACGAGCCCACCTCGGCGCTCGACCCGGAGCTGGTGGGCGACGTCCTCGACGTCATGCGGGACCTGGCCGAGTCGGGCATGACGATGGTCGTCGTCACGCACGAGATGGGCTTCGCCCGCGAGGTCGGCGACTCGCTGGTCTTCATGGACGGCGGCGTGGTGGTCGAGTCGGGCAACCCGCGCGACGTCCTGGGCAACCCGCAGCACGACCGGACGAAGGCGTTCCTGTCCAAGGTGCTGTAGGGCGCACGGGAAGGGGCGGTACGGGATCTCCCGTACCGCCCCTTCGTCCGTCTCCGTCCCGGCTACTTCACGGCGAGGAGCAGGGTGTCGGAGGGTGAGGCCCAGACGGTCCGGGCCTCGCCGAAGCCGGCGGCGCGGAGGGTGTCGGCGTGCCAGCGCGGGGAGGGCATGTCGCCGTCGGCGTGCTCGCCGTAGATCTCGAAGCGGCGGGCGGTGGGTCCGGCGAGGACGGGGTCCTTCGCGGCGAGGGCCCACCAGTCGGCCCAGTCGAGGACCCCGGCGGCCTTCTCGCGGTCCATCCGGGCGTGCCGCCGGGCCCGCTCGGCGGCGTTGATGCGGGGCGTGGCCTCGTCGATCATGTGGTCGGCGTTCATGAGGACGCCGCCGTCCCGGACGAGCCCGGCGAGCTGCCCGTAGAGGGCGGCGAGGGGCTCGGCGTGGAGCCAGTGCAGGGCGGTGGCGGTGAGGACGGCGTCGTACGCGTCGTACGGCAGGTCCGCGGTCCACGCGGGGTCCTTGAGGTCGGCGGTCACGAAGGCGACGCGCCCGTCCCCGGCGAAGTGTCCCTCGGCGATGGCGAGGAGGGCCGGGTCGAGGTCGACACCGGTGCTGGTCGCCTCCGGGAACCTCTTGAGGAGCCGATCCGTGATACTTCCCGTACCGCACGCGAGGTCGAGGACGCGGGGCTTCGGCCCCACCAGCGCCTCGACCATGTCGAGCATCACGCGGAACCGCTCCTCGCGGTCCGGCATGTACCACTCCTGCTGACGGTCCCAGCTCTGCTGCCAGCCCGCCCAGTCGGTTCCGGTCATCGCCGCGCCCTCCCCACTTCGTAATACCCTCGAAGGGGAAACAGCCGTTACCCCCTTCGACCGAGACACTAGCCCGCCGAAGTAAGGACTACAAGTGGAACTGGCCCATTACTCGGATTTCGCCGTGCGTCTGGTCAACACCGAGGAGCCGGCCCGCGGCAAGGACTCCCTCACCTCCGTCGAGGTGGTGCGGGACCTCTTCGGCTCGGCCTCCCAGATGGCCCGGCGGGTCACCGAGGCGGACGTGCCGCGCTTCCGCGCGATCCGGACCCGGCTGCGGGCGGTCTTCACGGCGGCCGACGAGGGCGACCACACGGGGGCGGTGGACCTCCTGAACTCCCTGCTCCTGGAGTTCCCGGTCAGCCCCCAGATCTCGGGCCACGACTTCCTCGACGAGGCGGGGCGGCCCCGCTGGCACATGCACCTCGCGGACCACTCCTCGAACGCGACCACGGGGTACGCGGCCATCTGCGCGATGGGGCTGGCCTTCCACCTGACCGAGTTCGGCGCGGACCGGCTGGGCCTGTGCCAGGCGCCGCCGTGCCGCAACGCCTACCTGGACACCTCCACCAACCGCTCCCGGCGCTACTGCTCGGACCGCTGCGCGACCCGCGCGAACGTGGCCGCCTACCGGGCCCGCAAGCGCCTGGAGGCGGAGCGCACGGACCGCGCCGACCGCGACCTCACCGGCCTGACCGCCGAGAACAGCCAGGAGAGCACCACTCCGGCCGACCGCTGACGCCCCGGCGTCACGGGCCGGTACCGCGCCCGCACCCGCCCGAGCACGAGTTCGGGCGGTACGGCTCCGAAGACCCGGCTGTCCCCCTCGGCGTCCCGGTTGTCGCCGAGCACCCACCAGCCGCCGTCGCGTCGCTCGATCAGACGCTTCACGACGAGCAGGTCCTGCTGGAGCGGATGGCGCAGCACGGCCACGTTCCCGGGCCGGAGCCGGCCGCCGTAGTGCACGAGCAGCCGGTCGCCGTGCAGCAGCGTGGGCACCATCGACACGCCCGTCACCTCGGCGATCCCGAACGGAGGACCGGCCTCCCCCGCCCGTTCCCGCCCCGACCCGCTCATCCGGCACCTCCAGATCCGCCCGCGCGCGGGCCCTCCGACCCGCTCGTCCACTCGTACACGAGTCCCATGGTGACCCTGGACTTTTGACCTAAGCCCCAGGGGGCGCCCGCGAAAACGCCCTTCTCACCGAGTAATGTCCCACCTGAGAAGACGATCACGAGGAAGGACGGCTCAATGCTCTCCCGCCTGTTTGCCCCCAAGGTGAAGGTCAGCGCCCACTGCGACCTCCCGTGCGGCGTGTACGACCCGGCCCAGGCCCGTATCGAGGCCGAGTCCGTCAAGGCTGTCCAGGAGAAGTACCAGGCCAACGAGGACCCGCACTTCCGGGCCCGCGCCACGGTCATCAAGGAGCAGCGCGCGGAGCTCGCCAAGCACCACGTCTCGGTGCTCTGGAGCGACTACTTCAAGGCCCCGCACTTCGAGAAGTACCCGCAGCTCAACCAGCTGGTCAACGACACCCTGAAGGCCCTCTCGGCCGCCAAGGCGTCGACGGACCCGAAGACGGGCGAGGCGGCGCTGGAGCTCATCGCCGAGATCGACCGGATCTTCTGGGAGACGAAGAAGGCCTGATCCTCGATCAAGCCGCTCGACCCGCGATTTCTCCGATCGCCCGGTCGACCTGTCCGCACCCGGACCGCCGGGGCGCCGAGCACGGCGTCCCCGGCGGTCCGGGTGCGGTCTTTTTCCCCGGCCGCAGGTGCGCGCGCGGAGGGGCGGCCCGTCCTCAGGAGTGGTTCCACTCCTCCCCGGGCAGCGAGTGCCACAGGTCGAGCCAGTCGGGGAGCAGGAAGAGGGGCCGGGTCAGGACGGCGTCGCCGGCCCGCTGGGACCGGATCGCCAGGCCGAGGTCGGCGAAGACCGGATCGGCGGCGGGGCTGTACGTCAGGCTGCCGGGCCGCGGTGCCGTGCGGTGGACGAGCCAGTCCTCCACCCGGGAGGGCGCGCAGCCGGTCAGCGGAGCCGCGTCCAGCCTCACCTGGGGTCCGACGAGGGCGTCCACGGCGACGCACCCCAGGCGGCCGTTCCGGAAGAGGGCCCTGATCCCGCTCCTCGTGAAGTCGGCGAAGTCGGCGAAGTCGGCGAAGTCGAGCCGCCGCACCTCGCCGTGACGGGAGGAGGCCGAGACGGCCGGTCGTTCGCCGAGGGCACCGGCGATCTCCTCCAGGGCCATCCCGAAGTGCAGGGGCCCGACTCCCACGTAGGGCGTGAACGTCCACTCGGCGCGCTCCTCCTCCCGGGCGATCCGCCACGCGCCGCGGTGCCCCGCCCCGCTCCCCGGGGCGGCCACGGGCGGCTCGGGCGCCGGTCCGTGCGGAGCCGGGGGCGCTGTCCGGCTCCCACGCCGACGGCCGAACCGTTCCGGGGCCGCGGTGTCCTCGGGCAGCTCCGCCGGCCGGCCGGCGGATCGCCTCCCCCTGCCCCTCCGCGAACGGGTCGTCCGCCGGGTCGCGCGCCCGGCCCAGGGCCGCGCGGCGCTCCTCCTCCGCGGCGACGAGACCGGTGACGTCCTCGCCCCAGGCCGCCAGCCGCTCCCGGGCGATCCACCGGTGGTACGAGTCCGCGCTCACGGCCAGGACCGCGCGGACGGCGGGCGCGTACCGGGGTGCGGACGGAGCGAGGGCCGCCACCGGCCACAGGTCGAAGCCGTCGGCGGGGTGGACCTCCAGGACGGGGTGCAGGGCGATCATCCGGAGAGTATGCGGCAGTCGTGCCGGGGAGTTTCGGGTCCCGGCGCTCACACCGGTGCCGGACACGGCCCCACCGACACCTCCGCCGCCGCCCCCTGGCTCCGTAACCACTCGCGGTACGGGGCCGCGCGCAGGGCCGCCTCGCGGTAGGCGGCGGCGAGTTCCGCGTAGAGGGTGTCCAGCGGGGCGCCCGGCCGCGCGTACAGGAGGAGGCGGACGGCCAGGGGGTCGCCGCGCAGGGGCCGGATGGCCATGTCCTCGCGCGGGCCCGAGGTCGGCTGGCAGGGCGCGACGGCCTCGCCGAGGGCGATGAGCGAGGCGGCCGTGTGGTAGTCGCCGTGCAGCAGCGGCGGATCGATTCCGGCGGCGTGCAGGACCCTGCGCAGGCCGTCCCATTCGCCGTCGACGGTCGGGTCGACCATCCAGTGGTCGTCGGCGAGGTCGGTGAGGTCCACGACGGGCCGGGCGGCGGCCGGGTGGTCGCGGGCCATGGAGACGAACTGCGGTTCGCGGGCGACCAGGACCCGTCCCGTGAGCCCCTCGGGAACCTGTAGCGGGCAGCCCTCCACCTCGTGCACGAAGGCCACGTCGAGCTGGCCGGCGGCGACCATGCGGAGCAGCGCGTGGGCGGAGACGTCCACCCGCAGGCCGACCTCGGTGCCGGGCAGCCGCTGGCGGAGCCGGCGGAGCCAGCCGGGGAGCGCCCGGCTGGCGGTGGAGCCGACGCGGAGGCCGGACCCTTCGGCGCGGGCGGCCGCGGCCCGGGTCTCGGTGACGAGCGCGGCCATGTCGGCGACCAGGGGGCGGGCCCGGCTGAGCAGCGAGCGGCCGAGCGGGGTGGGGCGGCAGCCGGTGCGGCCGCGCGAGAAGAGTTCGGCGCCCAGGGAGTTCTCGATCCGGCGCAGCTGGGTGGTCAACGAGGGCTGGCTCATGCCCAGTTGACGTGCCGCCTTGTGCAGGCTGCCCGCGTCCGCGATGGCGCAGAGCGCGCGCAGATGTCTCACCTCCAGCTCCATGCCCCGAGGGTAGGGCGGCTCCCTGAGTCGCACCAGATACCCGGAACCCCTCGATCACCTTTCATTCCAAGGTCGTTGACGGGCGAAGGAGGGGTGATGCGGTGGGGCTATCGGGGGTTGGCATCATCCCCACGCGCCCCGGCTCCCTCCAGACTCTCCCCAACCCCACACAGGAGGAGCCCCCCATGCTTCGTTCCAAGGTCCTCACCTCCGCACTGACCGCCGCCCTCGGCGTCGGTCTCGCCGCCTCCCTCGGCGCGTCGCCGGCCGTCGCCGCGCCCGACGACCGGGCCGTGTCCCGCGCCGACGCCACGGTGGCGTACGCCGGTTCGGCCGCGGAGGCCAAGGCCAACCAGGCCTTCTTCGACGCCGTCGTGAAGTCGGTGGCGAAGAAGCGCGCCGCCGCCCCCGGCGCGGCCGCCGTCACCGTCGTCTACAGCGCCTCCAACGCGCCGAGCTTCCGCACCCAGATCGCCCGCTCGACCCAGATATGGAACAGCTCGGTGGTGAACGTCCGGCTCGTCGAGGGCAGCAACCCCGACTTCCGCTACTACGAGGGGAACGACTCCCGCGGCTCGTACGCCAGCACCGACGGCCACGGCGGCGGCTACATCTTCCTCGACTACCGGCAGAACCAGCAGTACGACTCGACCCGGGTGACCGCCCACGAGACCGGGCACGTCCTCGGGCTCCCGGACCGCTACAGCGGCCCGTGCAGCGAGCTGATGTCGGGCGGCGGCCCCGGCACGTCCTGCCGGAACGCCCAGCCGAACGCGCAGGAGCGTGCGCGCGTCGACCAGCTGTGGCGCTACGGCCTCGCCTCGGCCTTCAAGAACTGACGCGGCAGGGGTAGTACGAGTACGACGGCGGCGTCCCTCCCCGGGCGCCGCCGTCCTCGTCGCCGTTCCCGGGCCTTTCGGCCCGTCAGGCCGGCTGGAGGAGGCCGCGGCCGAAGTCCGCGCCGGGCGGCAGCTGGCGGCGGACCCGGTCGAGGGCCCCCTCGAAGTCGCCTCCCGCGACGCACGCCTCGAAGGCGGCGCCGCCGTAGTGCAGCGCGAGGCTGAGGTCGGACCGCTCGCCGAGCGTCAGCAGACAGCTCAGCGTGGCCTGCTGGGAGGCGCCGTCCACGACGACGGGGAGCGGCAGGTCCCACTCCAGGACGCAGCCGGTGAGGGTCTGCCCGTCGGCGGCGGCGAGCGCGGCGAAGCTCTCGCCCGCGTACTCGGTGCCCCTGATCCGGACGGCGACGTGCCGCCCGTCGGCCGTGATGGCGATCGCTTCCGCGCCGCTGCGGTCCCGGTACCAGCCGGTCCAGACTTCCGTCGACTCCGATGACATGCGCGGACTGTAGCGGTACGAACGGCTCCGCCGCGCGTCCGGCCACCCCGTGGCCGGACTTCTCCCGATCTCGTCGTTCTTGCCGGTCACGTGCGGTGTCGCGGCTTCCGCCCCTCGTGCTCCTCGTGACCGCCGCCCGCGCTACCGCTTCCTGGAGTACCGGCGGACGAGCACGCCGTTGTCGAAGGCGCGCACGTCGTCGAGTTCGAAGTCCCGGGGCTCGAAGCCGGCGCCGAACATCGGCATGCCGCTGCCGTACACCTGCGGGTAGGTCTTGATGATCAGTTCGTCGATCTCTTCGACGAGTTCGCCGGCGACGGTGGAGCCGCCGCAGAGCCAGATGTCCAACGGGCTCTCCTCGGCCTTGAGTTCGCGGACGCGGCCGACGAGGTCGCCGGAGATCAGCTCGACGTTCGGGTGGGGCGACTCGGCCAGGGAGCGGGTGGCGACGAGTTCGCGCAGGTGGTTGTAGGGGCTGGTGACGCCGATGTCCAGGGCGAGCCGGTACGACCCCATCCCCTGGATCACGGTGTCGAAGCGCTGGTCGGGGTTGTCGATGCCGAGGGTTTCCCGGCCCTGGGTGGGGATCGTCTCGGGGTATTCGGTGTTCATCCACCGGAGGTACGCCTCGTCCACGTACTTGTACATGGAGGCGGCGTCGCCCTCGGGGTCGCCTATGAAGCCGTCGATGGTGCAGGCGATGTAGTACGTGAGCTTGCGCAAACCGGTTCTCTTTCGTTCGGGGAAGTTCCGGAAGCGGACCACGTCCGCAACCACGTCAGCCATAGTGCTCTGCTTGTAGTGGTTACGCAAGCCTTTTCGTCGACGCCCATGGGCTCGGCCGTGCCCGGCTACGTGTTCGGTACGGACGGAGCCCCGCGCGGCGGGGGATCCGGACCGTCCCCGGACGTGACCGCCCCGGCCCGGGACGGGGTTCAGCGCGTGCGTCGGGTGACGAACTCCGCCAGGGCCAGCAGGTCCCCCGCGTCCGCCAGGTCCGGGACCGCCTGCGCCAGGTGCTCGACGGCGCGGCCCATCCGCTCGGCCGCCTGGGCCTGTGCCCAGTCGCGTCCGCCGGCCCGCTCCACCGCGTCCGCCGCCGCCCGCACCCCCGCGGCGTCGAGGACCGGACGGGAGTACAGCTCGACTAGCTCCTCCCCCGCCGGGGTCCCGGAGGTGAGCGCCGCCACCACGGGCAGGGACTTCTTGCGGGCGGCCAGGTCGGCACCGGCCGGCTTCCCCGTGCGCTCCGGGTCCCCCCAGATGCCGATCAGGTCGTCGATGAGCTGGAAGGCGAGCCCCGCCTCCCGGCCGAAGGCGTCCATCGCCGCGACCTCCTCCTCGCCCGCGCCGGCGTAGAGCGCGCCGAGGGCGCAGGCGCAGCCGAGCAGCGCGCCGGTCTTGGCGGTGGCCATGGCCGTGCACTCGTCGAGGGAGACCTCGCGCGGGCCGCGCCGCTCGAAGGCGCAGTCCGCCTGCTGTCCCGCGCAGAGCTCGATGACGCAGGCGGCGAGGCGCGCGGAGGCGGCCGCCGAGGCGGGGTGCGGGTCCTCGGCGAGCAGCCGCAGGGCGAGCGCGCTCATCGCGTCGCCCGCCATCAGCGCGTCCGGGATGCCGAAGACCGTCCAGGCGGTGGGCCGGTGGCGCCGGGTCGGGTCCCCGTCGACGATGTCGTCGTGGAGCAGGGTGAAGTTGTGCGCGAGCTCCACCGCGGCGGCGGCCTTCACGGCCCGGGCCTCCTCGGCGCCGAGCGCGCGGGCCGCGGCGAGGACGAGGGCGGGCCGGATGGCCTTGCCCGCCTGCTCGGCGGCCGGGGAGCCGTCGGCGTGCTCCCAGCCGAAGTGGTACATCGCCACCCGGCGTATGGACCCGGGCAGGGTCTCGACGGTCGAGCGGAGTTGGGGTTGGACGGCCGTACGCGTCCGGTCCAGGAGCGCCACGGCCCCCTGGCCCTCGGTGACGGCATCCGCGCTGGTCATGGTCACGGTCACTTCCTTCGCGTCCTTCGCGGCGGTCGTCCGCCGCGGCGGGCCGGGAACGCCCGGGGGCGGGAGGGTCCACTCCCCCGCCCCCGGACGCCGCCGGTTCAGCGCCAGCGGCTGACCTCGACGTTCTCCAGGACGCCGAGCGCGTCCGGGACGAGGACTGCGGCCGAGTAGTAGGCGGTGACCAGGTAGGAGATGATCGCCTGCTCGTCGATGCCCATGAAGCGGACGGAGAGGCTGGGCTCGATCTCGTCGGGGATGCCGGTCTGGTGCAGACCGATCACGCCCTGGTCGGCCTCGCCGGTGCGCATGCAGATGATCGAGGTGGTGCGGGCGTCCGAGACCGGGATCTTGTTGCACGGGTAGATCGGGACGCCGCGCCAGGTCGGGATGCGGTTGCCGTTGACGTCGATGGTCTCGGGGACCAGACCGCGCTTGTTGAGCTCGCGGCCGAAGGCGGCGATGGCGCGCGGGTGGGCGAGGAACATCTTGGAGCCCCGGCGGCGGGAGAGCAGCTCGTCCATGTCGTCCGGGCCGGGGGCGCCGTCGTGGGGCTGGATCCGCTGCTCGTAGTCGCAGTTGGAGAGGAGGCCGAACTCCTTGTTGTTGACGAGCTCGTACTCCTGGCGCTCGCGGAGCGCCTCGACCGTGAGCCGCAACTGCTGCTCGGTCTGGTTCATCGGCTGGTTGTAGAGGTCGGCGACGCGGCTGTGGACCTTCAGCACGGTCTGGGCGACGCTCAGCTCGTACTCGCGGGGCGAGGCGTCGTAGTCGACGTACGTGTGCGGGACGACGGCCTCGCCGACGTGGCCGGCGGAGAGGTCGATGGCGGCCTCGCCGTACTTGTTGGTGCGCTGCTCGGGCAGGGCGGCGACGGCCGCGAGGTGGGTGGCGAGCGAGCCGGCCCGGTCCGCGAGGTTCCGCACGTCGGCCCGGGTGAGCTCCAGGACCGTGCAGGCGGTGGCGGCCCGGGCGCTCCACTCCCAGGTGGCGTCCTCGCGGATCAGGGAGGACTCGCCGAGGTAGGCGCCGTCGGCGAGGACGCCGAGGACGGCCTCGTCGCCGTAGGGCCCCTCGCCGATCTGCTCGATCCGGCCGTGGGCGAGGAGGTACACCCGGTCGGCGGGGGCGCCCGAGACGGCGATGGTCTCGCCCGCCGCGTACTCCCGCTGGGTGCAGCGGGACGCGAGCTCGGACAGCGCCTCCTCGTCCTCGTAGCCGCGCAGGGCGGGGAGTTCGCCGAGTTCGGCGGGGATCACCGCGACGCGCTCGCCCGTCTGGACGAAGGTGACGCGCCCGTCCCCCACGGAGTAGCTGAGCCTCCGGTTCACCCGGTACGTGCCGCCCTGCACCTGGACCCACGGCAGCGTCCGCAGCAGCCACCGGGAGGTGATCTCCTGCATCTGCGGGGCCGACTTGGTGGTCGTGGCGAGGTTCCGCGCGGCGGCGGTGCCGAGACTCTGCTGCGGCGCCTGCTGCTCCGCGAGGACCTCGTCGCCAACCGAACCTACGGACATGGAACTCCCTCTCGTATGACTGAGTTGCGGGAGAAGCCTTTCAGTACGCACCGTGTCCGCGCCATTACACAATCGAGTGGGACTGTTCGAAGATCTTCGGGGCATGTCACCGGTTTTTCCATCCGGACGGTGGAGCCCCGGCGACCCCTTCGGCCCCCTGTCCGGATCGGCTCGCACACGGTCCGAACGGATGGCGGCGGAGCGGCGGACTCCGGTACTCCGGAAGCCCACCCGTCCTCCGGAAGGAGTCAGCCATGGCTGCGCCCATGTCCGCGAACAGGTTCCTCACCGCGCTGCGCGACGAGGGCCTGGAGGTCGTCCAGGTCGGCGACTGGTCCACCCACAACCGCAACCACAAGGGCCCCTGGGGTCCGGTGCACGGCGTGATGATCCACCACACCGTGACCCGGGGCACCGCCGGCACCGTCCGCGTCTGCCGGGACGGCTACGCGGGCCTGCCGGGGCCGCTCTGCCACGGCGTGATCGCCAAGGACGGCACGGTCCACCTCGTCGGCCACGGGCGCGCCAACCACGCCGGGCTCGGCGACGACGAGGTGCTCCGGGCGGTCATCGCCGAGCGGCGCCTGCCACGGGACGACGAGGCCACCACGGACGGCAACCGGCACTTCTACGGCTTCGAGTGCGAGAACCTCGGGGACGGCGTGGACCCGTGGCCGAAGGTCCAGCTGGAGGCCATCGCGAAGGCGGCCGCGGCCGTGTGCCGGGTGCACGGCTGGACCCACCGGTCGGTCATCGGCCACCTGGAGTGGCAGCCGGGGAAGTCGGACCCCAGAGGCTTCACGATGGCCTCCATGCGGGAGCGGATCGCCGAGCGGATGCGGTAGCCGGAGCCGGGCACCGGGGCCACCGGGGCTTCCGGGGCTTCCGGGGCTTCCGGGGCTTCCGGGGCTTCCGGGGCTTCCGGGCGACACAATGGTCCCGTGAACGCGTTCGACCTCTCCCGGCTGCGGCCCCGGCTCCCCTCACCCCTGGAACCGGTGGAGGACAAACGTTTCGCCCGGCGGGGCCTCACGCTGCTCCTGAAGCGCGAGGACCTCATCCACCCCGACCTGCCGGGCAACAAGTGGCGCAAGCTCGTGCTCAACCTGGAGGCGGCGGCCGGGCGGCCCGTGCTCACCTTCGGCGGGGCGTACTCCAACCACCTGCGGGCGACGGCGGCCGCGGGCCGGCTGCTCGGCTTCCCCACGGTCGGGGTGGTCCGGGGCGACGAGCTGGCCGGCCGGCCGCTCAACCCGTCCCTCGCGCGGTGCGCGGCGGACGGGATGCGCCTGGAGTTCGTGGACCGGGCCACGTACCGCGCGAAGAAAGACCCCGCCGTCCTCGCCGCGCTCCTGGAGCGTGCCCCCGCGGGCGCGTACGTGGTCCCGGAGGGCGGCAGCAACGCGCTCGCCGTGCACGGCTGCGCCGAGCTGGGCCGGGAGCTCGCGGGGGCGGCGGACGCGGTCGCCGTCGCCTGCGGCACGGGCGGCACCCTGGCGGGCCTCGCGGCCGGTCTCGCCCCCGGGCAGCGGGCCCTCGGCTTCCCGGTCCTCAAGGGGGGCTTCCTGGGCGGGGAGGTCCGGGCCCTCCAGGAGGCGGCGTACGGCGGTCCGCGCGGCGACTGGTCCCTGGACGAGCGCTTCCACGGCGGCGGCTACGCGCGCGTGTCCCCGGCTCTGGAGGCGTTCACACGGGATTTCGAGGAACGGCATGAACTCGCCATCGAGCGACTATATGTGGCCAAAATGCTGCACGGCCTCGTGACCCTGGCGGAGGAGGGCGCGTTCCCCAAAGGCAGCCGGATCGCGGCGGTGGTCACGGGCGCCCCGGACGGGGTTCAGCCGTCCGTCTCCTCGCGGTAGGCGGCCGCCTCCTCCAGGTCGAGGCGGCGGAGCAGGGTGCGCATCATCTCGTCGTCGATCCGGCGCTCGTCGCGCAGCCGCACGAAGACCTCCCGCTCGGCGTCGATCATCTCGCGCGAGAGGCGCCGGTAGGTGTCGTCGGCGGTCTCCCCGGTGGCCTCGTCGACCGCTCCGAGCCGCTCCCAGACCGCGTTGCGGCGCCGGTCGAGGACGGTGCGCAGCCGGTCGGCGAGGGGCTGCGGCAGGGTGTTGCGCCCGTCCGCGAGGAGGGCGTCGAGGCGCTCCTCGGCGGCCCGCGAGGCCTCGCTCTGGGCCTGCGCCTCGGCCAGCGTCTCGGCGTACCGGTCGCGGCCGGGCAGCTTCAGGAGCCGGATGAGGGGCGGCAGGGTGAGGCCCTGCACCACCAGGGTGCCGATCACGGTGGTGAAGGTGAGGAAGAGGACGAGGTTGCGGGCCGGGAACTCCTCGCCGTCGGCGACCACGGGGATGGAGAAGGCGATGGCGAGCGAGACCACTCCGCGCATGCCGGCCCAGCCGACGACGAGCGGCGCCCGCCAGTCCACCCCCGGCTCCCGCTCCCGGACGCGGGCGGAGAGCCACCGGGGCAGGAAGGTCGCCGGGTAGACCCAGACGAAGCGGACGAGGACGACGGCGACGAAGACGCCGACCGCGTACCCGGCGGCCTCGCCGACGCCGTACCGGCCGAGCCCCTGGACGACGTAAGGGAGTTGGAGGCCGATCAGGGCGAAGACGGCGGATTCGAGGATGAAGGCCACCATCTTCCAGACGGCCTCGTCCTGGAGCCGCGTCGCGAAGTCGACCTGCCAGGCGCGGTGGCCGAGGAAGAGGCCGACCACGACGACGGCGAGGACCCCGGAGGCGCCGACCTCCTCGGCCGCCGCGTAGGCGACGAAGGGGATGAGGAGCGAGAGGATGCTCCGGAGCAGGGAGTCCCGCAGGTGGACGCGGAGCCAGTGGATGGGGACCATCAGGACCAGGCCGACGCCGACGCCGCCGACGGCCGCGAGCGCGAACTCCCCGATCCCGCCGGCCCAGCTGACGCCCTCGCCGACGGCCGCCGCGAGGGCGACCTTGTAGGCGGTGATCGCGGTGGCGTCGTTCACCAGGGACTCGCCCTGGAGGATCGTGGTGATCCGGTTCGGCAGGCCCAGCTTGCGGGCGATGGCGGTGGCGGCGACCGCGTCCGGCGGGGCGATCACCGCGCCGAGCACGAGGGCGGCGGTGAGCGGCAGGTCGGGCACGAGGACGTACGCGAGCCAGCCGACGGCCACGGTGGCGAAGAGGACGTACCCGACGGAGAGCAGGGCGACCGGCCGGACGTTGGCCCGCAGGTCGAGGTAGGAGGACTCGACGGCGGCCGTGTAGAGGAGCGGGGGCAGGATCAGCGGCAGCACCACGTGCGGGTCGAGCGTGTAGTCGGGGACGCCCGGGACGTACGAGGCGGCGAGGCCGGCGGCGACCAGGAGCAGCGGGGCGGGCACCGGGGTCCGGCGGGCCGCCCCCGCGATCGCGGCGCTCGCCGCCACCAGTCCCACCAGTTGCAGTGCGTCCATGCCCGTCCCCGCCCGCCCTCTCGTCCCGCAACGTAACCTGGCCATCATGAGCGAGTGCCCGCACCTTGCCGAACTGCCGCGCCCCGAGCCGGCCCCGCTGTCCGACACCTGCCCCGAGTGCCTGGCGGACGGCACGCATCCGGTCCAGCTCCGGCTCTGCCTGGCCTGCGGGCACGTGGGGTGCTGCGACTCCTCGGCGGGGCGGCACGCGACGGCGCACTTCTCCTCGACCGGGCACCCGGTGATGCGGACCTTCGAGCCGGGCGAGCGGTGGCGCTGGTGCTTCGTGGACGGGGCGATCGTCTGACGGTTCGGCGTCTGGCGGTTCGACGGGCTCCCGCTTGGGTACGTCACCCCTCCGCCGGTCGCTCGGTTCCGTTGTCCACAGACCTCCGCACACCTTCCGCACCCATGGGCCTACCATGGGTGACGGGTCGTGGCGGGGCCGGGGAACGCACGGCGACACGGCGGGACGGATCGCGATAGCGTCACGGCGGACTGCGCAGCCCCCTGCGTACCGCCCGGTTCGGGGGCCTCTCCCCCCGGGCCCCGAATGAGTTTGTGCCACCTTGGAGGTGAGGGTGTCCCAGATCGCAGGCGAGCCCGGGACCCAGGACTTCGTGGAAGTCCGGCTGCCCGCTGCGGGTGCCTATCTGTCCGTGCTGCGTACGGCCACGGCCGGCCTCGCGGCGCGCTTGGACTTCACCCTCGACGAGATCGAGGACTTGCGGATCGCGGTCGACGAGGCCTGCGCCATCCTGCTCCAGCAGGCCGTGCCGGGGTCCGTCCTCAGCTGCGTCTTCCGGCTGGTTGACGACTCGCTGGACGTGACGGTCTCCGCCCCGACGACGGACGGCCGCGCTCCCGAACGGGACACCTTCGCCTGGACGGTGCTGTCGGCGCTGGCCGGGAAGGTCGAGTCGTCGGTGGCCGACGACCGCACGGTCTCGATCAGCCTGTACAAACAGCGCGGCGCGGGGCCAGGCCCGGCGTGAGGAGCGGGGACGCGACGGCCGGCCTCCCCGGGCAGAAGGCGCGGCCGCATGAGGGCGCTACGGAGCGGGCGGACCAGATGAGCGAGCACGAGCAGCAGCACGAGGGTGCCGGGGCACCGGGCGCCCCCGAGGCCCCTGCCGTCCCCGCGGCCCTCGCGGGTCCCGAGGGCCCCGCGGAGGCTTCCGGAGTCCCGAAGCCCGGGGACGAGGGTGCGGCCGGGGCCGGGGCGCCGGAGGACGGCGGGGCCGACGAGGCGCCGGAGGTCCCCGCCGTCCCCGCCCCGCACGACCGGAGCGGCGCCCGCGCCCTCTTCGTCGAGCTGCGCGAGCTGCCGGAGGGCTCCCCCGAGAAGGCGGAGCTGCGCAACCGGCTGGTGCGGATGCACCTGCCGCTGGTGGAGCACCTGGCCCGGCGCTTCCGCAACCGCGGCGAGCCGCTGGACGACCTGACGCAGGTGGCGACGATCGGCCTGATCAAGTCGGTGGACCGGTTCGACCCGGAGCGCGGGGTCGAGTTCTCGACGTACGCGACCCCGACGGTCGTCGGCGAGATCAAGCGCCACTTCCGGGACAAGGGCTGGGCGGTACGGGTGCCCCGCCGGCTCCAGGAGCTGCGGCTCTCGCTGACCACGGCGACGGCGGAGCTCTCCCAGCAGCACGGCCGCTCCCCTACGGTGCACGAGCTGGCCGAGCGGCTGGGGATCTCGGAGGAGGAGGTCCTGGAGGGGCTGGAGTCGGCGAACGCCTACTCGACGCTCTCCCTGGACGTCCCCGACACCGACGACGAGTCGCCGGCGGTGGCGGACACGCTGGGCGCGGAGGACGAGGCCCTGGAGGGGGTCGAGTACCGCGAGTCGCTCAAGCCGCTCCTGGAGGACCTGCCGCCCCGGGAGAAGCGGATCCTGCTGCTGCGCTTCTTCGGGAACATGACCCAGTCGCAGATCGCGCAGGAGGTCGGCATCTCGCAGATGCACGTCTCCCGGCTGCTCGCCCGGACGCTCGCGCAGCTGCGGGAGAAGCTGCTGGTGGAGGAGTAGCACCTCCTGGCGGAAAAGGTAGGACTGCTGGCGGAGGAGCAGAACTCCTGACAGAGGAGTAGGACTCGCCGCTATCCATTCACAGCGTTCACAGAGTGCCGCTGTTCACAGGGGGCCGCACGGGGCGCCGCTCACGGGGTGTCCTGGCCGGGGCGCCGGATGCCGAGCGCCTCGGTCGTGGCCGGGCTCACCAGGAGGACGAGCCCGGTGACGGCCAGGACGCCGAGGACGGCGCCCGCCGGGATCATCGCGCTGTTCGCCTGGAGCATCTGCCAGGCGACCGGCAGGGCCAGGATCTGGGTGATGACGGCCGGGCCGCGGCTCCAGGAGCGGCGCAGCCACAGGCCGCGGGCGGCGGCGAGCGGGATCAGGCCGAGCGCGACGAGCGTCACGGCGCCCGTCACCGCGCCGGTGAGGTCGTCGGGCGTTCCGGTCAGGGCCCTCACCAGCATGTACATGCCCCCGGCGACGAGGCCGAGCGCCTCGACACCGGCCACGGCCGCCGCGGCGGCGAGACGGGCGGGGCGGGGGGTGTGCTCCGGGTCGCCGACGGGGGTCTCCGCACCGCCGGCGGGGGTCTGCTCCGTACTGCTCATGGAAGGCAGGGTAGCGGGGGCGCCGCCGGGACCGGCGGGGCCGGGTGCCGACGGGCGGGCTCTCGCGGGAGAGTCCGCCGGACGGACCGGGCTGGGCCGGGTACCGCCGGGTAGGTACGCTGGCGACCATGCGCGCACTTCTCGTGGTCAACCCGGCAGCCACCACCACCAGTGCCCGCACCCGTGACGTCCTCATCCACGCGCTGGCCAGCGAGATGAAGCTGGAGGCGATCACCACCGAGTACCGCGGACACGCGCGTGACCTGGGCCGGCGGGCCGCCGACTCCGGGAACGTCGACCTGGTCGTGGCCCTCGGCGGGGACGGCACGGTCAACGAGGTGGTCAACGGACTGCTGCACGGCGGACCCGATCCGGACCGGCTGCCGAGCCTCGCGGTCGTGCCCGGCGGGTCGACCAACGTCTTCGCCCGCGCGCTCGGACTGCCGAACGACGCCGTGGAGGCGACCGGCGCCCTGCTCGACGCGCTGCGTGAGGAGCGGACACGGACGGTGAGCCTCGGGCTCGCCTCCGGGGCGCCGGGCACGGAGGACGAGTCCGTGCCGTCCCGCTGGTTCACCTTCTGCGCCGGCCTCGGTTTCGACGCGAGCGTCATCGGCCGGGTCGAACAGCAGCGGGAGCGCGGGAAGAGATCCACGCACGCCCTCTATCTGCGCCAGGTGGTGCGCCAGTTCCTGGGGGAGACGAACCGCCGGCACGGCACGATCAGCCTGGAGCGCCCCGGCGAGGAGCCGGTCGAGGACCTGGTCCTCTCCATAATCTGCAACACCTCTCCCTGGACCTACCTGGGCAATCGCCCGGTGTACGCGTCCCCCGAGGCCTCCTTCGAAACAGCGCTGGACGTGCTCGGGCTGAGGCGTCTCTCTACCCCCGCCGTCGCCCGGTATGCCACCCAGTTGCTCACTTCGTCCCCGGAGCGCGGGCCCCGCGGCAAGCACGCGGTCTCCCTGCACGACCTGACCGACTTCACCTTGCATTCGAAGGTCCCCCTCCCCCTCCAGATGGACGGAGACCACCTCGGACTGCGTACGAGCGTGGCGTTCACAGGCGTTCGCCGTGCACTGCGTGTGATTGTGTGAGTGGAAGGGCCCAAAGTCCTTTCACTCGAACGTTTAGGCGCGTATCCACCCCTAAGAAGTACGGCTGTGACCTAGCCGACACCGAGGAATCAAAAAAAACTTTCCGGAAGGGGTTGTATCCGCTGCCGAGGTTTGCGAGTCTCTTCTTGGCGATCGGGACGGCCCGCAAGACCGGCCTCCACTGAGAGCCAGAACCCCTCCTCAGTCCAAGGACCACACCAGTTCATCTGGCAGTCGGCCCTTCCCTTGCGGGGGGATTCGTGAAAGCGTTCACATTCACAAGCAACCTGCACGTAATACCAAGAGAGGTAGCAGCCATGGACTGGCGTCACAACGCCGTTTGTCGTGAGGAAGACCCCGAGCTGTTCTTCCCCATCGGCAACACCGGTCCTGCGCTGCTGCAGATCGAGGAAGCCAAGGCCGTCTGCCGCCGCTGCCCCGTCATGGAGCAGTGCCTGCAGTGGGCGCTCGAGTCCGGCCAGGACTCCGGCGTCTGGGGTGGCCTCAGCGAGGACGAGCGCCGCGCGATGAAGCGCCGTGCCGCTCGCAACCGGGCGCGCAACGCCAGCGCCTGACGCCCCACTTACAGCCTCAGGCGAGCGGCGCACACATCGCGTGTGCAATCACCGCCCTTGAGTCGCAGCGCGCAGTAGTAACCCACAGCATTCGAGCCCCGGACCGAATTCCCTTCGGTCCGGGGCTCGCTGCTGTGCTCTCCTGCGGTTCCGGCCTCCGGCCGTTCCGGTCTCCGGCGGGATTCCGGCGGAGACCGTTTCCGCGGGGCCTACTTCTGGGACCGCACGGGAATGTCGAGGACCACCTTCGTGCCGCGCTCGGTGCCCGGCAGCATGTCGAAGGTTCCGCCCAACTCCCCTTCCACCAGGGTCCGTACGATCTGGAGGCCGAGGTTCCCGGCGCGCTGCGGGTCGAAGCCCTCGGGCAGGCCGCAGCCGTCGTCCTTCACCGTGATGAGGAGGCGGGCGTCGGCCCGGGCCTCGCCGCGGACGGCGGAGACCTCGACCGTGCCCCGCTCCCCCTGCGCGAAGGCGTGTTCGAGCGCGTTCTGCAGGACCTCGGTCAGGACCATGGAGAGCGGGGTGGCGACCTCGGCGTCGAGGATGCCGAAGCGGCCGTTGCGCCGGCAGGTGACCTTGCCCGGGGAGATCTCCGCGACCATCGCGATGACGCGGTCGGCGATCTCGTCGAACTCCACGCGCTCGTCCAGGTTCTGGGACAGCGTCTCGTGGACGATGGCGATCGAACCGACGCGCCGCACGGCCTCGTTGAGGGCCTCGCGGCCCCGGTCGGAGTCCATCCGGCGGGCCTGGAGGCGGAGCAGGGCGGCCACGGTCTGGAGGTTGTTCTTCACCCGGTGGTGGATCTCCCGGATGGTGGCGTCCTTGGTGATCAACTCGCGCTCGCGGCGGCGCAGTTCGGTGACGTCCCGGAGCAGGACGAGCGAACCGATGCGGGTGCCCTTGGGCTTGAGCGGGATCGCCCGGAGCTGGATCACCCCGCCGTTGCCCTCGACCTCGAACTCGCGCGGCGCGTAGCCGGAGGCGAGGGTGACCAGGGCCTCGTCCACCGGGCCGCGCGAGGGCGCGAGTTCCGCGGTGATCTGGCCGAGGTGCTGGCCGACGAGGTCGGCGGCGAGGCCGAGGCGGTGGTAGGCGGAGAGGGCGTTGGGCGAGGCGTACTGGACGATGCCCTCCGCGTCCAGGCGGACGAGACCGTCGCCGGCGCGGGGCGAGGAGTCCATGTCGACCTGCTCGCCGGAGAAGGGAAACGTTCCGGCGGCGATCATCTGGGCAAGGTCGGAGGCCGACTGGAGGTAGGTGAGCTCCAGGCGGGAGGGGGTGCGGACGGTCAGCAGGTTGGTGTTGCGGGCGATGACGCCGAGGACCCGGCCCTCGCGCCGCACGGGGATCGACTCGACCCGCACCGGGACCTCCTCGCGCCACTCCGGGTCGCCCTCGCGGACGATCCGGCCCTCGTCGAGGGCGGCGTCGAGCAGCGGGCGGCGGCCGCGCGGGACCAGGTGGCCGACCATGTCGTCCTGGTAGGAGGTGGGGCCGGTGTTCGGCCGCATCTGGGCGACGGAGACGTACCGCGTGCCGTCGAGGGTCGGGACCCAGAGGACGAGGTCGGCGAAGGAGAGGTCGGAGAGCAGCTGCCACTCCGACACCAGCAGGTGGAGCCACTCGAGGTCGGAGTCGCTCAGGGCGGTGTGCTGGCGCACGAGGTCGTTCATGGAGGGCACGGTGCGAGCGTACCCGCGGAATTCAGGGGCGGTGAACCTGGATCTCCGGGGCCGCGTGTTGGAGTATGGGCCGGGAAACACCGCGTTCCCGTGGATGGACAGACAAGAATGGTCTAGTCCACAATGAACAGAACAGAGCCTCCATCCTCCCCGCACAGGAGGATGGAACGAGGTACCCGACGCTCTCTGCCCTGACTGCGTCGAGACCTCCCACACGGCCGAGGGACCGCACACCCCCGGCCGAGCAACTCCGGGCTGCGGTGCCGGGCGGGCTGAGGGTCCCGCCGGGCGCCGCGGCCCGCGGGTGTTTCCGGCGCCGCCGTCCCCCGGGACCCGGGCCTACTCCCCCGCCTCCGCCGGCCAGGCGCGCATCGCCGCCTCGGCCACGGCCGCGAGCTCCTCCGCCGTCGCCCCGTCGCGGGCCTGCTGCGACATGCCCTGGAGGACGGCGCCGCTGAAGCGGGCGAGGGCGCGCGGGTCGGTGCCGGCCGGGAGCTCGCCGGACTCCACGCCCCGGCGGATCCGCTCCTCGAAGAAGGCCAGGTTGGCGTTCCTGCGGTCGCGCAGGGCCTCCTCGACCTCGGGGGTCGAGCAGTTGGTCGCGGCGGAGATCATCAGGCAGCCGCGGGGGTGGCCGGGCTCGGTGAAGAGCTCGGCGGCCTCGCACAGCATGCGTCCGACGGCGCCCCGGGCGGTCGGCTCCTCGGCGAAGGCGCGGCCGCCGTAGGCGCCGTACGAGAGCGCGTACGCCTCGACGACCTCCTCGAAGAGGGTCTTCTTGTCCCCGAAGGCGGCGTAGAGGCTGGGCGCGCTGATGCCCATGGCGCGGGTGAGGTCGGAGACGGAGGTCGTCTCGTAGCCGTGCTCCCAGAAGGCCATCGTGGCCTGTTCCAGGGCCGTGGGCCGGTCGAAGGAGCGGGGGCGGCCGCGCTGTCTCGTCACCATGGAGTGAATTCTATAGCGCACGCTACGGAAGTGGGGTACGGTCTTTACGTAACGACCGCTACAGATATGAGGGGGCGTCGCCATGGGCGTGCTCACGGGGAAGACGGCACTGGTCACGGGCGCGAGCCGGGGCATCGGGCGGGGGATCGCCGAGCGACTGGGGCGCGACGGGGCGCGGGTCGCGGTGCACTACGGGACGAACGAGGCGGCGGCGAAGGAGACGGTCGCGGCGATCGAGGCGGCCGGCGGCGAGGCGTTCGCGCTCGGCCAGGAGCTGGGGGTGCCGGGGGACGCGGCGGCGCTCTGGGCGGCCTTCGACGCGCGGGCGGACGGGCTGGACATCCTGGTGAACAACGCGGGGATCGGCGCGTCGAGCCCCTTCGCGACGATCGCCGAGGAGGAGTTCGAGCGGGTCTTCGCGGTGAACACGAAGGCCCCGTTCTTCCTGGCGCGGCTCGGCGCGGAGCGGCTGCGGGACGGGGGCCGGATCGTCAACGTGTCGACGGGGCTGACGAGGACGGCGCTGATGCCGGACCTGATCGCCTACTCGATGTCGAAGGGGGCGCTGGACGTCCTCACGCGGGACCTGTCGAAGCTGCTGGGCCCGCGCGGGATCACGGTCAACTCGGTGGCGCCCGGGATCGTGGCGACGGACAACACGGCATGGCTGGAGGACGACGAGGAGGCCAGTACGCGGGCGGCGGGGTACTCGGCGCTGGGCGGGATCGGAAGCACGGCCGAGATAGCCGACGTGGTGGCCTTCCTGGCCTCGGACGACGCGCGGTGGGTGACGGGGGCCTGGATCGACGCCACGGGGGGTTCGCTGACCTGAGCCGCCGGGGCCGCGCGCCCGGGGTCCGAGTGGCTGGCGGGGCGGGTGCGGCAGACGATGGGAGCGGGGCCGTCCGGGGGGCGGAACGGCATGGGAGGGAGGGCTCTCCTCTGCTAGATTTGACCTTAGATTGGTCTATACCACCGGACCCCTTCCCAGCCCCTCACCAGATCGGCAGGCACAGCGTGGAAGTTGTCATCGTCAAGGACGCCGAGGCGGGCGGAGAGCTCATCGCGGACGGCATCGCCGACCTCCTGCGCCGCAAGCCCGACGCGCTGCTCGGCGTGGCCACCGGTTCGACTCCGCTGCCCATCTACAAGGCCCTGATCGCCAAGGTCGGGGACGGCGCGGTGGACGCCTCGCGGGCCCGGATCGCCCAGCTGGACGAGTACGTCGGCCTCCCCGCCGGGCACCCGGAGTCGTACCGCTCCACCGTGCTCCGGCAGGTCGTCGAGCCGCTCGGGCTCTCCCCGGAGGCCTTCATGGGCCCCGACGGCTCCGCCGAGGACGTCCAGGCGGCCTGCGAGGAGTACGACCGGGCCCTGCGCGAGGCCGGCGGCGTGGACCTCCAGATCCTCGGCATCGGCACCGACGGGCACATCGGCTTCAACGAGCCGTGCTCCTCGCTCGCCTCCCGGACCCGGATCAAGACGCTCACCGAGCAGACCCGGGTGGACAACGCGCGCTTCTTCGACGACGACATCGAGCAGGTGCCGCACCACGTCATCACCCAGGGCATCGGCACCATTCTGGAGGCCCGCCACCTGGTGCTGCTCGCCACCGGCGAGGGCAAGGCCGAGGCCGTGGCGCAGACCGTCGAGGGCCCGGTGGCGGCGCTCGTGCCGGCCTCCGCGCTCCAGCTCCACCCGCACGCCACGGTCGTCGTGGACGAGGCCGCCGCCTCCAAGCTGAAGCTCGCGGACTACTTCCGCCACACCTTCGCGAACAAGCCCGCCTGGCAGGGCATCTGAGAACACCCGGAACCCCGGTGACAGCGCGAAGGGGCCCGGCACCCGAGGACGGGTGCCGGGCCCCTTCGCGTACGGCGTCGACGGGAAGCCGTCGGGCTCCGGCCGGGCCCCTTCGCGTACGGCGTCGGCGGGAAGCCGTCGGGCTCCGGTGCCGGGTCCCTCCGCCGTACGGCGTGCGCGGGGAGCCGTCAGGCTCCGGTGCCGACCACGGCCTCGGCGGCGGCGCGGCCGCAGACCCGGGCCGCGCCGTGCGTGGCGATGTGCAGGGCCCCGCGGGGCTCCGCCTCGTTGAGGCCCATCTCGACCACGACGGTGTCGGGGCGGGCCGCGAGGAGGCCGTCGAGGGCCCGGATCATCCACGGGTGCCGGTGGAGGTCGCGTACGACCGCCACCACGCGCCGCTCCCCCGCGTCGGCGAGGACGGACTCGGCGGAGGACTCGTCGTACGAGCCGGTCTCCGTGCCGGGCAGCAGCCGCCCCAGCTCCGCCGCGATGCCCCAGGGCGTCTCGTCGCCGACGGCGAAGTTCGCGACCGGGGTGAAGGACGCCACGTAGGGGGCACCGGTGATCGGGGTGTACGGACGCTCCCCGCGGGTCACCTTCAGGGCCCGGCGGGCGGCGACGAGTCCGATGTCGGCGCCGGGCGCGGTCCCCTCCTGCACTGCCGCGCCCGGCACCGATCCAGCCCCCCTGACCCGGTGCGCCTGGGTCCAGGCCGCCAGGGCGCGCACGCGCGCCGCGGCGTCGGCCAGCCGCTCCTCGGGCAGTTCACCGGTCCGTACCGCGTCGACGAGCGCGTCGCGCAGCCGCAGCACGGTGTCCTCGTCGCACAGCCCGCCGCCGACGCAGATGGCGTCGGCGCCCGCGGCGATGGCGAGGACGGATCCGCGCTCGATGCCGTACGTCGCCGAGACGGCCTGCATCTCCATGCCGTCGGTGACGATCAGCCCCTCGAAGCCCAGCTCCTGGCGCAGCAGACCGGTGAGGATCTGCGGGCTCAGGGTGGCCGGGCGGTGCGGGTCGAGCGCGGAGAGAAGAATATGCGCGCTCATGACCGCTTTGGTACCCGCGGCGACGGCCGCGCGGAAAGGTACCAGCTCACGGGCGTGCAGTGTGGCGAGGTCCACATCGATCCGGGGCAGCGCGTCGTGGGAGTCGACGTTGGTGTCGCCGTGTCCGGGGAAGTGCTTCGTGCAGGCCGCGACCCCGACGCCCTGGAGGCCGTCGACGTACGCCACGGTGTGCCGGGCGACCAGGTCCGGGTCCGGCCCGAAGGAGCGGACGCCGATGACCGGGTTCTCGGCGTTGGAGTTGACGTCGGCGGAGGGGGCCCAGTTGAGGTCCACCCCGCACTGCGCGAGCCGGCGGCCGAGCTCGCGGGCCACGGCCCGGGTGAGCTCGACGTCGTCGACGCTGCCGAGGGCGTAGTTGCCGGGGAAGGACGAGCCCTGCTTGACCTCCAGGCGGGTGACGTCGCCGCCCTCCTCGTCGATGGCGACGAGGACGTCGTCCCGCTCGGCCCTCAGCTGCGCGGTGAGCGCGGTGAGCTGCTCGGGGGTGACGATGTTCCGGCCGAAGAGGCCGACCGACGACAGGCCCTCGCCGATGCGGCGGAGCAGCCAGTCGGGGGCGGTGGTGCCGACGAAGCCGGGCTGGAGGACGGTGAGCGCGTCGCGGGTGAGCGTGTCCGAGGCGTGTACGAGAGTGGTCATGAGACCCGTTATCCCTTCACCGCGCCGGCGGTCATGCCGCCGACGGCCTTGCGCTGGAGGAAGATGAAGACGACGAGCACGGGGAGCGCGAAGAGGGTCGAGGCGGCCATGGTGGCGCCCCAGTCGTTGCCGAAGGCGGTCTGGAACTGGGTCAGCCAGAGCGTGAGGGTCTGGTTCGTCTTGTCCTTGTTCAGGACGAGGACCATCGCGAACTCGTTCCAGGCGGTGATGAAGCCGAAGAGCGAGGTCGACATCAGACCGGGGGCGAGCAGCGGGAAGATCACCTTGCGGAAGGCCTGGCCGCGGGTGCAGCCGTCGATCTGCGCGGCCTCCTCCAGCTCGACCGGGACGGCGGCGATGAAGCCGCGCAGGGTCCAGATGGTGAAGGGCAGGACCATCACGAAGTAGATCGCCGTGAGCAGCGGGATGCTGTTCAGCATGTCGTTGTCGCGGGCGATCATGTACATCGCGATGACCATGACCTCCCAGGGGGCCATCTGCGCCATCATCACGATCAGGACGATGCCCTTGCGGCCCTTGAACTTCATGCGGGCGATCGCGAAGCTCGCGGCCAGGGCGACGAGCAGGGCCAGGAGGACGGCGCCGGCGGTGACGATCAGGCTGTTCGTGGCGTAGGTCCAGAACAGGTCGACACCGGTGGCCGTCGAGTAGTTCTCGAAGGTCGGCTTGAAGAAGAAGACGGGATCCTTCGTCAGGATCTCGCTCTGCGGCTTCAGCGAGGACGAGAACATCCAGTAGACGGGGAAGACGAAGACCACGGCGACCACGAGGGCGGTGAGGTTCTTCGCGACCGTCGCCGGCCGGAGCGGGCTGCGGGTCCGCAGCTTCTGGGGGGTCGGGGTGGTGGTGCTCACTGCTCGTCCTCCTGCTTCAGGATCAGGCGGAAGTAGAAGGACATGGCCACGAGCAGCATCACGATGGTGAGGATCGAGATGGCGGCCGCGAGGCCGTAGTGCTGCTGGCCCATGCCCTCGATGTAGGCGAAGACCGGCAGGGTCTCGGAGGCCCGGTCGGGGCCGCCCTGGTTCATGGCGTAGACCTGGGTGAAGGCCTTGAAGATCCAGATGATCTCCAGGAACGTGGTGATCATGAAGAACGGCTTCAGGTTCGGGAAGACCACGGACCAGAAGGTGCGCCAGCCGCTCGCGCCGTCCATCTTGGCCGCCTCGTACAGCTCGGACCCGACCGTGGTCAGGGCGGCGTACATGTTGAGGGCGACGAAGGGGATCGAGCCCCAGACGAGCAGGATCGTCACGATGGTGAGGGTGGAGAATCCGGTCTCGAACCAGTTGTGCTGCTCGTAGCCGGCGAAGCCGAGGGACCGCATCAGCCAGTTGGCGACGCCGAACTGCTCGGAGAAGAGCCACTGGAAGACGGTGACCGAGGCGACGATCGGCATGGCCCAGGCGAGCATCAGCGCCAGGGAGAGGACGAGCCGCATCTTCTTGCCGAGGCGGTTGAGCAGCATGCCGATCAGCGTGCCCAGCAGCATGACGAGCGCGACGTTGACGGCGGTGACGACGAGCGACCGGACGACGACGTTCCAGAAGTCGGGGTCGCTCAGCAGCTTGGTGTAGTTCTCGAAGCCGACCCAGGGCGTCTCGCGCCGGATCATCTCCCGCTTGTTGACCCCCTGGAAGGAGAGGATCACATTGCGGATCAGCGGGTAGAGGAGCAGCACCGCCATGGAGAGCAGGGCGGGCGTGACGAGCAGGTACGGCAGCAGCCCGCTGGGCAGGGAGCGCCTGCCACGCGGAGGCCGAAGGGATTCCTTCGCGCCGGAAGGGGGTGGCGGAGTCTGCGACTTCCCTGCCGCCCTCCCGGGCGCGTCCTGAGGAGCGGCGCTGGCCGTCCCCTGGGAGTCCACGGTCATGGTCTTCTTCCTCGCGGTTCTGGGGCTCCCGCGCCCACCGGGGCGCGGCCCGGGGGAGCGGGCCGCTGTTCACTGCAATGGCCGAATGGCGCGGCCGGTACGATCCGGCCGCGCCACCGGGGTGGTTACCGCTACTGGTTGAGGCGCTCGGCGATGACCTTGTCGGCCTCGTCGCCGGCCTTCTTCGGGTCCTCGCCCTTCAGGACCTTGGTCATGTAGCCCTTGATCGGGTTGGGCTCGGTCTCGACGTTGGCCCAGCCCTCGGTGATCGGGGTGATGCGGCCGCTGTTCGCGGACTTCACCATCGCCTCGGCGAAGGAGCCGGCCTCGGGCTGGATCTGCGCGGACGGGTCGTTCGGGACGATGCCGCCCTTGACGGCGGTGCCGTAGGACTGCATGCCCTTCTTGTTGGTGGCGAGGGTCAGCCACTCCTTCGCGAGGTCCTTGTTCTGCGAACGCTCGGCGACGGCGAGGTTCGAGCCGCCGAAGAACACGGAGCCCGGCTTGTCGGCCGTCTTGCCCGGGATCGGGAAGTAGCCGAAGTCGGCCGTCTTGCCGGCCTTCTTGATGGCGTCGATCGCGCCGCCGGCCTCCCAGCCGAGACCGATCCAGGACGCCACGCCGCCCTTGGGGACGATGTCGGTGGACTGCTGCGGGGTCGCCTCGTCCTTGTCCTTCGGAGCGGTCGAGTAGGACTGCAGCTCCTTGTAGAAGTTGATGGCCGAGGCGGCCTCCGCGGTGCCGAGACCGCCCTTCCACTTGTCGCCGTCCTTGGTGGCGAGGTCGCCGCCCTCGTCCCACAGGAAGCCGGCGAAGACGTACCAGCTCTGGCCGGGCAGGTAGAGCGGCTGCGACTTCGGGTCGGAGGCCTTGAGCTTCTTCAGGCCCTCGATCCACTCGGCGCGGGTCTTCGGCGGGGTGATGCCCGCCTTCTTGAAGGCGGCCTTGTCGTAGATCACGGCGCGGTTGGCGGCCCACCACGGAGCGGCGTAGAGCTTGCCCTCCAGCTCGGCCGAGGGCTTGATGCCCTCGCTCCAGTTGGCGTAGCCGAGCTTGTCCTTGTCACCGGTGAGGTCGGCGAGACCGCCGGAGGCGGCGTAGCCCGTGGTCTGGGTGTTGCCGATCTCCAGGACGTCCGGCGGGGTGTTCTCGGAGAGCGCCGTGGTGACCTTGGTCTGGATGTCGGTCCACTGCTGCGTCTCGACCTTGACCTTGACGCCGGGGTGCGAGGCCTCGAACTCCTTGTTGACCCCGTCGATCCACTCCTTGGGAGCGGAACCGTCCATGACCCAGACGGTCAGGGTCTTGTCGCCCCCGGCCGTGCCCTTGTCGCCGTCCTTGGCCTTGTCGCTGTCGGAACCACACGCAGCAATGGAGACCATCATGCCCGCGACGCCGATCGCCGCGATGAGCTTGCGCTTCACGCCACCCTCCTCAGGGATGCCTGCAACCCCCCTGCCCACCGCGCGAAGACATACGTCGGGTAATGCTGGGGCTGGGACCTGGTCTTTAATGGTTTAGACCAGTACCCGGAGCTTGGCCTAGACCTTTTTGGGTGTCAAGGGTGCGCAAGACGGGTATGGGCGTCCGTTATCGGACCGACACCTGGTCCAGACCGGCCACGACCGCAGGAATCGCGCCACCCGACGCCCTCCCGAGGACGCCGCGCGCACCCCGGCGGCCCGGAGGACCCTTCCCGTCCCGCCGGAGGAAGCCTCTCACCTCTCGGCCGGAATGGCCTAGACCAACGGGGGATATCACGGTGTATAAGAAGCAGGGAACGACTCCTCCTCGCCGAACCCGCACATATCGGCAGGAGAAACCGTGGAGGCACATGAAGCGTGCCACCATGTGAGCCGCGACAGACGGAGGAGCCGGTGACGGCAACAGCACAGGAGTCGGGAAGGCAGGCCATGGCCACGGACGCGGGCAGCACGGAGACAGAGAGCGGGACGCCCACCCGTACCGCGCGCGTGCCCAAGTACTACCGGCTGAAGCGGCACTTGCTCGACATGACCGAGACCCTGCCGCCCGGCACCCCCGTGCCGCCGGAGCGAACGCTCGCCGCCGAGTTCGACACCTCCCGCACCACCGTGCGCCAGGCGCTCCAGGAGCTGGTCGTCGAGGGGCGCCTGGAGCGCATCCAGGGCAAGGGCACCTTCGTGGCCAAGCCCAAGGTCTCCCAGGCGCTGCAACTCACCTCGTACACCGAGGACATGCGCGCCCAGGGCCTGGAGCCCACCTCGCAGCTCCTCGACATCGGCTACGTCACCGCCGACGACACCCTCGCCGGGCTCCTCGACATCTCGGCCGGCGGCCGGGTGCTCCGCATCGAGCGCCTGCGGCTCGCCAGCGGGGAGCCGATGGCGATCGAGACCACCCATCTGTCCGCGAAGCGCTTCCCGGCCCTGCGCCGCTCGCTCGTGAAGTACACCTCGCTCTACACCGCGCTCGCCGAGGTCTACGACGTGCACCTCGCCGAGGCCGAGGAGACCATCGAGACCTCCCTCGCCACCCCGCGCGAGGCCGGGCTGCTCGGCACGGACGTGGGCCTGCCGATGCTGATGCTCTCCCGCCACTCGCTGGACGCGCAGGGCGAGCCGGTGGAGTGGGTGCGGTCCGTCTACCGGGGCGACCGGTACAAGTTCGTGGCCCGCCTCAAGCGCCCCAACGGCTGACTCGACGGCACCCCTCTCGCAGAACGGCCGCACCCCCCGACGGGTGCGGCCGTTTCGCGTTTCCGGGAATGTCGTATTCCCTCCGCACGGCACCGTCGGCGATCGAAGAGGGCCTCTTCCGACAAAACAGATCCGTTATGCGGACAGGGGTTCCATGGAACGGACGCGTCCCCTAGATTTCCCCAGCATTACCGAGGTGATCAGCGAGGGGACGAAATCTCGATGTCAGAAGCGGCACAAGGGAAACAACCGACCGTCACCCCCCTGCGGGTGGTGATCGCGCTCTGTCTCGTCGCCCCGTTCGTGGCGATGCTCTGGGTGGGCTCCTACGCGAAGGCAGAACCCCTCTTCGCGGGCATCCCCTTCTTCTACTGGTACCAGATGCTCTGGGTGCTGGTCTCCACCCTGCTCACCATGATCGCCTACAAGCTGTGGCAGCGGGACCAGCGGTCCCGCGAGGGGGGTGACGCGCGATGAAGGACGGCGTGAACGGCGTGGCGCTCGCCGTCTTCATCTTCTTCTTCCTGGCCGTCACGGTCATGGGCTTCCTGGCCTCGCGCTGGCGCAGGGCCGAGAACGAGCACAGCCTCGACGAGTGGGGCCTCGGCGGCCGGTCCTTCGGCACCTGGGTGACCTGGTTCCTGCTCGGCGGCGACCTCTACACCGCGTACACCTTCGTCGCCGTCCCGGCGGCCATCTACGCGGCGGGCGCGGCCGGCTTCTTCGCCGTGCCGTACACGATCCTGGTCTACCCGCTGATCTTCACCTTCCTGCCGCGCCTGTGGTCGGTCTCGCACAAGCACGGGTACGTGACCACCTCCGACTTCGTCCGGGGCCGCTTCGGCTCCAAGGGCCTGTCGCTGGCGGTGGCGGTCACCGGCATCCTCGCCACCATGCCGTACATCGCGCTCCAGCTCGTCGGCATCCAGGCCGTCCTGGACGTGATGGGCGTCGGCGGCGGCGAGAACACCCACTGGTTCATCAAGGACCTGCCGCTGCTCATCGCCTTCGGCGTCCTCGCGGCCTACACCTACTCCTCCGGCCTGCGCGCCCCCGCGCTCATCGCCTTCGTCAAGGACACCCTGATCTACATCGTCATCGCGGTGGCGATCATCTACATCCCGATCAAGCTGGGCGGCTTCGACGAGATCTTCGCCCAGGCGGGCGAGAAGTTCACCACCAACAAGGTCGGTGGACTCGTCCCCGGCGAGGCCGGCCAGTGGACGTACGCGACGCTCGCGCTCGGCTCCGCGCTCGCGCTCTTCATGTACCCGCACTCCATCACGGCGACGCTGTCGTCCCGGAGCCGCGAGGTCATCCGCCGCAACACCACGATCCTGCCGCTGTACTCGCTGATGCTGGGTCTGCTGGCACTGCTGGGCTTCATGGCGATCGCCGCAGGGATCAAGGTCGAGAACGGCCAGCTCGCCATTCCGCAGCTCTTCGAGACCATGTTCCCGGACTGGTTCGCGGGCGTCGCGTTCGCCGCGATCGGCATCGGCGCGCTCGTCCCGGCCGCGATCATGTCGATCGCCGCCGCCAACCTCTTCACCAGGAACATCTACAAGGACTTCATCAAGCCGGACGCGACCCCGGCCCAGGAGACCAAGGTCTCCAAGATCGTCTCGCTTCTGGTCAAGGTCGGCGCCCTCGTGTTCGTCCTCACCATGGACAAGACGGTCGCGATCAACTTCCAGCTCCTCGGCGGCATCTGGATCCTCCAGACCTTCCCCGCCCTGGTAGGAGGGCTCTTCACCCGCTGGTTCCACCGCTGGGCCCTGCTCGCAGGGTGGGCTGTCGGCATGCTGTACGGCACTATCGCCGCCTACAACGTGTCCACTCCGAAGCAGAAGCACTTCGGCGGCTCCTCCGCCGAGATCCCGGGCATCGGCGAGATCGGCTACATCGGCCTCACCGCCTTCGTCCTCAACGTCGTGGTCACCGTGGTCCTCACCTTCGTCCTCAAGGCCCTCAAGGCCCCCGAGGGCATCGACGAGACCTCCCCGTCGGACTACACCGCCGACGCCGGCGACCCCGGCGTGCAGACCGAGATGGAGAAGGCCACCGCGCCCACCCACTGACACCGGTCGCGCCGAAAGGGCCCGGGACCTCCGCCAGGAGGCCCCGGGCCCCGTCGCGTCCCCGGCGTGCACACTTCCCCCATGGACTTCACGATCAGGGCGGTACGGCCCGAGGAGTACGAGGTGCTCGGCGAACTGACCGGACGCACCTATCTGGACGACGGACTGCTGAAGTACGGGGCCGAGGACTCCTATCTGGCCGTGCTGCGGGACACGGAGCGGCGGGCCCGCGAGAGCGAGGTCCTCGTCGCGGAGGACACCGGGGACGCGGCGGGGCGGATCGTCGGCGGGGTGACCTTCGCCCGGGGCGGCACCCCGTGGGCCGACATCGCGGTGGCCGGCGAGGCCGAGTTCCGGATGCTCGCGGTCGCCCGGGAGGCCCGCGGCCGGGGCGTCGGCGAGGCGCTCGTACGGGCCTGTGTCGACCGGGCGCGGGCCCTTCCGGGGTGCGCCAGGATCGTGCTCTCCACGGACGCCGCGATGGTCTCCGCGCACCGGATCTACGAGCGGACGGGCTTCGTCCGCACCCCGCACCGGGACTGGGAGCCCATCCCCGATCACTCTCTGCGCACCTACTCCCTGGAGTTCTGACCCCAAGTCCCGTCCAGGGGGCGACACAACATGTGGGGGGTGCCACGAGCGGCGCCCCCCACATGTATGCTCGTCCTCGCTGTCGACGCAGGGGAATCCGGCGCGAATCCGGAACTGTCCCGCAACGGTGTACTTCGTGCGGTTTCGTCCGGAGTGAGTCCGAACACCTGCCGACAGCGCGCCCGGTCCTTCCGTTCCGGGTGCCACAGACGTCCGGGCCTCGCGGAGTGGGCCGGTGGACGCGGCGCGTCATGCCTGGACGCCCGCCCGTCCGCCTGCCCCCGCCGAGGCCCCGAGCCGAGCGAGGGAGAGCCCCCACGTGACCATCGCGCCCGCCGATCCGGCTTCGGCCGAGGCTTCCGCGGTCGAGAGCGACGGTCCCGGGACCGTACTGCTGCGGACCCTGACCGACCTCACCGCCGATCTCCCCGACACCGACCCCGGCAAGGTCGCCGCCGCCGCGCTCCGCGGCCGCAGCGCCGCCGCGGACGAGGCGGAGCTGCGCGAGCTGGCCACCGAGGCGGCCGCCGGCCTGATCGCCGAGGACCCGGCGTACTCCCGGCTCGCCGCCCGGCTCCTCACCATCACCATCGCGGACGAGGCGGCCTCCCAGGGCTCGGTCGACTTCTCCTCCTCGGTCGTCGTCGGGCACCGCGAGGGCCTGATCGCCGACCGCACCGCCGAGTTCGTCGCGCTGCACGCCGACCGCCTCGACGCCACGATCGACCGCGCCGGCGACGACCGCTTCGGCTACTTCGGCCTGCGCACCCTCTACTCGCGCTACCTGCTGCGCCACCCGATCACCCGCAAGGTGATCGAGACCCCGCAGCACTTCATGCTGCGCGTCGCCTGCGGTCTGGCCGAGGACGAGGGCGTCCGCGCGCTCGACGAAGTGGCCGCGCTGTACGGCCTGATGAGCCGGCTGGACTACCTGCCGTCCTCCCCCACGCTCTTCAACTCCGGCACCCGCCACCCGCAGATGTCCTCCTGCTACCTCCTGGACTCCCCGCAGGACGAGCTGGACTCCATCTACGACCGCTACCACCAGGTCGCGCGCCTCTCGAAGCACGCGGGCGGCATCGGCCTCTCGTACTCCCGCATCCGCGCCCGCGGTTCGCTGATCCGGGGCACCAACGGGCACTCCAACGGCATCGTGCCGTTCCTGAAGACCCTGGACGCCTCCGTCGCCGCCGTGAACCAGGGCGGCCGCCGCAAGGGCGCCGCCGCCGTCTACCTGGAGACCTGGCACGCGGACATCGAGGAGTTCCTGGAGCTCCGCGACAACACGGGCGAGGACCAGCGCCGCACGCACAACCTGAACCTGGCGCACTGGATCCCGGACGAGTTCATGCGCCGCGTGAACGCCGACGCCGAGTGGTCGCTGTTCTCCCCCTCGGACGTGCCCGAGCTCGTGGACCTGTGGGGCGAGGAGTTCGACGCCGCCTACCGCAAGGCCGAGGCGGCCGGCCTGGCCCGCAAGACGATGCCGGCCCGCGACCTGTACGGCCGGATGATGCGGACCCTGGCCCAGACCGGCAACGGCTGGATGACCTTCAAGGACGCCTCGAACCGGACGGCCAACCAGACCGCCGAGCCCGGCCACACCGTCCACTCCTCCAACCTCTGCACGGAGATCCTGGAGGTCACGGACGACGGCGAGACCGCGGTCTGCAACCTGGGCTCGGTCAACCTCGGCGCGTTCGTGGTCGGTTCGGACATCGACTGGGAGCGCCTGGACGCGACCGTCCGCACGGCCGTCACCTTCCTCGACCGGGTCGTCGACATCAACTTCTACCCGACCGAGCAGGCGGGCCGCTCCAACTCCCGCTGGCGTCCGGTCGGCCTGGGCGCCATGGGCCTCCAGGACGTCTTCTTCCAGCTGAAGCTGCCCTTCGACTCCCCCGAGGCGCGGGCGCTCTCCACCCGGATCGCCGAGCGGATCATGCTCGCCGCGTACGAGGCCTCCGCCGACCTGGCCGAGCGCAACGGCCCGCTCCCGGCCTGGGAGAAGACCCGCGCCGCCCGCGGCGTGCTGCACCCCGACCACTACGACGTGGAGCTGAACTGGCCGGAGCGCTGGACCGCGCTGCGCGAGCGGATCGCCGCCGTCGGCATGCGCAACAGCCTCCTCCTCGCCATCGCGCCGACCGCGACGATCGCCTCGATCGCCGGCGTGTACGAGTGCATCGAGCCGCAGGTCTCCAACCTGTTCAAGCGCGAGACGCTGTCGGGCGAGTTCCTCCAGGTCAACTCGTACCTGGTCGACGAGCTGAAGAGGCTCGGCGTCTGGGACGCGCAGACCCGTGAGGCGCTGCGCGACTCCAACGGCTCGGTGCAGGGCTTCACCTGGGTGCCGGCCGAGGTGCGCGAGCTGTACCGCACGGCCTGGGAGATCCCGCAGCGCGGCCTGATCGACATGGCCGCCGCCCGCACCCCGTTCCTGGACCAGTCGCAGTCGCTGAACCTGTTCCTGGAGACGCCCACCATCGGCAAGCTGTCGTCGATGTACGCGTACGCCTGGAAGCAGGGCCTCAAGACGACGTACTACCTGCGCTCCCGCCCGGCCACCCGGATCGCCCGCGCCGCCCAGGCGTCGACGGCCGCCGCCGCGCCCATTCCCGTCCAGCAGGCCGCCGACCCCGACGCGGTCGCCTGCTCCCTGGAAAACCCCGAGTCCTGCGAGGCCTGCCAGTAATGAGCTCCACCGAGAAGAACCTGCTCGACCCGGGCTTCGAACTCACCCTCCGTCCCATGCGCTACCCGGACTTCTACGAGCGCTACCGGGACGCGATCAAGAACACCTGGACCGTCGAGGAGGTCGACCTCCACTCGGACGTCGCCGACCTCGCCAAGCTGACCCCGGCCGAGCAGCACATGATCGGCCGTCTGGTCGCGTTCTTCGCGACGGGCGACTCGATCGTCTCGAACAACCTGGTCCTGACGCTCTACAAGCACATCAACTCCCCCGAGGCGCGGCTCTACCTGAGCCGGCAGCTCTTCGAGGAGGCCGTGCACGTCCAGTTCTACCTGACGCTGCTCGACACCTACCTGCCCGACCCGGACGACCGCGCCGCCGCGTTCGACGCGGTCGAGGAGATCCCCTCCATCCGCGAGAAGGCGCAGTTCTGCTTCAAGTGGATGGACTCGGTCGAGAAGATCGAGCGCCTGGAGACGGCCGCCGACCGCCGCCGCTTCCTGCTGAACCTGATCTGCTTCGCGGCGTGCATCGAGGGCCTGTTCTTCTACGGCGCCTTCGCCTACGTGTACTGGTTCCGGTCCCGGGGCCTGCTGCACGGCCTGGCGACCGGCACCAACTGGGTCTTCCGCGACGAGACGATGCACATGAACTTCGCCTTCGAGGTCGTGGACACCGTCCGCAAGGAGGAGCCCGAGCTCTTCGACGACGCGCTTCAGCAGCAGGTCACGGACATGCTGAAGGAGGCCGTGGAGGCGGAGCTCCAGTTCGGCCGCGACCTGTGCGGCGACGGTCTGCCGGGCATGAACACCGAGTCGATGCGCGAGTACCTCCAGTGCGTCGCCGACCAGCGCCTCCAGCGCCTCGGCTTCGCCCCGGTGTACGGCTCGGAGAACCCGTTCTCCTTCATGGAGCTCCAGGGCGTCCAGGAGCTGACCAACTTCTTCGAGCGCCGCCCGTCCGCCTACCAGGTGGCGGTCGAGGGCTCGGTGGACCTCGACGAGGACTTCTAGGCGGTACGTGGAAGGGCCCCGCACTCCTCCGGAGGAGTGCGGGGCCCTTCCACGTACGCACGCGCGCGTGGATCAGTCGTTCGGGACCGTCTCGTAGCGCGGGGTGCCCTCCTCCATCTGGCGCAGGGCGTCCTTGCGGTCCCGCTTGGAGAGGCGGTCGATGTAGAGGCGGCCGTAGAGGTGGTCCGTCTCGTGCTGGAGGCAGCGGGCGAAGTAGCCGGTGCCGCGCACCTTGATCGGGTTGCCCTGCGGGTCCCGGCCGTGGACCTCGGCGTAGTCCGGGCGGGCGAGCTCGGCGTAGGCGGTCGGCACGGAGAGGCAGCCCTCGTTGGACTCGTCCAGGACGCGGCGGTCCGCCGGCAGCTCCTGGAGCACCGGGTTGATCACGACGCCGGTGTGGCGGACGCCCTCGTCGTCCGGGCAGTCGTAGACGAAGACCTTGAGGTCCACGCCGATCTGGTTCGCGGCCAGGCCCACGCCCTCGGCGGCCTTCTGGCTGGCGAACATGTCGTCGATCAGCGCCGCGAGCTCGTCGTCGAACGCGGTGACGTCCTTGCACTCCTTGTGCAGCACCGGGTTGCCGACGACCGTGATCGGGCGGGCCTTGCCGCGCTCGCGGTGGGCGAGCTCGCGCGCCTCGCAGTCCTCCGTGTCCACGACGAAGCCGTCGTTGATCTGCGTCTGCTCGTCCGTCTCCTGCTGCGCCATGTCCGGCCGCGCCTTCCTGAAAACCCGATTCCGTCGGAGGACAGCCTACGGGGAAGGGGCGGGCCGCTCAGCAGACCTCTTCGAGATCCCGCCACTCGCGGCTGTCCGGGCTGTCCGCCACCCAGCCGTCGAGGAGTCCGCGCACGAGCCCGGCCGGGGCCGCGATGCCGCACTCCCGCTCCGGCACCCACAGCTCGCCGGGCGAGCGGTGGCCGAGCGGCCCGGGGTGCCCCGGCTCGCTGTGGTCGTGGGGGTCGGAGTGCTCGCCCTCGCCCTCGGCGCTCGGCATGGTCGACTCCGAGCAGGCGCGGCAGAGCAGCCGCACGGAGGACGACCAGTCCTCGGCGGCGAAGCCCGCCTCGGCGGCGAGCTGCTCCAGGGCGTCCCGGTCGGCCTCGGTGGCGGCCTCCAGGAGGACCACCCAGGTGGGGACGGGCGAGGGGGCCCACAGCTCGATCTCGTCGAAGACCGGGTAGGAGGGCCCGGCGGTGGTGGTCCGCTCGCCGTTCGGCACGCCGTCGTGGAGGACGACCTCGCCCCAGCGGCGCCCGGAGGACGGCAGCGGGATGGAGAGGACCTCTATCCGGGCCGGGTCGAGCCGGCGGCCCCACACGACCTCGGCCTCGCCCTCGGGCGAGAGCCGGACGGCGGCGCTGCCCAGCTCCATGCCGGCGGGCTCGCCCGTGCCGGAGGCGGCCCCGGGCACCCGCAGTCCGTACGCCTGCCAGGCGCGGCGGGCCAGCGGCCAGTCCTGGAGGGCGGTGGCGGCGATGCCGACGTTCCACCAGTCGGGGGCGCCGGTCTCCTTGTCGAGCAGGGCGACCGCGCGCAGTCCGGCGGCCCGGGCCTGCTCCCAGTCGTGCCGGAACTTGTGCAGCAGCGCCAGGTTGAACCAGGACTCGGAGAGCCAGGGCTCCAGGTCCGCCGCGCGCGTGAGGAGCGCGCCCGCGTCCTCGTACCGGCCGTCGCCGATCAGCGTGAACGCGCGGTCGGTGGCCTGCCGCCACGAGGCGGAGGGCCGATGCCGTACCTTCCCGAAGATCTTCACGATTCCCGCCTGCCGGTCGCTTCACCCTCTTGTTCGCATCCAACCATGCCCGGTCGGACGCGCGCTCATTACCCATGGGTTACCCAGGGACGACCGGGGTCATCCCGGAGGCTCCGCCCCGGGCCAGGACCCTGGCCAGGCACTCGACGACGTCCGGGTGGTGGTCGCGGGCGGTGCCGAGCCGGAGCCTCTCCAGGGCGTCGAGCGCCGCGCCCGCACCCCCTCCTGCCCCGGTTCCCGGTCCGGTACTCGTCAGGTCGTCGTAGGCGTTCACGGTCCGGACGATCCGGGCGGGCAGCGGCTGCTCGCGGTACGGGTCGGCCTGCCGCTCGACGATCACGGCGACGGCCGGCGGGACCCCGGTCCTGCGGACGACCGCGCCGCCCAGGAGGGCGATCCGGCGCTGCTCCTCGGCCGGCAGGAGGGCCGTGGCGCCGCCCTCCACCGGGTCGACGAGGGAGAGTTGGCCGATGTCGTGCATGAGCGCCGCGTGTTCGAGGACGGTCAGCTCGGTTCCGGAGAGGCCCAGCTCGCGTCCGACGGCCGTGCTGAGGGCGGCGACCCGGCGGGCGTGGCCGGGCGGGGTGCAGCCGGCGACCTCGGTCGCCCGGGCGAGGGAGGCGATGGTCTGCCGGTTGACGGTCCGCACGGCCTCGTAGCGCCGGTGGGAGACCTGGGTGAGCAGGAGCGGGACGGCGAGCACGGGCAGGGCCCACGGTCCGGCGGCGGCGACGCCGAGGGCCATGACGGCGCCGGTGGCGCAGACGGCGGAGCCGATGCCGAGGAGGGCGCGCAGCTCGTCGCGGAGGAGGGGGCCGTAGGGGAATCCCGTACGGGCGCGGAGCAGGAGGGCGGCGAGCACGGCGTCGCACAGGGCGGTGAGGAGGAGCAGGAGCCCGAGGGAGAGGACGTACGGCGGGCCCTCGCCGAGGTGGCGGACGACGGCGCCGGAGTGGTGGAGGGGCTGGAAGCAGAGCGCGGCGAAGCCGATGGTGAGGACGCGGCGGGCGAGGTGGTCGGGGCCCGGGCCCCGACCCCGGGCGAGGTGGGGGGCGGTCCCGGCGAGGCCCGCGGCGGTGGTGACGGCGACGGTCTGGAGGACGCCGTGGGTGGCGGGGCTCCCGGCGCTCTCCCCGAGCAGGGCGTAGGCCAGGGCCCCGGCGGCGGCGAGCGGCGCGGGCTCCCGCTCGGCGGGGGCGGCGCTCCGGCGGGCCAGTGCGCCGAGGGCGACGAGGGCGCCGAAGGCGAGGGCGGTGCCGGGCCGGTCGATCCCGTGCCGGAGGGTGGAGCCGAGGGCGACGAGGCCGAGCAGCAGGGCGGCCGTGCGGACGGCGCCGACGGTGAGGACGCCGGGCCTCACGTGCGCTCCCCGGACGGGGCGGAGGACGGGGCGGACGCCTCCCGGGCCTTGGGCACGTTCCCGCCGAGCGGGGTCTCGTCGGCGGTGACGGCGGGGTGCCAGCCGTGCCGGTCCAGGGCCCGGACGAGGGCGCCGACCATCCGGGGGTCGAAGTGGGTGCCGGCGCACCGCTCCAGTTCGGCGACGGCGGCCGGGACCGGCCGGGCGCGGCTGTAGGAGCGGTTGGAGGTCATGGCGTCGAAGGCGTCGGCGACGGCGACCATCCGGGCGAACTCGGGGATCTGCTCGCCGCGCAGCCCGTAGGGGTAGCCGCTGCCGTCCATGCGCTCGTGGTGGTGGAGGATCGCGGCCCGCGCCTCGCCGAGGAAGCCGATGCCCCGGACGATCTCGTGTCCGTACTCGGGGTGCAGCTCGATGACCCGGCGCTCCTCGGGGGTGAGGGGCCCGTCCTTGCGGAGCACCCGGGTGGGCACGCCCAGCTTGCCGACGTCGTGCAGGATGCCGGCGAAGCGGACGGCGTCGAGCCGGTCCTCGGGCATGCCGAGTTCGCGGGCGATGAGGACGGAGGCGTGGCCGACGCGCTCGCTGTGGCCGCGGGTGTAGCGGTCCTTGATGTCGACGGCCTGGACGAGGGCGCGGATGGTGGCCTGGTGGGCGGCGCGCTCGCGGTGGTACTGGGCGAAGACCCAGCAGGAGACGTACATGGGCAGGAGCACGAAGAGTCCCGCGGCCGGCCCGTGGCTGCCGCGCCACAGGACGCCCATCATCAGCCCGGCGAGGCCGTGCACGAGGTGCGGGGCGAGCGCCCGGCCGAGGAGTCCGCGCCAGGCGGCCCGCGGGGACACCCCGTCGGCGGTGGCGCGGATGCCGCCGTCGAGGGCGGTGAGGACCAGGCAGAGGGCGAGGGCGGCGGCGCCGGCGGGCAGCAGCGCGTACGGGAGGTCGGGGGCGCTGCCGCCGTGTCCGAGGGCGGCCGGGCCGCCCAGGGCCCCGGCGGCGTGGGCGGCGGCCCAGACGGCGAGGGCCGTGGCGGCGGCCCGCCAGGCGCGGCGCGGTCCGGCCGGGGGTTCCTCGACGCGGGCGAGGAGGCTGCCGGGCACGGCGGTGAGCGCGGCGGCGGCGGGCGGCAGGAGCAGCGCGGCGGCGAGGAGCACGGGGAAGAAGGAGCCGGTGCCCACGGGGGCGGAGCCGCCGAGCGCGCGGAGGAGGGGGCAGCGGGCGGGCAGCTCGCAGAGCGCGTACAGGGCGGCGAGGAGCGCGATCGTCCCCCAGGGCGCGCCGGGGCGCGACAGCGCGGGCAGGACGCACGCGCCGGCGGCGAGCAGGGCGCAGCCGATGTACACGCGGGCCGCCGGGGGGACGACCTTCACACCCGTCATCCCCGTCACGCTAGCGAGTCGGGCGGCCCGCGGCGGCGCGCCGGGACCGATTAGCACCTTCGAGTGATACAACCCGACTTACGCCGGAGGCCGCCGCGATCGCGATCGCGGCGGCCTCCGTTCCCGTCGATGCGGGAGGGGCGTGTCACTCCCGCGCGTGCTACTCCTGCGGGGCGGGCGCGGGCGCGCTCGCCGTGACGTCCTGCTCGGGCGCCGGCCGGCCGGACCGGATCAGCTCGATCCGGCCCATGACCTTGGCCCGCAGGTCGGTGGGGACGTCGTCACTGCCGCAGCAGCGCTTGACCAGCTTCTTCACGGCCTGCTCCAGGCCGTACTTCTCCAGGCACGGGGAGCACTCCTCGAAGTGCACCTCGAACTTGGTGCAGTCGCTGTCGGGCATCTCGTTGTCGAGGAACTCGTAGAGGTGGTCCAGGACCTCCGAGCAGTCCGTCTCGTGCGGCTCTCCGCAGCTCATGAGCCCGAGCCTTTCAGATCGTTCGACGACTCTCCGGCGCCCGCGGGAACGAGCCCGCGGTCGCGGGCGTAGTCCTCGAGCATGCCGCGCAGCTGGCGGCGGCCCCGGTGCAGCCGGGACATCACCGTACCGATGGGCGTCCCCATGATGTCCGCGATCTCCTTGTACGCAAAGCCCTCGACGTCGGCGAGGTAGACGGCGATGCGGAACTCCTCGGGGATCGCCTGCAGCGCTTCCTTCACGTCGGAGTCGGGAAGGTGGTCGAGGGCCTGGGACTCGGCGGAGCGCAGGCCGGTCGACATGTGCGACTCGGCGCGGGCGAGCTGCCAGTCCTCGATCTCCTCGGCGGCGCTGCGCTGGGGTTCGCGCTGCTTCTTGCGGTACGAGTTGATGAAGGTGTTCGTGAGGATGCGGTACAGCCACGCCTTGAGGTTCGTGCCCTCGCGGAACTGGTGGAAGGACCCGTACGCCTTGGCGTAGGTCTCCTGCACCAGGTCCTCCGCGTCCGCGGGGTTGCGCGTCATGCGGAGCGCGGCCGAGTACATCTGGTCGAGGTAGCCGAGGGCGTCCCGCTCGAAGCGCGCGTTGCGCTCCTCGGTCGTCTCCTCGGGGCCGTCGTCGGTCCCTGTGTCGGTCCCAGTGACCGGACCCACCTCCTCCAGCGCGGCGGCGAGCCCGAGGGCGGACCCGCTCGTTTCGGAGGATAGACGAGGAACCGCTCCGCCCGCCGCCCGAATCGAGGCGCCCTTGGGCGCGGGCAGCACCGTCCAGTCGAGGTCAGCGCCCTGTGCGCGCTCCGGGCAGATGGTCGAACCCATGCGACGGACTCCCTCTCCTCTTGCTCTTCCCTGCTGTCGTACGACGTACCGAACAACAGCGGCCCCCCGCTCGGCATTCCCGGGGCGGGAACGGGCCGGGCCGGGGGCGGACGGGGCGTCAGCGCAGGGCGTCGAGCCACCCGGCGACGCCGTCCACGAGGAGGCCGAGGGCCTCGTCCCGGCCGAGGGGCGCGCGCTTGGGCAGGGCGAAGCCGTGGTCCCCGTACGGGACCTCGACGAGGGCGTACGGGCCGGCCGGGTACTCCTCGGGGCGACCGAAGGGGTCGTTGCCGCCCTGGACCACGAGGGTGGGCAGGCCGGTGCCGAGGAGTTCGTCGGCGCGGGACTTCTCGGGCCTGCCCGGCGGGTGCAGCGGGAAGCTCAGGGCGAGGACGGCGGTCGCGCCGAGTGCGCGGCCGGTGCGGCAGGCGACCCGGGCGCCGGCGCTGCGGCCGCCCGCGACCACGGGGAGGCCGGGCTCCGCGAGGGCGGGCCAGAGGCCGCGCCAGGCGGTGTCGAGGGTCTTCGGGGCGGGCGCGAGCTTCTTGCCGGCGACCCGCCAGGGCTGTTCGACGAGGGCGACGGTCACGCCCCGGGCGGGCAGCGCCCCGGCCAGGGCCCGGAGGTCGCGGGCCTCGATCCCGCCGCCGGCGCCGTGGCCGAGGGCGAGGACGGTCCACGGCTCCGTCCCGGCGTCCGGCTCGTACCAGGTGACGCGGGCGTCCCCGGCGTCGGTGGGGACGGTCTCGCGGCGCGTCGCTCCGTCGGTCGCTTCATCGGTCGCTTCATCGGTCACGCCCTCATCCTGCCGCGCGGGCGGCGGTTCAGAAGAGCGTGCCCTCCTCCGGGCCCTCCAGCTCCGTCAGGAGTTCGGGGCCGTTGTTGCGGACGTTGCTGACGGCCGTCGGCACCGGATAGGCCCGCATCAGGCCCTCCGGCGGCGGGGCGAGCAGTCCGCGCAGCTCTTCGAGCTCGCCGTTCTCCGGGGAGAGCCAGGCGTCCCAGCGGTCCTCCGTCAGCATCAGCGGCATCCGGGGGTGGATCTCGGCGAGCGAGCGGGGGCCCTCGGCCGGGGCCACGCCCAGCGGCCCGGTCTCCGCCTCCGTGGTGATCACCGAGCAGGTCACCCACCAGGACGAGGGGTGGTCGTCGGGGAGGGTCCGGTCGCGCCAGAACTCGTAGAGCCCGGCCATCGCGAAGACCGAGCCGTCCGCCGGGGTCACGAAGTACGGCTGCTTCCGCGGCCGCTTCTTCTTCCCCTCGACCTCCAGGTCCCGCTCCGCCGTCCCGGTCACCCATTCGTAGTAGCCGTCGGCGGGAATGATGCAGCGGCGCGAGGCGAAGGCGCGCTTGAAGGAGGGCTTCTCGTGGAGGGTCTCGGCCCGGGCGTTGATCATCCGGGCGGCGCCGTCGGGGTTCTTCGACCAGGAGGGGACGAGTCCCCACTTCAGGGCGCGCAGCTGGCGAACCGGCTCCTTGGATTCCGCGTCCTTCAGAGGACGCTCCAGAACGGCCCAGACCCGTTTGGTGGGGGCCACGTTCCAGTCGGGGGCCAGGGTCTCCTCGGGCTCCCACTGTTCCACCCCGAAGACCTCCACCAGGTCCTCGGGCCGTCGACTCGATGCAAACCGTCCGCACATACGTGCCACACTGCCACGATCCCGCCCGAGACCGAGGAGCCTTCCGCCGAATGAACGACATCCTCGGCACCCAGCCCGCCCCGGACGAGTGGATCGTCTGGATCACCGCCGGCTGCGCGCTGGTCCTCGTCGTGTTCCGCGGGCTCTGGCTGCCGGCCCGCAACGCGATCACCATCGCCCACGAGGGCGGCCACGGCATCGTCGCCCTGGCCACCGGCCGCCGCCTGGAGGCGATCCGGCTGCACTCGGACACCAGCGGCCTGACCGTGTCCCGGGGCCGCCCGACCGGTCTCGGGATAGTCCTCACCCTGGCCGCCGGCTACCCGGCGGCCCCGCTGCTCGGCCTCGGCGGCGCGGCGCTGCTCGGCACCCACCGGACCACGCTGCTGCTGTGGGCCGCGACCGCGCTGCTCCTCGCGCTGCTCGTGATGGTCCGCAACGCGTACGGGATCCTCACCGTCCTGGTGACGGGCGCCGCCTTCCTCCTCGTCGCCCTGTTCACCGGGCCCGACGTGCAGGGCGCCTTCGCCTGCGCGGCGGTCTGGTTCCTCCTTCTGGGCGGCGTCCGGCCGGCCTTCGAGCTCCAGGCGAAGCGGCGCCGGGGCGGCACCCCGGACTCCGACGCGGACCAGCTCGCGCGGCTCACCCACGTGCCCGCCGGGGTGTGGCTGGTCTTCTTCCACACGGTCTCGATCTGCTGCCTGATCGGCGGCGGGCGCTGGCTCCTGCGCTTCTGACACCCCCGTACAGTGAGGACATGACCGCAGCAGCTTCCCCGCACACCGACCCGTCCACCGACCTCTGGCCCGCTCCGTACGCGCGTGGCGCCGTCGACGCGACCGTCACCGTGCCCGGGTCGAAGTCGGTCACCAACCGCGCCCTGGTCCTCGCCGCGCTCGCCGCCGAGCCCGGCTGGCTGCGCCGCCCGCTGCGCTCCCGGGACACCCTCCTGATGGCCGAGGCGCTCCGCACCCTCGGCGTGCGGATCGAGGAGGGGGTGGGCCCGGACGGGACCGGCGAGGCCTGGCGGATCATCCCCGCGCCGCTGCGCGGCCCGGCGGCCGTCGACGTCGGCAACGCGGGCACGGTCATGCGTTTCCTGCCGCCGGTCGCGGCGCTGGCCGAGGGCCCGGTGCGCTTCGACGGCGACCCCCGCTCCCACGAGCGTCCGCTGCACGGCGTGATCGACGCGCTGCGCGCGCTCGGCGCCCGGATCGACGACGAGGGCCGGGGCGCGCTGCCGATGACCGTGCACGGCGTCGGGGGCCTGGACGGCGGCACGGTCGAGATCGACGCCTCCTCGTCCTCCCAGTTCGTCAGCGCCCTGCTGCTCTCCGCGCCCCGCTTCAACCAGGGCGTCGAGGTGCGGCACGTGGGGTCGCGGCTGCCCTCGATGCCGCACATCCGGATGACGGTCGACATGCTGCGCGCGGTCGGCGCCCGGGTCGACGAGCCGGAGCACGGCGGCGAGCCGGACGTGTGGCGGGTGGCGCCGTCCGCGCTGCGCGGCCGGGACCTGGTGGTCGAGCCGGACCTGTCGAACGCCCAGCCGTTCCTGGCCGCCGCCCTGGTGACCGGCGGCCGGGTGACGGTCCGGGACTGGCCCGCGCGAACCACCCAGCCCGGTGACGCGCTGCGGGAGATCTTCACCGGGATGGGTGGTTCCTGCGAGCTGACCGAGGCGGGTCTGACCTTCACCGGCACGGGCCGGATCCACGGCATCGACGTGGACCTCGGCGAGGTCGGCGAACTGACCCCGGGCATCGCGGCGGTCGCGGCCCTCGCCGACTCCCCCTCCACCCTGCGCGGCGTCGCCCATCTGCGGCTGCACGAGACGGACCGGCTCGCGGCGCTCACCAAGGAGATCAACGAGCTGGGCGGGGACGTGACGGAGACCGAGGACGGTCTGCACATCCGCCCGCGCCCGCTGCACGGCGGCGTCTTCCGCACGTACCACGACCACCGGATGGCGACGGCGGGCGCGGTCATCGGCCTGGCGGTCGAGGGCGTGGAGATCGAGGACGTGGCGACGACGGCCAAGACCTTGCCCGACTTCCCGACGATGTGGACCGAAATGCTCGGGGCCTGAACGATGCGGCGTTACGGCAAGCACACCGACGAGGACGACATCCGCCAGCGGCCCAACCGCAAGGGGACCCGCCCCCGGACCAGCATCCGGCCGAAGCACGAGGACGCCGTCGAGGGCATGGTCCTCACCGTCGACCGGGGCCGGCTGACCTGTCTGGTCGGCGACCGGACCGTGACGGCGATGAAGGCGCGCGAGCTGGGCCGCAAGGCCGCCGTGGTCGGCGACCGGGTCTCGATCGTCGGCGACCTCTCCGGCGAGAAGGACACGCTGGCCCGAATCGTGCGGATCGGGGAGCGCTCCTCGGTGCTGCGGCGCACGGCCGACGACGACGATCCGTACGAGCGCGTGGTCGTCGCCAACGCGGACCAGCTGGCGATCGTCACCGCGCTCGCCGACCCCGAGCCGCGGCCCCGGCTGATCGACCGCTGCCTGGTCGCCGCGTACGACGGCGGCCTCTCCCCGCTGCTCGTGCTGACCAAGTCGGACCTGGCGTCGCCGGACGCGCTCCTGGAGATGTACGGGGCGCTCGGCGTGCCCCATGTGGTGACCACCCGGGACGAGTTCGTCGACGGGGCCGCCGCCGAGCGGGTGCACGAGCACCTCAAGGGCCGGACCACCGCGTTCGTGGGGCACTCCGGCGTCGGCAAGACGACCCTCGTCAACGCCCTGGTCCCGCCGGAGCGGAGGCGCACCACCGGTGTGGTGAACGCGGTCACGGGCCGGGGCCGGCACACCACGACCTCGGCGCTCGCCCTGCCGCTCGACGACGCGGAGGGCGGCTGGGTGATCGACACCCCGGGCGTGCGCTCCTTCGGCCTGCACCACGTCGACCCGTCCCGGGTGATCCTCGCCTTCCCCGACCTCGTCCCGGGCACGGAGAACTGCCCGCGCGCGTGCAGCCACGACGAGCCGGACTGCGCCCTCGACGCGTACGTGGCGGAGGGGCACGCCGATCCGGCGCGCCTGGTCTCGCTGCGGCGGCTCCTGGCGACCCGGGAGCGACGCGAGGGCGACTGAGCCGTCCGCGTTTACGCCCGTTCGGTACCGGTAAGTGCATAATCGCACCAAGTGCGACGAAGCAGTCACCGACGGCGTGGGAGGCACTGACGATGGCGTGGCTGCTGGTGGTGGTGGCAGGGTTCCTGGAAACGGGCTTCGCGGTCTGCCTCAAGCTCTCGCACGGATTCACGCGCCTGTGGCCGACGATCGCCTTCGCGTCCTTCGCCCTGGGCAGCTTCGGCCTCCTCACGCTGGCGCTGCGGAAGCTCGACGTGGGTCCGGCGTACGCGGTGTGGACGGGGATCGGCGCGGCCGGGACCGCGATCTACGGCATGGTCTTCCTGGGCGACGTGGTCTCCACCCTCAAGATCGTCTCGATCACCCTGGTGATCGTGGGCGTCATCGGGCTCCAGCTCTCCGGCTCCGCGCACTGACCTCCCGCGCCCCGCGCCCCCGCGGCCGTCCCGCACGGCACCGGGGGCGCGACGACGTGGCTGAGGGCGATCCTGACGGCGAGTTCGCACCCCGCCGCCCACCGCTCGTCCGCGCAGGCCACGGTCGCCGCCACCAGCTCCCCCGGCGCGGGCGGCCCGGCGTCGGCGCGGCGCTGGGCGGGGACGGCGGCGGGCCGGGCGCCCGGTCTGGCCGGCCGGGGCGCCGGCAGCCGCGCGTCCCAGGCTCCGGTGAGCAGGGCCCGCAGGACCGGCCGGGCGGCGACCCGGGCCACGATCCACTCGGCGAGCGCGGCGAGGGTCCGGGCGGGCGGCCCCGGGGCGGCGAGCAGCTTCCGGACGCCCTGGAGGTAGGCGTCGGCCTCCCTGTGCACGAGCGCGCGGGCGAGCCCGTCCTTGCTGCCGAACTCGTTGTAGAGGGTCTGGCGGGAGACCCGGGCGACGGTGGCGAGGTCGGCCATCCGCACGGCGGACCAGGGCCGGTGCGCGAGCGCGGCGAGCGCCGCGTCGAGCAGGGCCTCACGGGCAGTCGGCATCGGCGCCTCCCGGGCCGTTCGTGTCGGTACGGGTCCCGCACGCTCCGTGCGCGGACCCGTACACAGCGTCGACAGGCTCCCCCGCCCTGTCAAGGAGCCCGGGGCCGCGGTGGACGGTTCGTCCGGCCGGGAGCGCCCGGGGATAGAGTGCCGACCATGGCCGATTACCACGATGACCTGCGCCTCGCCCACGTCCTCGCCGACGCCGCCGACGCGGCCACCATGGACCGCTTCCAGGCGCTCGACCTCAAGGTCGAGACGAAGCCGGACATGACCCCGGTGAGCGAGGCCGACAAGGCGGCGGAGGAGCTGATCCGCGGTCAGCTCCAGCGGGCCAGGCCGCGCGACGCGATCCTGGGCGAGGAGTACGGCGTGGAGGGCTCGGGCCCGCGCCGCTGGGTGATCGACCCGATCGACGGGACGAAGAACTACGTGCGCGGGGTGCCGGTCTGGGCGACCCTGATCGCGCTGATGGAGGCCGGGGAGACCGGGTTCCAGCCGGTGGTGGGCGTGGTGTCGGCCCCGGCGCTCGGCCGCCGCTGGTGGGCGGCGAAGGGCCTCGGGGCGTACACGGGCCGCAGCCTGGCCTCGGCGACCCGGATCGGGGTCTCGAAGGTCTCCTCCCTGGCGGACGCCTCGTTCGCGTACTCCTCGCTGAGCGGCTGGGAGGAGCGGGGCCGCCTCGACGGCTTCCTGGACCTCACGCGCGCGTGCTGGCGGACGCGGGCGTACGGCGACTTCTGGCCGTACATGATGGTCGCGGAGGGCTCCGTGGACCTCTGCGCGGAGCCGGAGCTGTCGCTGTGGGACATGGCGGCGGTGTCGATCGTGGTCCAGGAGGCCGGCGGCACGTACACGGGCCTGGACGGGCGGCACGGGCCGCACAGCGGGAACGCGGCGGCGTCCAACGGACTGCTCCACGGCGAGCTGCTCTCGTACCTGAACCAGCGGACGCCCGAGGAGGGCTGACCGCCCTTCAGGGAGCGCCGGGCGCCCCCGGCGCTCCCGGAGACGCCTCGCGCGCCCCCTTGTCGGCCCCCTCCCCCGGTGCCACTCTGAGACTCCCCCCACTTGTGAACTTGTGAAAAAGTTCTCGAACAGGAGGTGGTCCCTTCCATGCTCGTCCGCGACGCCATGAGTCCCGTGATCCTGACCATCGGCCCGGCCCACACCCTCCGCCAGGCGGCGAGGCTGATGTCGGCGCGCCGCGTCGGCGCCGCCGTCGTCCAGGACAGCGATGCCGGCGGCTTCGGCATCCTCACCGAGCGCGACATCCTCGACGCCGTCGGCGCCGACCGGAACCCCGACCACGAGACCGCCGACGCCCACACCACCCGGGACGTCGTCTTCGCCGCGCCCACCTGGACCCTGGCGGAGGCGGCCGAGGCGATGACCCGCGGCGGCTTCCGCCACCTGGTCGTCCTCGACGACAACGGGCCGGTCGGCATCGTCTCCGTACGCGACATCGTCCGCTGCTGGATCCCGGTGCACAGCGCCGCCGCCTGAGCACGTGCGGGAGGGCCGGTCTTCCACCCGTACGGATACGGGTGGAAGACCGGCCCTCCTCTCCTCGGCGGGCGGCCGCCGGCCGCGCAGGGCCTGGACCGCGGCCTCCGGCCGCTCGCCGAAGTCGAGGCCGCTCACCACCGAGCACGATCCTACATTGGACAAAGTCCAAGTCGATTTAGGGTCCGAAGTCACACTTGTTCGGGATCTTGTCCCCGACTGTTAGGCTGACCCTCATGAGCGACCTGTTGGAACGCCTGCGCGGACGCGGCTGGCGTATGACCGCACAGCGGCGCGTCGTGGCCGAAGTGCTCGACGGGGACCATGTACACCTGACCGCCGACGAGGTCCACGCGCGCGCCGTGACGCGGCTGCCCGAGATCTCGCGCGCGACCGTCTACAACACGCTGGGCGAGATGGTCACCCTCGGCGAGGTCATCGAGGTGGCCACCGACGGGCGCGCCAAGCGGTACGACCCGAACGCCCACCGTCCGCACCAGCACCTGGTCTGCGGCCGGTGCGGCGCGATCCGCGACGTGCACCCGGGCGGCGACCCGCTGGCGGACCTGCCGGACAGCGAGCGCTTCGGCTTCACGATCTCCGACGTCGAGGTCACGTACCGGGGCATCTGCCCGAGCTGCGCGACGACGGCCTGAGACCTGCGCGAGAAGCCCCCGCTCCGGCGGGGGCTTCTTCATGACCCGGTCCGGGTACGACGAAGGCCCGGATCCGAGTGCATCGGATCCGGGCCTTCGTTTGCTACTGAGTAGCGGGGACAGGATTTGAACCTGCGACCTCTGGGTTATGAGCCCAGCGAGCTACCGAGCTGCTCCACCCCGCGTCGGTGAACCCAACCTTACGGCTCTTCCGTCACCGGTGCAAATCCGTTGGCGTCCGCCGCTCCCGGCCCGGCCGTCACGCCGTGAGCTCCTGGTGCAGCGCCTCGCTCAGCCGCGCCGCCCGCTCGGCGACCTCCGCCGGGCCCAGCTCCACCGCGCGGGCGCACCAGCGGCGCCCCTCGGTGAGCTCGCCCCGGCGCGCCGCGAGCAGCGCGAGCCGGAGCGCGGCGCGCCCGTGGCCGGCCCGGGCGGCCCGGGTCCACCAGAGGGAGGCCTCGCGCTCGCTGCCCTCGCGGGCGAGCAGCAGCCCCAGGTTGAAGGCGCCGTTGCGACTGCCGGCCTCGGCGGCCTCGCGGTACCAGCGGTCGGCCTCGGCCAGGTCGCCGCGCGCGGCGGCGAGCATCCCGACCCGCACCTGGGCGCGCCGGTGGCCCTGCCGGGCGGCCCGCTCGTACCACTCCTCGCACTCGCTCTTCTCCTCGCGGGGCGCGCCGAGCACGGCGGGGCCGGGCTCGGGGCGGCGCGCGTCGAGCACCGAGGCGAGCCGGAAGGCGGCCTCGGCGCTGCCGCCGCCCGCCGCGCACCGCAGGTGCCGCTCGGCGGTCTGCTCGTCGCCGTCGCGCAGGGCGGCGATGCCGACCTGGAGGGCGGCCTCGGTGTGCCCGGCGGCGGCGGCCCGCTCGTACCAGACGAGGGCCGTGCGGTCGTCGTCGCGCCCGGCGTGCAGGATGCCCAGGTTGAAGGCGGCGTCCACGCTGCCGGCCTCGGCGGCCTTGGAGAACCACGGCTCGGCGCCGTTCGCGTCGCCGGCCTGGAGGAGCAGCACGGCGAGCGCGTTGGCGGCCTCGCGGTGGCCCGCGTAGGCGGCCCGCCGGTACCACTGCTCGGCCTGCGGGATGCGGTCCTGGGCGGCGCAGAGCAGCCCGAGGTTGTAGGCGCCGTTGACGTCGCCGGCGTCCATGGCGGCCCGGTACCAGCGCTCGGCGGTCTGCTGCTCGCCCCGGGCCGCGTGCAGGGCCCCCAGGGCGTTGGCGGCGTTGCCGTCGCCGTCCTGGGCGGCCCGCAGCCACCACACGGCGGCGCTCTCCTCGTCGCCCGCGTCGCGGAGCAGGAAGCCGAGCGCGCAGGCGGCCCTGGCCTCGCCCTCCTTGGCGGAGCTGAGGTACCAGCGGCCGGCCTCCTTGAGCTCGCCGCGCTGCTCCAGGATGGCGCCGAGGTGGAGCGCGGCCCGCCGGTGACCGCGCGCGGCGGCCTGCCGGAACCACTGCTCGGCCTCGGCGAGTTCGCCCACGGGCTCGGCGGCCGGGGGGCCGGGGGGCAGCAGGGCGCCGGGGGCCGCGCCCGCGGCGCTCCTGGCGGCGCCGGGAACCGGGAGGCGGGTGCCGGTGGCGTGCGGGCCGCGGGGCGCCTCGGTGGCCCGCCGCTCCAGGGCCATGGCGAGCCGGTAGGCGGCCTCGCGGTGGCCCTGCTCGGCGGCGGCGCGCAGCCAGCGCTCGGCGCCGACGTCGCCGCGGTGCTCCAGGAGGTCGGCGAGGGCGTACGCGCCGAGGGCGTGGCCCTGCTCGGCGGCCTGGCGCAGCCAGTACTCGGCGGCGGGCTCGTCGCCGCGCTCGCGGTGGTGGCGGCCGAGCGCGTGGGCGGCGGGGGCGGAGCCGGCGACGGCGGCGACCCGCCACCAGCCGGCGGCCTCGTCGGCGTATCCGCGCTGGTGCAGCAGGACGCCCAGGTTGTTGGCGGCGGCCCGGTCCCCCTCGGCGGTGGCGCCGCGCAGGTAGGGCTCGGCGCCGTCGAGGTCGCCGCGGCGCAGCAGCAGCGCGCCGAGGGCGCTCATGGAGGCGAGGTCGCCGCGCTCGGCGGCGCGGCGGTGCCGGGCCTCCGTCTCGGTCTCGTTCTCGGTGACGGCATCGGTCTCGGCGGTGGTGCCGAGGACCGCGTCGACGGCCCCCGCTGCCTCGATGATCTCGTCCGCGGCGTTCCTGGCATGCCGCTGCACAAACCGCCCTGTCTCCAACAGAGTTGCCCTGTCCCCCATAAATACCATCGTCGCACCACCCGCCACCCGAGCACACCTGGTAAACCGCAGCCAGTGAGGTCACTCAGCGTTTTGTCGACATGCCCACAGAGAGACAAGTCAAACACGACTCACGCCAACTCGCCCCTTCCCTACCGCTCTTCGGTACCCCCTGGCACGCCGACACACGACGAGGGCCCGGATCCTTATGGATCCGGGCCCTCGTTTGCCACAGAGTAGCGGGGACAGGATTTGAACCTGCGACCTCTGGGTTATGAGCCCAGCGAGCTACCGAGCTGCTCCACCCCGCGTCGGTGACGTAACAGTATCACGACGCGGAGGTGGAAAACCTCAGGTCAGCCGCCTGCTCCCGGGGCCTTGAGCTTCGCCCCGGCGTCGGCGGCCTTCTGGAGGGCCGCCTGCAGGTCCTCCTGCGCCTTGCCGTACGCGGTCCAGTCGCCCTTCTGCAGGGCCGCCTCGCCCGCGTCGTACGCCTTCTGGGCGTCGGCGATCGCCTGCTTCAGCGCCTCGTCGTTCGACGCCGGCGGCGGAGGCGTGGTGCCCGGCTGCTCCGGCGTGGGCTGCTCCGGCGTCGGCTGCGTCGGCGCGTCCACCCCGAAGACCGCGTTGAGCGCCTTGGTGAGGTTGTCCTCGAACACCGTGGTGTCCTTGGTCGTGTCACCCGCGGGCTGGTCCGCGTCCACGTAGGACACCGCGACCTTCTTCAGGAGCGGGTAGAGCGCGTTCCGCCCCTGGGCGTACACCGGCTCCACGTACAGGAACCCGCCGTCGAGCGGCACCGTCAGCAGGTTGCCGTACTGGATGTCGGAGTCGGCTCCCTTCAGGTCCCGGACGAACTGGGCCACGGACGGCAGGCCGTTGAGCTTGCTCTGCACCTGGGCCGGGCCCGGCACGTCCTGGGTGACCCTCAGCAGTCTCATCCGGCCGTACTCCTTGCTGGTGGCGTCGGCGTCGACCGCCATGAAGCCGCCCAGGTTGGGCCGCCCGTTCGGCGTGAACGTCGTCGTCAGCGAGAAGCGCTGCGTCGTGTCCCCGGGCATCTTCATGCTCAGGTAGTACGGCGGGACCGCGTTGCCGTCCTTGTTGGTCGGGTCGTCCGGCACCTGCCAGGCGTCCGAGCCGCTGTAGAACTGCGCGGGGTCGGTGACGTGGTAGCGGGTCAGCAGCTCGCGCTGGACCTTGAACATGTCCTGCGGGTAGCGCAGGTGCTCCAGGAGGTCGCCCTTGATCTCGGACTTCGGCTCGACCGTGTCCGGGAACGCCTTCATCCAGGTCTTCAGGACCGGGTCCTCGGTGTCCCACTGGTACAGCTTCACCGTGCCGTCGTAGGCGTCGACGGTGGCCTTCACCGAGTTGCGGATGTAGTTGACCTGGTTCTGCTGGGCGACGACCGTGCGCTGCTGGTTGCCGACGGTCAGCGAGTCGGCCGTGGTGTCGCCGAGCGTGGTGCGCGAGGCGTACGGGTAGCCGTTCGTCGTCGTGTACGCGTCGACGATCCACTGGATCCGGCCGTCGACGACCGCCGGGTAGGCGTCGCCGTCGATGGTCAGCCAGGGCGCGACCGCCTCGACGCGGTCCTTGGGCGTGCGGTTGTAGAGGATCCGCGAGCCGTCGCCGATGGCCCCCGAGTAGAGGATCTGCGGCTCGCTGAAGGCCACCGCGTACGCGGCGCGGTTGAAGGTGTTGGAGAGGCTGACGCCGCTCTTCTCCTTGTAGCTGGTGGTCTTCTCGCCGTTCTCCTCGTAGTCGAGCTCCCGCTGGGGCCCGCCCACGATCGAGTACTGGTCGGTCTTCTCGCCGTAGTAGATCCGCTGCTCGTACTTCGGGAGCTGGCCGGTGGTCGGCAGGCCGGACTCGGTGAAGACCGGGGAGCCGTTGGCGTCCGTCTGCGTGCCCGTGGCCATGATCGCGCCGTAGCCGTGGGTGTAGGTGAAGTGGTCGTTGATCCAGTTCCGCTTCGGGATGCCCCGGATGTTGAGCTCGCGGAGACCGATGACGGTGTCCTTGCCCTGGTAGCGGTCCACGTCCAGGGTGGTCGGGAACTGGTAGTACTTCCGCTTCTGCTCCAGCTGCTGGAACGTGGGCGAGACGATGTTCGGGTCGAGGAGGCGGTAGCTGGCCGCCGTGTCGGCGTCCGCCCGCAGCTTGTCCTTGTCCTTGACCGTCGACTTGCCCGAGTAGTTCTCGGGCTTCGTCCCGTCGATCGCGTACGCCTTGCGGGTCGCGTCGATGTTCTTCTGGATGTACGGCGCTTCCTTGGCCTGCTCGTTCGGCTGGACCTGGAACTTCTGCACGATGGCCGGGTACAGACCGCCGATCAGGACGGCGGAGAGCACCATCAGGCCGAAGCCGATCACCGGGAGCTGCCAGGTGCGGCGCCAGAGCGTCGCGAAGAACAGCACGGCGCAGATCGCGGCGATGCAGAAGAGGATGGTCTTCGCCGGCAGGTACGCGTTGGCGTCGACGTACCGCAGGCCCGTCCAGTTGCCGGTGGCCTTGAAGTCGCTGGACTTCACGGCCAGGCCGTACCGGTCGAGCCAGTACGCCACGGCCTTCAGCGAGACGAAGACGCCGAGGAGCACCGAGAGGTGGCCCGTGGCGGCGGCGGTGGCGCGGGCGCCCGGGCTGGTGACCCGCAGCCCGCCGTACAGGTAGTGCGTGAGCGCGGCGGCGATCAGCGACAGGACGGCGGCGGCGAAGCCGAACGCGAGGAGGAAGCGGTACCAGGGCAGGTCGAAGGCGTAGAACGACACGTCGAGCCCGAACTGCGGGTCCTTCTGGCCGAACTTCACGCCGTTGACCCACATCAGCCAGGTGCGCCACTGGCCGGAGGCGGAGGCTCCGGCGATCAGGGCCACCAGGGCCGTGACCGCGAGCAGCACCCACTTCTTGAAGGGCGCGAGGCCCATCCGGTACCGGTCGAGGCTCTGCTGCTCCAGCGACATCGCGCTGAGCGGCGGCCGCAGCCGGTGCGCCAGCCAGATGTTGAAGCCGACGGCGAGCCCCATCAGGAGGCCGAAGACCGCGAAGAGGCCGATCTTGGTCCACAGGGTGGTGGTGAACACGGACGAGTAATCGACCGAGCGGTACCAGAGCCAGTCCGTCCAGAACCCGGCGAACATCACGAAGGCCATGGCAAGGACGGCCAGGACCCCGAGTGTCATGAGCAGGGTACGGGCCCGCCGGGACGGCCGGCCGACTCTCATCCTTGGCCCTGACGGGCCTCCGCCGCGGTCCGGCATCTGGAAAGCCAACGTACGCCCCTCGGTGTTGATGCGTCTCGGTGTCGATGTGTCGATGCGTGCTGGTGGGTCTGAAAGCAGGCCCCGCGATCGTAGGGCCCCACTGATGCAACTTACCGATGCTTTACCTAGTTCCCGGCTTCGGGGAAAGAGGAGGCAGGATATTGGTCATGTCCAACGTTTCCCCCTCCGGCCCGGCGATGGCCGCGAGCCCCCTCACCCGCGCGGTGCTCGAGATCGACGCGTACGCGTCGGGTCTCGGCTGGGACCAGCCCGCCCGCCTGTTCGCCCTGGTCGACACCGCCCGACTGCGCGCCCGGGAGCCCAGGCTCGCCTCCCAGCTCGGCCTGGGCGACGACGCCGCCTCCTACACCCCGATCGAGCAGGACAAGCTGCCGCGCGGGAAGCCGCTCGACGAGTTCCTCGGCACGATCGCCTGGCCCGACGGCGTCGCCGGCTGCGCCATGACGGTGGAGCGGCTCATGCTGCCCCCGTCGGCGGAGGCCCAGGTGCCGCAGGGGCTGAACGAGAAGCAGCTCGCCAAGTGGGTCGCCGGTCATCCGGACCGCCAGGAGGTCCGGATGACCGTGGCGGTGCTGCGGAGCGGTGCGCGCGAGGCGGCGATCCGGCTGCGCGAGAAGGACTCGGCGACCGAGGTCCTGACGGGCCCCGACCTGGTGCCGGGGCTCGCCGAGGCGCTCGCGGCCACCTTCGAGGGCTGAGGACCCCTACGTACGGAGAAGGGCGGCGCCCCCGGTCGGGGCGCCGCCCTTCGTGTCCGCTCGTGCCCGCGCGGGGCCGCTCAGCCCTTCGCGCAGCTCGGCAGGGACGCCGTGTCGCCCTTGCGGAGCTTCTCCAGGGACTTCGTGGCGTCGTCGATGGTGCCGACCTTGACGAGGGTGAGCCCGTCGGGGATGTCGGAGGCGGCCGTGGCGCAGTTGTCGGCCGGGGTGAGGAAGTACTGGGCGCCCGCGTTGCGCGCGCCGACCAGCTTCATCTCGATGCCGCCGATCGGGCCGACCTTCCCCTTGTCGTCGATGGTGCCGGTGCCGGCGACGAACCGGCCGCCCGTGAGGCTCTCCGGGGTGAGCTTGTCGATGATGCCGAGCGCGAACATCAGTCCGGCGCTGGGGCCGCCGACGTCGGCCAGCTTGATGTCGATCGTGAACGGGAAGACGTGGTCGGTGCCGGCCTGGATGCCGACGACGGCCCGGTCGCCCTCCTCGGAGGTGGTGGTCGTGATGACCACCTTCCGGGTGACGGTCGGCTCCTTGCCCGCCTTCTCCGCGGCGGCCGCCTCCTTGGCGGGGACGATCGTGAACTCGACGTCCTGGCCGGGCTTCCGCTTCGTCACCTGCGCGGCGACGTTGCTCTGCTCGGTGATCGGCACGCCGTCGACGGCCTTGATCACGTCCCCGGCGTGCAGCTTGCCCTCGGCCGGGGCGCCCTTGACCACCGTGGCGACGACGACCCGGGAGACCACCGGGATGCCCAGCTCGCCGAGGGCCGCCACCTTGGCGCTCTCCTGGGACTGGCTGAACTCCTCGGCGTTCTCCTGGCTCGACTGCTCCTCGGTCTTTCCGTCCGGGTAGAGCGTGTCGTGCGGCACCACCACGTTGTCGTGGGCGAGCCATCCGTAGACGGCCTCGACGGCGTTCATCCGGTAGTCCGCGCCGGTGACCCGGACCGTCGTCATGTTGAGGTGGCCGTCGGTCGGGTACGTCTTGCGGCCGGAGATCTGGAGGACCGGCTCCCCCCTGGCCTCGCCGAGGGTGTTGACCGTCGGTCCGGGGCTCATCTCCGCGTAGGGCACCGGGATCAGAACGCCGGCGATGAGCAGGCAGATCAGGACCAGGGTGGAGGCGAGCATCGTCGCGGTGCGGCGTGGCATGGAACGACAGTACGGGACTCGCCTGTGGATACACCCCCGGGGCGGGTCCGTACGGGGCGGCCCGCGTCAGCCGGAGGAGGACGAGGTGACGGCGGTGGCGGCCGCGGCCGATTCACGCTCGTGGGGAGCGGAATCGGAGAACGCGTGGGGAGCGGAATCGGAGAACGTGGGGTGGGCGGAATCGGAGAACGTGGGGTGGGCGCGTTCCATCGCGTCCCGGAAGCGGGCGTAGCCGGCGAGTTCGGCCACGTCACCTATGGTCTTGCTCCTCGAAGCCCAGCTTCCCCATATCGCCGCGCCGACGACTGCGAAAAGCGGAATCAGCAACCAGGCCAGCGCCGCCATCCCGACCTCCCATCCCCAGTGAGTTGATCAGCAGACTGTTTCATCCGTGTCGTCAACGCTCGCGCGCGGGGGTCGGTTACGCAAATCGGGCGTTCGGCTACGCCGTGTCGGCGCGTCGCCTTGCTTCCCCGTGCTCCCTAGCAGGAACCCACCCTCCCCCAGCCTTCGGCCGGGGGGACCCCCAAACTTCGGGGCGGAGGCTCAACAGGAACCCACCCACTCATCCGTTCCGTCCGAGAAGGTCTGGTGCTTCCAAATGGGTACTTCGTGCTTGAGGTCGTCGATCAGCGTGCGGCAGGCCGCGAAGGCCTCCGCGCGGTGGGGGCAGGAGACGGCCACGACGACCGCGATGTCGCCGACGCGCAGGTCGCCCACGCGGTGGACGGCGGCCAGGGCGCGGACCGGGTGGTTCGCGACGACCTTCTCGGCGACGCGGCGCAGCTCCGCCTCGGCCGAGGGGTGGCAGGAGTAGCCGAGCCCGTCGACGTCCGCGCCGCCGTCGTGGTTGCGCACGGTGCCGACGAAGAGGGTCGTGCCGCCGGAGGCGTCGTCCCCGACGGCCCGGAAGACCTCGTCGACGGAGAGCGGGCTCTCCCGGATCGCGAGGAGCTTGATGGGGTCGGCCGCGGCCCGCTCGCCGGGGTGGTCAGACGTCAGTGCCATGAGCCCATCGTGCCGTACGCCGCCGACAACCCGGAATAGCGGTTTCGACCGGCGCTCCGGACCCTCCGTAGGAGGGTCCTACAGTTCCGCGCGCAACAGGGACGAAGGGGATCAGATCCCGCGCCGCTTCCGCATCTGCCGTACGAGCGCCGCCGTGCCGAGCAGTGCCACCGTCGCGCCGGCCGCACCGGCCGCCGTCGCGTCCTTGCGGCCCAGGCGGCGGCCCGCGACCGTGTGGCGGCCCTCGACCTCCTCCAGGAGCGCGGCGAGGACCTCCTCGTTCGTCCACTTCGGCCGCCAGCCGGCGTCGTGCAGGCGCCCGACGCTCACCACCCAGGGGTGCATGGTGTACGCGAGGTCGCCCGCCGGGGACGGGGTCAGGCCGATCCGGTGGAGGCGGGCCGCCGTGCCGAGGGCGACGGCGGAGGGCAGCTCCATGCGCCGGATCCCGGAGAGCTCCTCGATCTCCTCCTGCTCCAGCCAGCCCTCGCAGCCGACCACGAACTCGCCGTCGACCTTCTCCAGGGCCGCGTACTCCAGGGCGCTCACCAGGTCCTCGACGTGGCAGAACTGCCAGGTCGGCCGGGAACCGGCGACGACGAGCAGCCGGGGCGACTCGAAGTAGCGGGTCAGCGCCGTGTCCGTGCCGCCGACGAGGACGGCCGGGCGGACCACCGTGACGTTGAGGCCGGGGTGCGCGCGGGGCGCCCGGCGGCCCAGCCGCTCGATCTCCAGCATGTCGCCGACGCCGGTGGCCTCCGCCGTGGCCTTCAGCTCGGCGTCCTCGGAGAGCGGGATGTCGTTGTCGGGCAGGGCGCCGTAGACCATCGCGGAGGTGCAGAGCACCACCCGGTGGATCCCGGCGGCCGCGGCGGCGGTCAGGACGGTCTGCGTGCCGCGCACGTTGTAGGCCGTCCGGGCGGCGGGGTCGGTCTCCAGGTCGAGGTCGACGGCGAGGTGCACGACGACGTCGGCGCCGCGCAGCTTCTCCGCGATGGCCGGGTCGCGCACGTCGAGGACGTGCCAGTGCGCCTCCGGGACCTCGCCCCGGCGCTCGTCGATGGCGACGACCCGCTTGACCTCGTCGGAGGCGGCGAGACGCCTGGTCAGCAGGTCGCCGACGCCGGATGCGGCGCCGGTGACCGCGACGACGGGCCCGCGCGCGACGGGCCGGGTCGAGTGGTTTCGCGCTCCGCGAACCTGTGGATCTGGGGAACTCACCGGGCGTCTCCAGAGGTTGTCTTCAGTACGTACGCCGCACGACGTACGGACCAGGTGGCGTCCATCCTGCCGCAGGGCACGCCCCGGCGGAGCACCGAGCCCGTTTCCGGCCCGGATGTCTACGCTGGTGGTGTGCGGAGCCTGTCGTGGGCAGGCTCTGGTCGGGCAGTCGCCGTCGGCAGGAGGCCGGCGGCCCTACGAGCCGAGGAAACCTGTGAGTGACACCCCATTCGGATTCGGCCTTCCGCCGGAGGAGCCGGAGGACGGCGACGGCAAGAAGAAGGACCCCGCCGGAGGTGGCCAGGGGTCCGGTGGCCAGGGCGGCAACCCGTTCGGGGCGAACCCGTTCGGTTTCGGCGCACTGCCGGGCATGGGCGGGGCCGGCGGGCCGGGCGGCGCGGACAATCCGTTCGCGGCCATGTTCGGCTCGCTGAACCCCAACGATCTGGGCGCGGCCTTCCAGCAGCTCGGGCAGATGCTGAGCTATGAGGGCGGTCCCGTCAACTGGGACATGGCCAAGCAGATCGCGCGCCAGGTGGTGGCCCAGGGCACCCCGGACGGCACCAAGGACGCCAGCGTGGGCCCGGCCGAGAAGTCGGCGGTCCAGGAGGCGCTGCGCCTGGCCGACCTGTGGCTGGACCAGGCGACCTCGCTGCCCTCGGGCGCGAACGTCGCCGTGGCGTGGAGCCGCGCGGAGTGGGTCGAGGCGACGCTGCCGGCGTGGCAGCAGCTCGTGGACCCGGTCGCCGAGCGGGTCGGCGCGGCGATGGGCGACGTCCTGCCGGAGGAGATGCAGGCCATGGCGGGCCCGCTGATCGGCATGATGCGCTCCATGGGCGGCGCCATGTTCGGCCAGCAGATCGGGCAGGCCGTGGGCGCGCTCGCCGGTGAGGTCGTCGGCTCGACCGACGTCGGCCTGCCGCTGGGCCCGGCCGGGCGCGCCGCGCTGCTGCCGCTGAACGTCGAGGCCTTCGGCAAGGACCTGGGCGTGCCCTCGGACGAGGTGCGCCTCTACCTGGCCCTGCGCGAGGCCGCCCACCAGCGCCTCTTCGCGCACGTGCCGTGGCTGCGGGCGCACCTGTTCGGCGCGGTCGAGGGGTACGCGCGCGGGATCAAGGTCGACACCTCGAAGCTGGAGGAGGCGGTGGGCCAGCTCGACCCGACGCATCCCGAGCAGCTTCAGGAGGCGCTCCAGCAGGGCATGTTCCAGCCGGAGGACACCCCGGAGCAGAAGGCGGCCCTGGCCCGTCTGGAGACGGCGCTCGCGCTGGTCGAGGGCTGGGTGGACGCGGTGGTCCACGAGGCCGCCAAGTCCCGTCTGACCTCGGCGGACGCGCTGCGCGAGACGCTGCGCCGGCGCCGGGCCTCGGGCGGTCCCGCCGAGCAGACCTTCGCGACCCTGATCGGTCTGGAGCTGCGTCCGCGGCGGCTGCGGGACGCGGCGCGCCTGTGGGCCTCGCTCACCGACGCGCGCGGGGTCGACGGCCGGGACGGCCTGTGGGAGCACCCGGACATGCTGCCGACGGCGACCGACCTGGACGACCCGGACGGCTTCGTGCACCGCGAGCACCTGGACTTCTCCGAGCTGGACAAGATGCTCGGCGAGGCGGCGAAGGGCGGCGCCCCGAAGGACGACTCCCCGGAGGACGACGGCCGGGACGGAAACAACGGCGGCGGGGACGGCAACGGCGGCGGGGACGGCAAGGAGTGACCCTGCACGACGACGCGGTCCTCGTACTGAAGGAGTACGGGGGCCAGGAGGAGCTGCGCCAGGTCTATCTGGACCACCTGGACGCGCACCCGGACGGCATGTACAAGCCCTGCTCGGCCGGTCACCTGACGTCCAGCGCGCTGGTGGTCGACCCCGTTCGGGGGCGGGTCCTGCTGACCCTGCACAAGAAGCTGGGCATGTGGCTGCAGATGGGCGGCCACTGCGAGCCGGGTGACGTCACGGTCGAGGGCGCCGCGCTGCGGGAGGCGACGGAGGAGTCCGGGATCCCCGGGCTCGTCCTGCTGCCGGGCGGCCCGGTGCGGCTCGACCGGCACCCGATCCCGGCGCCCTGCCACTGGCACTTGGACGTGCAGTACGCGGCCCTGGCGCCGGCGGACGCGGTGGAGCGGATCAGCGAGGAGTCGCTGGACCTGCGCTGGTTCGCGTACGAGGACGTGGCCGGCGTGGCGGACACGTCGGTGGTCCGTCTCCTGGAGGGCACGCTGGCCCGGCTGTGAGGACGGGGGAAGGGGGCGGGCGCCCGACCGGCGCCCGCCCTCTTCCCCGTACCCCTGCCTAGTTCCAGGCGTTGTTCTGGTTCTGGCCGTGGGCCCCGTGCTGTCCGGCCCCGTACTGGGCGGCGATGCCCTGGCCGATGGCCGCGTGCTGCGGGGGCATGACCTCGCTGGGCTGGACGAGGGCGAAGCCCTGTCCGAGGAAGCTGAGCTCCCAGCCCTCTCCGGTGTCGCCGCGCCGGCGGCGGACGCTGGAGTTGTGCGTCTGCGCCTGCATCTGGACGCGCAGCCCGGTGGACCAGGCGACGATCGCGTCCGCGTCGACGCTGACGTACTTCTCGGGTGTGACCTGCATCATCAGCGGCTGCCCGGAGGTCATCAGGGCGACCTTGCCGCGGCCGGAGATGTTGAGCTGGTACTTGCCGGAGCCGGAGATGCCGTACTGGCTGTCGACGGCGATGACCTCGGTGTGGAGGGTCGAGTCGAGCGCCAGGACGTAGGCGCTGTCGACGGTGAGGCCCTCCTGCTCGACCTCCACGACGTGGACGTACTGGGCGAGGTTGGCGAAGTAGACCGTGCCCTGCCCGGAGCAGCGCATCAGGTCGAGGCCCTCCCCGGTGCGGGCGCGGGCCCGGCGCCGGCTCGCGCTCTGGTACTCGCCGTCGAAGTCGATGAGGCCCTGGTAGGCGACCATGGCGCCCTTGCGGGCGAGGACGTCGTCCTGCCCGGTCAGGCTGACCCGCAGGAGCTGCGGGTTCTGGACGACGTACCGCTCCTGGCTCTGCTGCTCGGCGTGGTTGAAAAGCGGGCTCTGCATGGTGTGTTCTCGCTCCCCCTCAGCCCCGGATCCGCAGGCGGTCGGTGCTGTCCTCGCTCGGCTGTACGACGACGATGCCCTGGCCCGAGAAGGCCATCTGGTACGCCTCGCCGCTGCCCCGTCCGATGAGGGAGGAGGCCTTGAAGCTGCGCTTGCCCTTGACCTTGAGCGCGGGCGACCAGGCGACGAGCGCGTCCGGGTCGACGTACGTCTCGTCCTCGCCGCGGCCGCAGTCGACGACGATCGGGGTGCCGCGCGAGGTCAGCGCGACCCAGCCGGTGCCGGCGATCGTCACGTTGAACAGGCCCTGTCCGGCGAACTTGGCGAGGCCCTTGACCCGCTCGACGCCCCACTGGAGGTGCGCGTCGAAGGCGAGGAGGTTGGTGCCGTTGACCGACAGGGAGTCGTTGTTCAGGTTGATCACGACGACGTCGGCGCCGTAGTCGGCGAGGTAGAGCAGTCCGTCGCCGGAGCACTTCATGATCGGCGCGCCCTCGCCCGTGACCCACTGCTGTGCGTACTGGCGGACGGCGGGCGGGTTGGGCTCGTAGGTGATGAAGCCCTCGTAGGCGACCATCGAGCCCGACCGGGCGTAGAGGTCCTGGCCGCTCGACATGGCGACCTTGAGCATGGCGCTGCCGTGGTTCTCCATCCGGGCCGCGACGGGGGTCGGGACGTAGCCCGCGAGTTGCTGGTTCATGGCTTCGGGCTCCCTCAGACCTCGTAGGGCTGGACGACGACGAAGTTTCCGGGGGCGCCCCGGAACTGCAGGTTCACGGTCTCCCCGCTGTGGCCGGGGTAGGCGTTGCGGCGCAGGCGCACCTGGCTGGAGAGGACGACCTGGGAGGCCGACGACCAGGCGACGACGGCGTTGCAGTCGGCGAAGGTGGTCGGCGTGACCGGGAGGACCACGGGGATGCCGCGGGTCTTCACGACGACGGTGCCGCTGCCCTGGAACTGCATGGTGAAGAGGGCGCCGCCGGGGATGCCGTGGCCCTCGATGCGGCGGACCTCGTACTGGAGGGTCTCGTCGAACGCGAGGACGTTCTCGGCGGAGACGCAGATCCCGTCGCCCTGGAGCTCGATCGGGTGCAGCTGGGCGCCCTCCTCGGCGAGGAAGACCTGGCCGCGGCCGGTGCAGCGCATGAGCTGCATCTCCTGGCCGGTGGCGTTGCCGACGATCCGGCCGGCGAAGCCCGCGCCCTTGTAGCCGAAGTCGACCTTGCCCTGGTACATGACCATGGAGCCCTGCCGGGCCAGGACGGGCGTGCCGCCCATGGCGAGGTCGACCCGCATGAGCTGCTGGTTCTGCGGGGTCCAGCGGGAGCCGGTGGGGGCCTCCTTGTACGGCGCGAGCGCGGCGGCGAGGCCCGCGCCGGCGGCGGGGGCGCCCTGGGGCACGCCCGCGTGCTGCTGGCCGTAGGCGGGCGGCTGCTGGCCGTACGGGGGCGGGGTCTGCCCGTAGGGGGGCTGCTGGCCGTGGGGCGGGGTGTGCGGCGGCTGGCCGTGGCCGGGGTACTGGCCCGGGGGCTGCCCGGGGACCTGGCCGTACGGCGGCGGCGTCTGCCCGTACGGGGCGGGTGCCGGGGCCGGCGGGGGCACGGGGGCCGGGGCCAGGGGCGCGACCATCGTGGGCGCCGTGTGGACCGGCGGCGCCGGCGGGGCGGGGGCCGGAGCGGGCGGGCCGGGCGGGGCGCCGAACACGGGCGCGGGGGCCGGGGCGGGCGCGGGGGCCGGGGCGGCGAAGGCCGGGGGTGCCGCGGCCCGGGGCGGCGGGGCGAAGCCGGGGGCGGGCGCCTGCTGCTGCGGGGCGGCGGACTCCTCCTCGGCGACCTCGCCGCCGAAGTTGCGCAGGAGCGCCTCCAGGCCTCCGTCGAAGCCCTGGCCGACGGCGGCGAACCGCCAGACGTCCTTGAGGTAGAAGTCGCCGAGCATCACCGCGCGCTCGGTGGAGAACTCCGCTCCGGTGAACGCGTACCGGGCGACCTCCTCGCCGCCGGCCACGATCCGCAGGTGGCCGGGGCCGATCTGGGACATCTGGCCGGCGCCGTCGATCGTGGCGGTGAAGGACAGCTTGTGGATGTGCGCCGGGATGCGGTCGAGGGTGACGCGGAAGGACTCGGTGTCACCGGCCTGGGCGCCGAGCTGCTGGATGGACTCCTCGGGCGACTTCGGCTGGTTGAAGAAGACGAAGTAGCGGTCGTCCGAGAGCCGCTCGTCGGCGTCGAGGCCGAAGCAGCTGATGTCGAAGGTCAGTCCGGGCGCCGCGATCTGCACGCCCACGTACAGATCGGTCCCCGCGGTCAGATCGCTGATCTTGGCCTTGTGGCCGCGTTGGAATTCCCTGGCCATGCGTAACGTCCGTCCCCCATCCCGAATGGCGAATGCTCGCGTCAGGCTAACCGCTGTGTGCGACATTGAGACAGGCCAGGGTGTTTTCGGTACGGAATCGGGAAATCCGTGTGCCGCCGCGTGGCGGCGCCGTCACTCCTCGCGAACGTCCGGAAGGTCCTGGTCGTCCGCGTGGCCGGGGTGGTCCGAGAGGTTCGGGAGGCGGTCGGCGGCGACCACGCCCTCCAGGTAGCCGCGGGCCCGCTCGGTGCGGGGGTAGGCCTCCAGGAGCCGCCAGAAACGGGGGCCGTGGCCGGGCACGAGCAGATGGGCCAGCTCGTGCAGGAGGACGTAGTCGACGACGTACTCGGGCATGCCCCGGAGCCGGTGGGAGAGGCGGATGCTGCCCTCGGAGGGGGTGCAGGAGCCCCAGCGGGTGTTCTGGTTGGTCACCCAGCGGACCGAGTCCGGGCGGGCCCGGCCGCCGAAGTACTGGTCGGAGAGGCGCCGCGCCCGCTCGGTGAGCTCGCGGTCGCCGAGGACGCCGCGGCTCTCCTTGGCGGCGAGCTTCTCCAGCATGACGCCGACCCAGCGGCGCTCCTCCGCCTCCGACATTCGGGCGGGGATGAGCACGACGGTCCGGTCGCCCTCGCGGTAGGCCGAGACGGTCCTGCTCCGCCGCGCGCTCCTGCGGACCTCGACCTCGCTCGTCCCCGCGCCGTGGGGCGGCTTGCTGGTCACGCTGCGTCGTGGGTCGGCGGGCACGGCCCCGACGTTACCCGCTGCCGGAGCCGTTTCGGGAACGGTCCGGCCGTGCCCCGCCCCATTTGAATGACTAATCCCCCGGCCTGTGGACAACTTTCGGCACCGGCCGGGGCGACGGGGCATTCTCACTTCCGGGCGACGGAAATCCGTTGTCGATCATGAATGCGGATCGTGCGTGCGGATCGTGCGTGCGAATCACGAGTACGGGGCATGAGCGCAGGTCAGTGAGTGCGGGTCGAGTGAGTGCGAGTCAGGTAAGTGCGGGTCAGGTAAGTGCGGGTCGAGTGAGTACGGGTCGAGTGAGTGCGGACGGGGGCGGGGAAATGCATCCGATGGTGAAACCGGCGCTGCGGCGGGCCTGGCGGAGTCTGCGGTGCGTCCAGTTCGGGGTCACTCCGGCCCATGCCGTGGTGCTCGACCCGGTCGGCCCGGAGACGGAGGCGGTGCTCGGGCTGCTCGACGGGACGCGCGGGGTCGAGCTGCTGCGGGGCGAGGCGCGGGCGCTCGGTCTACCGGACGGACGCCTCGACGCGCTCCTCGGCCGGCTGGAGTCGGCGGGGCTCCTCACCGACGCCGCGGCGGGGCGGCCCGGGAGGGCGGGGCCGGCCGCCGGGGCGGCGGACGCGGCCCTCGATCCGCTCCGGGCGGACCTGGCCTCCCTGTCCGTGGTCCACCCCGAGCCGGAGCGGGCGGCGGGGGTCCTGGCGGCCCGGCGGGCCCTGCGCGTCCAGGTCCGGGGCGCGGGACGGGTGGGGGCGACGGTGGCGGCCCTGCTCGCCGCGGCGGGCGTGGGCCGGGTCGAGGTGCTGGACCCGGGCCGGGTCGAGCCCTGGGAGACCGCACCGGGCGGCCTGCCGCCCGAGTCCGTCGGCGAACGCCGGGCGACGGCCGCCCGCCGCCTGGTCGGGCGCTGGTCACGGGGCGCGGCGCACGGGGGCGGCCGGGGCGGAAGCGGGGCCGGGCCGGGTGGCCGGGGCGGAAGCGGAGTCGGGCCGGGCGGCCGGGCGGGGGTGGGTCGTCACGGGCCGGGTGAAGGGAGGGGTGGGGCCGGGGTTTCACTCGTGGTGGTGACGCCGAGGGACGGTCTCGGCGCGTACGTCCCTGATCCGCTCCCGGCCGAGCGGTGGGTCGCCACCGGCACCCCCCACCTGTACGCCGGGGTCGTCGAGGCCACGGGGACGGTCGGCCCGCTCGTGCTGCCGGGCGGCACGGCCTGCGCCCGCTGCCTCCAGGAGGAGCGGACGGACCGGGATCCGGTACGGCCCCGGCTGCTCGCCCAGTGGCGCTCCGGCGCCCCGCACCCGCTGCCGGCCTGCGACCTGGGGCTGGCCACGGCGGTGGCGGGGCTGGCCGCCGCGCACGCCCTCGCCTTCCTGGACGGGGACCTGCCGGCGAGCACGGGCACCCGCTGGGAGGCGTCACTGCCGTTCCTGGAGTGGCGGGCGGAGCGGCTGAGGCCCCATCCGGCCTGCCCTTGCGGGGCAGCGCGCGGAAGAGAGGGGGAACGCGCCTCGGCAGCGGAGGACAGGCACGACACAATGGCGGGGTAACGGGCCCTGCGCGGCACTGCAGTCTGGGTTTTGGAGGGGCGCATGTCTGATCTTCCCCGGAAGGCGGTCACCCGGACCGCCAAGTTGGCCGCGTTGCCCCTGGGCTTCGCGGGCCGGGCCACCTGGGGCCTGGGCAAGCGGATCGGCGGCAGATCGGCGGAGATCGTCGCCCGCGAGCTCCAGCAGCGCACGGCCGACCAACTCTTCAAGGTGCTCGGTGAGTTGAAGGGAGGGGCGATGAAGTTCGGGCAGGCGCTCTCCGTCTTCGAGTCGGCCCTGCCGGAGGAGGTCGCCGGTCCGTACCGGGCGGCCCTGACGAAGCTCCAGGACGCGGCGCCCCCGATGCCGACGCGGACGGTGCACGCGGTCCTGGAGGAGCGTCTCGGCGCCGACTGGCGGGAGCTGTTCCTGGAGTTCGAGGACAAGCCGGCGGCCGCGGCCTCGATCGGACAGGTGCACCGGGCCGTGTGGCACGACGGGCGCGAGGTCGCGGTCAAGGTGCAGTACCCGGGCGCCGGGGAGGCGCTGCTCTCGGACCTCACCCAGCTGAGCCGCTTCGCCCGGCTCCTCGGCCCGCTGGTCCCGGGCATGGACATCAAGCCACTGATCGCCGAGATGCGGGACCGGGTCTCCGAGGAGCTGGACTACGGCCTGGAGGCCACGGCCCAGCGGAAGCACGCGGAGGAGTTCGCGGACGATCCGGACGTGGTGGTCCCGGCGGTGGTGCACCAGTCGGAACAGGTCCTGGTGACCGAGTGGATGGAGGGGCTTCCGCTCGCGGAGGTGATCGCGGACGGCACCCGGGAGCAGCGGGACCGGGCGGGCCAGCTCCTCGCCCGCTTCCTCTTCTCCGGCCCGGCGCGCACCGGTCTGCTGCACGCCGATCCGCACCCGGGGAACTTCCGGCTGCTGCCCGGGGCCGACGGGGAGGGGGACCCGGAGGGCTGGCGGCTCGGCGTCCTCGACTTCGGCACCGTGGACCGGCTGCCGGGCGGGCTGCCCGGGACGATCGGCACCTGTCTGCGGATGACGCTGGCCGGTGACGCCGAGACGGTCTACGACCTGCTGCGCGAGGAGGGCTTCGTCAAGGAGACCGTCTCGCTCGATCCGGACGCGGTCCTGGAGTACCTGCTGCCGATCATCGAGCCGGCCGAGGCGGAGTCCTTCGTCTTCACGCGTTCCTGGATGCGCACCCAGGCGGCCCGGATCGCCGACCCCCGCTCCCCCGCCCACCAGTTGGGCAAGCAGCTGAACCTGCCGCCCTCGTACCTGCTGATCCACCGGGTGACGCTGAGCACCATCGGGGTGCTGTGCCAGTTGAACGCGACGGTCCGCCTGCGCGACGAACTGGTCGCATGGCTCCCGGGCTTCGCCGAGCCGGAAGCGGAAGCCGAGACAGCGGTGGAGGCGGGCTAGGAACCGTCACCACCAGGAGGAGTCGAGTCTGCCCTCGATGGCGCGGAGGTTGGCCCGGGAGCACTCCTCGCAGAAGTACACCCGGCGGTCGTCCTCCACCGAACAGGTCCAGGTCAGCGGCAGGGTGTCGGCGGTCCTGCCGCAGCGCGCGCAGGTGAAGGGCTCCTCGGGGGCACCGGCGTCGTTCACCCTCGCGACGATAGCCCGGCGGGGCGTCCGCGGTCCCGCACAACGCACCGCGGGGGCCGGTCCTGACGGACCGGCCCCCGCGACGGCGCCCCGGAGGGCGCGGGTTCTCAGTGCATGACGGCCATGGCCAGCGCGCGGCGGGCGCGCAGCGAGACGCGCTCGGCGCGGCGCTGCATGCGCCGGGCGGCGACCAGGCGCACGGCCTGGCGTTCCGCCTCGGCCTCGCGCTGTCGGTCGTGCATATGGGCACGAGCCAGGGCTTCGGGGATGAGTTGCATTTCACGGGTCCTGTTCTGACGCGCCACGGGAGCGGCGGCGGGGGAGAAGGCTGAGGTCGCGGAGCCGGCGGGCTCGCTGGTGGAAGAGGTCATCGGGGCCTGCTTCTGGGGATCGTGCGTGTGGGGGCGGTCGATGGTTCCGGTGGCGTTCATGCCGAGACCGGGTTCTTGCGCGGACGGCCACGGGGCCGCTTCCGGGCGACGACCACGCCCTGGACGAAGAGCTCACCGCCCCAGACGCCCCACGGCTCGCGCCGCTCCTTGGCGCCGGCGAGGCAGGCGGCCACGAGCGGGCAGGTCCGGCAGAGGGACTTCGCGTACTCCACGTCCGCCGGGGACTCCGCGAAGAAGACCTCGGGGTCGTAGGAGCGACAGGGGACGGGGACGCCGAGGTTCTCGATGGCGTCGTCGAGCGCGGTGAGCGCGGTGAGGGGGGTCAAAGCGGGGTCCTCCGTGAGGCCGGGCTGGGGGATCGAATCGGAAAGCGGTACGGACGGGGCGTGCGCTTCGAGTTGCACGGTGTTCTTTCCTCGTCTGGTCTTTCCGGCCTGTTGGCCGGGGTTTCGGCTGGTACCGGGTCGTGTCTGTCCCGAGGCCCCTTCTCCCGCCCGTCCCCGTTCGGAGACGAACCGTCCCCGTTCGGGGACAAACAGAAGGGCCGCGGATCCCGGGTGGGGTTCCGCGGCCCTGAAGGCGCCTGCCTGATCCTGGATCAGGCTGGATCACTCCAGGGTTCGAGCCCACGGAAGGCCCACATCGTGTGGTGAATCGTCTGCTGCTGGGTGCCGGCACCGGTCGCCGCAAAGGCATAGGCCTTGGCCTTGCCCGCTGCTCCTGCTTCCAGTGCCTTGGTCGGTCGCTCATTGCGCAGGTCCACGGAGGCCCGAAGCTCTACGGCGGCGGGCATGCCGAGGCCGGAGAGACCGGAGGTAGGCAGACCGGTGCCAATGAACGACACGGCGGAGAGGCCGAGCGAGCAGGCGGAGACGACCGAGCGATCGGTCATTTTGGCGGTGCTGACGAAGCTGGCGGTGCTGGTCTGAATGGTGCTGCTGATCACTGGAATCGCCTCCTCTCGGCGTCTCGGAGGGCTCGGGTGCGAGCCGGACCCTCATGTTTATTTGGACAAGTACAGCACGAAGACAGGGCTTCGAAGAAGCCGTCGTTTCCGTGGTTAAGAACCTATGGGGCTTGACGGGGCGGGCGCAAACTATTTTTCCGACGAGTTTTCCTCAGTCCTCACCGGCCCCCGTCCCTCCCTCCTCACCTGCGCAGATGGCCAGGACGTCGGCTCCGAAGCGGTTCAGCTTGCGGGTGCCGACGCCGGAGATCGAGGCGAGCTCCCCGCCGGTGGCGGGGACGCGCTCGGCGATCGCCATGAGCGTCTTGTCGGTGAAGACGCAATAGGCCGGCTGGCCGAGCTCGCCCGCCCGCTCGGCGCGCCAGTCGCGGAGCCGCTCGTACAGCCCCTCGTCCATGTCCGAGGGGCAGTCCTCGCAGCGCATCAGCTTCATCGCGCCCGCCTCGGTGAGGGTCGTGCCGCAGACCCGGCAGCGGACGGGGCCGCGCGTCCTGCGCCGGCCGTCGGCGCTCCCCCGCTCGACGGAGCTCCGGACGCCGCCGCCGTGGCCGAGGGCCCCGAGGGCGCCGGAGCCGGGGCGCAGGCCCTTGAGGAAGCGGGTGGGGCGCCGGGAGGGCCGGCCGCCCGGGGAGCGGGAGAGGGACCAGGAGAGCGCGAGGTGGACCCGGGCGCGGGTGACGCCGACGTACAGCAGGCGCCGCTCCTCCTCGACCTGCTCGTCGGTCTTGGCGTAGGTGATCGGCATCATGCCCTCGGTGAGGCCGACCAGGAAGACGGCGTCCCATTCGAGGCCCTTGGCCGCGTGCAGCGAGGCGAGGGTGACGCCCTGGACGGTCGGGGCGTGCTGGGCGGCGGCCCGCTCGTCGAGCTCGGCGACCAGGTCGGAGAGGGTGGCCCCCGGCCTGGCGCGGGCGAAGTCCTCGGCCAGCCGGACGAGGGCGGCGAGGGACTCCCAGCGGTCGCGGACGGCGCCGGAGCCCGCGGGCGGCTCGGTGGTCCAGCCCTTGGTGGAGAGGACCGCCCTGACCTGCGCGGGCAGGTCCTCGGCGTCGTCGAGGAGGGAGTCGTTGCCCCCGGCACGGGCCGCGCCGCGCAGGGCGATGCCCGCCTCCCGGACCTCCTGGCGCTCGAAGAAGCGCTCGGCGCCGCGGAGCTGGTAGGGCACTCCGGCGTCGGCGAGGGCCTGCTCGTAGACCTCGGACTGGGCGTTGATCCGGTAGAGGACGGCGATCTCGCCGGCCGGCACGCCGGCGGCGACGAGGTCGCGGACCCGGCGGGCGGTGCCCTCGGCCTCGGCGGGCTCGTCGGCGTACTCGGCGTAGACCGGCTCGGGGCCCGGGTCGCGCTGGGAGATCAGCTCCAGGCGGTGCTCGGCGGCCCGGCCGCGGGCCTGGGAGAGCAGTCCGTTGGCCAGGTGGACGACCTGGGGGGTGGAGCGGTAGTCGCGGACCAGCTTGACCACGGTGGCGCCGGGGTGCCGGGTGCGGAAGTTCAGCAGGTGGTCGGGGGTGGCGCCGGTGAAGGAGTAGATCGTCTGGCTGGCGTCGCCGACCACGCAGAGGCTGTCGCGGTCGCCGAGCCACAGGTCGAGCAGCCGCTGCTGGAGCGGGGAGACGTCCTGGTACTCGTCCACCACGAAGTGCTGGTACTGGCGGCGGACCTGGTCGGCGATGTCGTGCCGGTCCTGGAGGATGCCGACGGTGAGCAGCAGCACGTCCTCGAAGTCGATCACCGATCGGTCGCGCTTGAGCTGCTCGTACGTGGCGTAGATCTGGCCGATCTCGGCCGGGTCGCGGGGGGCGTCCCGGTGGGCCTTGGCGACGACGGCCGGATAGTCGGCGGGGACGGTCTGGGTGACCTTGGCCCACTCGATCTCACCGGTGACGTCCCGCAGCTCGTTCCGGTCGAGCCGGATCCGGCAGCGGGCGGCGGCCTCGGCGACGAGCTGGACCTTCCGCTCCAGGAGCCGGGGCAGCTCGCCACCGACTGCTTTCGGCCAGAAGAACTGGAGCTGGCGGAGGGCGGCGGAGTGGAAGGTGCGGGCCTGGACGCCGCCCGCGCCGAGCTGCCGGAGCCGGCCGCGCATCTCGCCCGCCGCGCGGTTGGTGAAGGTGACGGCGAGCACGCCGGCGGGCTGGAGCACGCCCGCCCGCACCCCGTACGCGATCCGGTGCGTGATGGCCCGCGTCTTGCCCGTGCCGGCTCCCGCCAGCACGCACATCGGGCCGCCCAGGGCGAGCGCGACCTCGCGCTGCTCGGGGTCGAGCCCGTCGAGCACCGCGTCGGCCGTCTCCGGGACCCGGGGGAAGAGAGTGGAGTGCGTCGCTGCTGTCACCCCGCCATGCTGCCAGGTCCCGCGGGGCCGGTGCGCCGGGTTGTCCACAGGCGGGAGGCTCCGGTCATACGAATCGCGGGGCGCGGGACCGGGCCCGGGACCGGTTGCGGGAATGGGACGGGCGGGGCGTACGTTCTCCTTCTCGGACCCGTCAGCGAACGCAAGCGAAGAACCAGAGGAGCGCCTGGCCATGCAGGGCACTGTGACGATGTACAGCACCACGTGGTGCGGCTACTGCCGTCGGCTGAAGAGCCAGATGGAGCGCGAGGGCATCGCGTACACGGAGATCAACATCGAGCAGGACCCGGACTCGGCGGCGTTCGTCGAGAAGGCCAACGGCGGCAACCAGACCGTGCCGACCGTGCTCTTCCCGGACGGCTCCACCCTGACGAACCCGAGCCTCGCGCAGGTCAAGCAGAAGATCGGCGCCTGATCGATTTTCGGCCACTGCGGCCGCCGCTCGCATCACGCCCCCTTCGGTCACACCCGACCGGAGGGGGCGTTCTCGTGCTCCGGGGAAACGGCCTCGCGTGCCGGGGGGACGTCCGCGAGGGTCGGGTAGTCGGTGTAGCCGTTCTCGCCGCCCGTGTACATCAGGCCCTCCTCGCGGACGGGGTTGATCGCGGCCCCGGTCCGGAGGCGTTCGACGAGGTCGGGGTTGGCGAGGAAGGGGCGGCCCAGGGAGATCAGGTCGGCCCCGGCGGCGAGAAGCCGCTCGGCCGCGCGGCGGCCGCCGTCGGCGGGCAGGGGCCCGCCCCAGCCCAGGACGGGGTTGGCGATCAGGGTTCCCTCCCAGGTCTTCCGGATGTCCTGGAAGAGCGGCTGGTCCGGGTCGGCGAAGACGAGGTGCAGATAGGCCGGGCCGACGGGGGCCAGGGCGGCGACGAGGGCCGGGTAGATGTCTTCGGTGTCGCCCTCCTCGATGCCGTTGACGGTCAGGCCGGGGGCGAGCCGCACGCCCACCCGCTCGGGGCCGATCGCGTCGGCGACGGCCCGGACCACCTCGACGGTGAGGCGGATCCGCCCGGCGACGGAGCCGCCGTACGCGTCGGTGCGGCGGTTGGTGTTCTTCGCCAGGAACTGGTGCAGCAGGTAGCCGTTGGCGGCGTGGACCTCCACGCCGGCGAAGCCCGCGTCGACGGCCCTGCGGGCCGCGGCGGCGAAGTCGGCGACGGTGGCGCGGATCTCCTCGACGGTCATCTCGCGCGGGACGACGGCGTCCCGGCGTCCGCCGGGCGTGTGGATCGGCTCGGGGAGGGCGACCGGCGAGGGGGCGACGGGCGTGAGCCCGCTGTTGTCGGGGTGACCGACCCGGCCGCCGTGCTGGAGCTGGAGGAACATCCGGCCGCCGGCCGCGCGCACGGCGTCGGTGACCCGCCGCCATCCGGCCACGTGGGCGTCGTTGTGGATGGCCGTGATGTTCGGGTAGGTCTGGCCCACGGCGTTCGGCGTGGAGGCCTCGGCGACGATCAGGCCGGCGGAGGCGCGCTGGGCGTAGTAGGTGGCCATGACGGGCTTCGGGACGCCGTCGGCCGTGGCGCGGTTGCGGGTCATCGGCGCCATCACCAGGCGGTTCGGCAGTTCCAGCGGGCCGAGGCGGGCGGAGTCGAAGAGGCGGGAGGGGCGGAGTGCGTCCGGTGCGTTCGTCATGCCCGTACGGTAGGAGTTGACACTGGTGTCAGGTTCAAGTCCGGTTCCGGCGAACGGGGATGTGACATGCGGATCGGTGAACTCGCCCGGCGCAGCGGGGTGAGCGAGAGGTCGCTGCGCTACTACGAGACGCAGGGCCTCCTGGCGTCCGAGCGCACGCCGGGAGGGCAGCGCGACTTCGGGGAATGGGCGGTGGACCGCGTCATCCGGGTCCAGGCGCTGTACGCGGCCGGGCTCACCAGCAGGAAGATCGCGCTGCTGCTGCCCTGCATGCGGGACGCGGACGGGGCGGCGAGCGAGATCGCCACGCCCCGGCTCGTCGACGAGCTGAGCGCGGAGCGCGACCGCATCGACCGTACGATCGCGGACCTGGTGCGCTCCCGCGACGTCCTGGACGAGGTCATCTCCACGGCCGCCGCCTCCCTCGCGCCCGTCCGCGCGGGGGAAACGGTTTCGTCCTGACGGGTTCGGGTCGGGGTCCGGGCCTGGATCGAGGTCCGGATCGAGGTCCGGATCAGGGTCCGGATTCGGGACCGGGCCCCGGGCTGGTCGGGCGGGTCAGAGCACGTCGCCCGGCTTCGGGAGCGGCCTGCCGTACCAGCGCTCGACCAGGCGGGAGGCGATCGAGATGCCGTACGGGGGGACGACCTCGCCGGTCTCGAAGGCGGCGGCCAGCTCCTCGCGGGAGAACCAGCGGGCCTCGTGGATCTCCTCCCCGTCCACGGTGATCTCCGAGGAGGTGGCGCGGGCGAAGAAGCCCAGCATCAGGCTGGACGGGAAGGGCCAGGGCTGGCTGGCGACGTACGCGACCTCGCCGACCGTGACGCCCGCCTCCTCGAAGACCTCGCGGACCACCGACTGCTCGATGGACTCGCCCGGCTCGACGAAGCCGGCGAGGGTCGAGAAGCGGCCCTCCGGCCAGTGGACCTGGCGGCCGAGCAGGGCCCGGTCCTGATCGTCCGTGACGAGCATGATCACCGCGGGGTCGGTGCGCGGGTAGTGCTCGGCGCCGCAGGCCTGGCAGCGGCGGATGTGCCCGGCCGCGGCGATGACCGTGCGCTCGCCGCAGCGCGAGCAGAAGCGGTGGAGGCGCTGCCAGTTCTCCAGGGCCACGGCGTGCACCATCAGACCGGCGTCCCGGTCGGAGAGCAGCAGCCCGGCCTCGCGCAGTCCGGCGGGGCGGGCGGACTGGTCCATGCGGCCGGGCAGGGAGTCCTTCTGGAGCGCGAAGTAGGAGACCCCGTCGGCGTCCGTGCCCAGGAAGTAGCGGTGGGTCTCGGTGACCGGGGCCTCGAACGCCGGGGTCATGACGAGTTCGGTGGTGCCGTCGGGCCGGTCGTCGATCAGCACCTGGCCGCCGGAGACCACGAAGACCCGGGTCGTGGGGTGGCTCCAGGCCGCCGCGAGCCACGCCTCGTCGAGGCGGTGGTGGGCGGCGCGGTCGACGCCGCTCGGGGCGGTGAGCGAGATCGGGCGGTCCGCCGGGGCGTCCGCCGGGAACGGGGAGTCCGGGGCGTCCGGGGAGTCCGGGGCGTTCTCCGGGGCCGACGTGTCTTTCAGGGCCGGCGCGTTCTTCAAGGTGCTCACAGGTTGCTTCCAACTCCCCCGGTTCGGTGTGGTGGGTTCAGCGCTCGGCGGCCTGGAGGGCGACGGGCAGGTCGCCCCAGAGATGAGCGGTCGTCTCGACGCCCTTCATGAGGAGATCGAGCTCGATCTTCTCGTTCGGGGCGTGCCAGCCGTCGGACGGGACGGAGATGCCGAGGAACAGGACGGGTGCCTCCAGGACGTCCTGGAGGTCGGCGGCCGGACCCGAGCCGCCCTCGCGGGTGTAGCGGACCTCGGCGCCGTCGAAGGCCCGGCTCATGGCCCCGGCCACCGCCTTCAGGGCGGGGTGGCCGAGGGGGGTGAGGCAGGGGCGGGTCGGGGCGCCGAAGACGATCTCGTACCGGATCCCGGCCGGGACGAGTCCGGCGAGCCAGTCCCGTACGGCGAGTTCGATCGTGGCGGGGTCCTGGCCGGCGACGAGCCGGAAGGAGAGCTTGAGGTGGGCGGAGGCGGGGACGATCGTCTTGCCGCCGGGGCCCTGGTAGCCGCCGCCGATGCCGTTGACCTCGGCGGTGGGGCGGGCCCAGACCCGCTCCAGGGTGGAGAAGCCGGCCTCGCCCAGGGTGGCGTGGGACTTGGCGGTGCGCAGCCAGGCCGCCTCGTCGAAGGGCAGCTCGGCGACGAGGGCCCGCTCGGTGTCGGTCAGCTCGGTCACCCCGTCGTAGAAACCGGGGATCGCCACGCGCTCGTCGGCGTCGTGGAGGGCGGCGACGATCCGGCCGGCGACGGTGGCCGGGTTCGGCACGGCGCCGCCGAAGGAGCCGGAGTGGACGTCCTGGTCGGGGCCGTACAGCTCGATCTCGCAGTCCGCGACCCCGCGCATGCCGGTGCAGACGGTGGGGGTGGTCTCGGACCACATGCCGGTGTCGGAGACGATCACGGCGTCGGCGGCGAGCCGCTCCGCGCGGGCCTCGACCAGCTCGCGGAAGTGCGGGGAGCCGGACTCCTCCTCGCCCTCGATCAGCAGCTTGAGGTGGACGGCGGGGGCCGTGCGGCCGGTGGCGGCGAGGTGGGCGCGGACGCCGAGGGTGTGGAAGAAGACCTGGCCCTTGTCGTCGGCCGCCCCGCGCGCGTACATCCGGCCGTCGACCACGGTCGGCTCGAACGGGTCCGTGTGCCAGCCGTCCTCGCGGGCGGCGGGCTGCACGTCGTGGTGGCCGTAGACGAGGACGGCCGGGGCGCCCGGGTCGTCCGAGGGCCACTCCGCGAACACGGCGGGGGCGCCGGCGGTCTCCCAGACCTCGACCGTCGTGAAGCCGGTCTCCGTGAGCTTGGCGGCGAGCCAGTCGGCGCTGCGCCGCACGTCACCGGCCCGCTCGGGCTGCGCCGAGACGGACGGGATGCGCAGCCACTCGGCGAGGTCGCCGAGGAAGGCGGCGCGGTGCCGCTCGACGTACGTGCGCACTGCGTGGACGGCGCTGTCCGGGGTCTCGCTCATACGTATGAGCCTATCCGGCGTCCGGGGGTGCCCCGCCCAGCAGGATCGCCTCCAGCTCGGTCCGGCCGGGCAGCCGGGCGGGCCGGGCGACCTCACCCGTCCGGACGTACACGAAGGCGGCGGCCACCTCCTCGGGCGCGAGGCCGTGCTGCTCGGCCCAGGCGAGCCGGTAGATCGCGAGCTGGAGCGGGTCGGCGCTGCGCGTCCGGCTGGTCTTCCAGTCGACGATCTCGTACGCACCGGTCTCCGGGTCCCGGTAGACGGCGTCGATCCGGCCCCGGACGACCCGGCCCGCGAGGGTGAGGTGGACGGGGACCTCGACGCGGTACGGGGTGCGGCGGGCGTACGGGGTGCGGGCGAAGGCCTCCTTCAGCTCCTCCAGGTCCCGTTCGTCGAGGATCTCGGGCTCGCCCGCGAAGTCCTCGCCGCCGGGCAGCTCGTCCGGGCCGAGGAAGGGCAGCGGCAGCTCCTCGTGGCGGGACTCCACCCACGCGTGGAAGCGGGTGCCCCGGCGGGCGGCGGGCTGCGGCGGCTTGGGCAGGGGCCGGGCCAGCTCCCGCGCGAAGCCGTCGGGGTCGGCGGCGAGGCGCAGCACCTGGGAGGCGGAGAGGTACGCGGGCAGCAGCACGTCCCGGGTGGTGGCGCGGGCGCGGCGGAGTTCGGTGGTGAGGGAGGTGAGGTCGCGGTCCCAGGAGGCGATGGTCCTGGCGTCCTCGGGGGTGAGGGCGCCGGTGCCTTCCTGGGCGCCGGTCTCCTCCGATCCCTCGGGGTCCTCCGGGGCCCCCGCCTCCTCGGGCTCCTCCGGCTCCGGGGCCCCGGGCTCCTCCGGCTCCGGGGCCCTCGGACCCGGCACCGCGTCCGCGTGGGTGTCCTCGGGGAGGGACTCCTCGTCCCAGACGGGCTCCTCGTCGTCCGGCCAGAGGTCCTCGGGGCGCGGGTCCCGGGGCTCGGGCGCCGCGCTCGTGGGGTGGTGCTCCCCCGTTCCCCCCTGCGGAACGACGGTCCACAACCGGTCCCGGACGAGGTCCGCCGCCTTCCTGCGGCGCTCGAAGGACGCCCGATCCAGGGGCAGCGGCCAGGCCTCGTCCCGGTCGGCGGACGCCAGGGTCGGGTTCTCCGCGTCCTCCTCCGGTTCGTCCGCCCAGGCCTCGATCTCGCCGTGCCCGGCCGCGCAGTGCTCGTACAGGGCGAGGAGGAAGTCCGAGGGGCCGCGGGGCTTCTTCTGGCTCGGGCCCCACCAGTGGCCGGAGCCGAGGAGGAGGGAGCGGGGGCGGGTGAAGGTGACGTACCCCAGGCGCAGTTCCTCGGTGTGCTGGTGCTCGCGCATGTCGGTCTTGAACGCGGCGAGGGACTTGGCGTCCCAGGTGTCGATCGGCGGCAGGGTGGCGGCGTCGCCGCGCAGGGCGTGCGGCAGGACCTGCGGCTGGGAGGTCCACGCCTCGCGCGCGCGTGCACTGGGGAACTGTCCGGCGACCAGGCCGGGGACGGCGACGACGTCCCACTCCAGGCCCTTGGACTTGTGGGCGGTGAGGACCTTGACGGTGTTCTCGCCACCGGGGAGGGCGCTGTCGAGGCCCTTCTCGAACTGGACGGCCGTGCGCAGGAAGCCGAGGAAGGCGAGGAGGGTGGCCTCGCCGTCGAGGGAGGCGAAGCCGGCGGCGACGTCGAGGAAGTGGCCGAGGGTCTCGCGGCGGCGGGCGGCGAGGGCGTGCGGGGACGCGGAGAGCTCGACCTCCAGGCCGGTCGTGGTGAGGACCCGGTGCAGCACGTCCATGAGGGGGTCGGCGAGCGAGCTGCGCAGGGAGCGCAGTTCGGCGGCGAGGCGGGCGAAGCGGACCCGGGCCTCGGCGGAGAACGCCAGGCCGTCGTCGGGGGCGCCGCCGGAGTCGAGGAAGGTGTCGAGCGCGTCGGCGAGGGAGATCACCTCGGCCGGGTCGACGCCCTCGACGGCGGCGGCGAGCCGCTGCTCGGGGTCGGGCTCCTCGCTCCCCCGGTGGACCAGGAGGCGGGCGCGGCGGCCGAGGAGGGCGAGGTCGCGGGGGCCGATCCGCCAGCGGGGGCCGGTGAGGAGCCGTACCAGGGAGGCGTTGGCGCCCGGGTCCTGGAGGACCTCGCAGACGGCGACGAGGTCGGCGATCTCGGGCAGGTGGAGGAGGCCGGAGAGGCCGACGACCTCGACGGGCACGTCCCGGGCGACGAGGGCGGCGTGGATCGCGGGGAAGTCGGTGGCGGTGCGGCACAGGACGGCGATCTCGCCGGGCTCGCGGCCGGTGCGGACGAGGTGGGCGAGGGAGTCCGCGAGCCAGTCGATCTCCTCGGCGTGGGTGGGCAGCAGGGCGATCCGCACGGTGCCGTCGTTCTCGGCGCCGGGCGCGGGCCGCAGCGCCTCCACGCCCGCGTGCATGGCGCGCAGGGGGGCGGCGAGGCCGTTGGCGAGGTCGAGGAGGCGGCCGCCGCTGCGCCGGTTCTCGGAGAGCGCGTAACGGCTCGCGGGGCTGCCGTCGCGGTGCGGGAAGTGCTCGGGGAAGTCGTCCAGGTTGGCGACGGAGGCGCCGCGCCAGCCGTAGATGGCCTGGCAGGGGTCGCCGACGGCGGTCACGGCGTGCCCGGTGCCCTGGCCGAAGAGGCCGGAGAGCAGCAGCCGCTGGGCGACGGAGGTGTCCTGGTACTCGTCGAGGAGGACGACCCGGAACTCGTCGCGCAGGATCGTGCCGACCTCGGGCCGGGTGGTGGCGAGTTCGGCGGAGCGGGCGATCTGGTCGCCGAAGTCGAGCAGGTCGCGGGAGCGCTTGGCGGCGCGGTAGCGGACGACGAGGTCGAGCAGCTCGCGGCGGGCGGCGGCGGCCTCGGGGACCTTGCGCAGCTCGGCGTTGCTCAGCTTGGCGCCCGCGAGGGCCGTGAGCAGGTCGGAGTCGTGTGCGCGGAGCCGGTCGGGCGGGACGAGGTGCTCGGCCAGCTCGGCGTCGAGGGCGAGCAGGTCGGTGATGAGGGTCGGGAAGGACCGGGTGAGCGCCGGGTACGGGCCGGGGGCCTCGCGCAGCACGCGGGCGGCGAGCTGGTAGCGGGTGGCGTCGGCGAGGAGCCGGGAGGTGGGCTCCAGGCCGATGCGGAGGCCGTGGTCGGTGAGGAGCTGTCCGGCGAAGGCGTGATAGGTGGAGATGCGGGGTTCGCCGGGCGGGTTGTCGGGATCGATGACGTCGGGGTCGGTGACGCCGGCGCGGACGAGGGCGGTGCGGACGCGCTCGGCGAGTTCGCCGGCGGCCTTGTTGGTGAAGGTGAGACCGAGGACCTGCTCGGGGGCGACCTGGCCCGTGCCGACCAGCCAGACCACGCGGGCGGCCATCACCGTCGTCTTGCCGGAGCCGGCGCCGGCCACGACGACCTGCGGGGCGAGCGGCGCGGTGATGCAGGCCGTCTGCTCCGGGGTGAACGGGATGCCGAGCAGCTCCTTGAGCTCCTCGGGGTCGCTGATGCGTGCGGTCACCGGAAGAGGCTAGCGGGGCGGTCCGACAGCGCGGGCCGGGTGCGGGGCCCCGGTGCCGGGAGTTCCGGGGGCGGGGCCCGCACGCGCGTGACCGACCTCTCTTTCCGACGGGGCGTCACGCGCGCGTGGCCGGTGTCCGGCGGGACGGGAGGAGGAGGTCAGTCCAGGGCCTTCAGGACCTCGTCCATCTCCACGGTCCTGTCGGCCGGCGGGACGGTGACGGAGACCGGCCTGCCGAAGTCGCCGAAGGTGATCTCGCCCGTCTCCTCGCCGCCGGTCTCGACGACGCGGAGGAAGTACGGCTTGTCCGCGTCCTTGGCGATGTGCAGGGTCCGGGTCCCGCCCCCGTCGGCCTTCCCGGTCAGGGTGACGGCGGGGACGCCGCCGACCTCGGTGTCCTCGCCCCGGGTCAGCCCGGTGGTGTCGTCGCCCTCGAAGACGTTGCGGAGGTCGCAGAACCCGCTGAGGGAGCTGCCCTCCTCGTAGGACGTCTTCGCCCAGCGGCCGGCAAGGAGCCTGCCGATGGTGCGGTTCTGCTCGGAGGTGTTCCAGAAGGCCTCGTCGCCCTTCGTGTAGACGGAGCGGTCGATGCGGAGGAACGTCCCCTTGCCCCCGTCCTCGTTGGTCAGCTCCGCCTCGCAGATCCCCTTGCCGTCGACGCGGACGTCCATCACGACCTTCGTGCCGTCCTCCTCCTGGTGGCCGGTCATGCGGACGGCGGTGACCGCCTTGACGCTCGCCGACGCCTTCTCGGCGATGGCGTCGGCGGAGAGCCCCGCGAAGGGGTCTCCCGCGGCGGGGCTGCCCGTGACGGAGCTCCCCGCGGCGGAGTTCCCCGGGGCGGGAGCGGCCTGCCCGCCCCCGCCCCGGGAGCAGCCCGTGGCCCCCACGGCGACGGCCACGCAGACCGCCACCGCCGTCATCCGCGTCCAGAGCTTCCGGTCGGCCTTCACGCGCGCGCTCCCCCTGTTCGGTTCACCACGTGCCCCCGTACGGCACCGCACCGAGGGTGGCACGCGCGCGGGGCGGCGGACGCGCCGGGGTGCGGAACGCGACGCTCCGGCGTCCTCCCGCACCCTCACTCCACGACGTGCCGGCCCTCCGGCCGGGCGCTGCACGAGGCGCGGAAGGAGCAGGTCGCGCAGTGCTGGCCGGTGGTGGGGGTGAAGCGCTCGTCGAGGACCCGGCCGGCGGCGCCGGCCAGCAGCTCCCCGACCCACTCCCCGGACAGGGCCTCCTGCGCCTGGACCTTCGGCAGGGCGTCGCCGCCCTCCTTCTTCGGCGCGGCCTGCCGCAGTTGTACGAGCTCGGCGCCGCCCGGCTCCGGACGGCGGCCGTCGAAGACCTCGTCCAGGGCGCCCTCGCGGACGGCGAGCTGGTAGACGGCGAGCTGCGGGTGGCGGGCCACCTCGTCCTTGGTGGGGGCCGACTTGCCGGTCTTGAAGTCGACGACGTAGGCGCGGCCCTGCGCGTCGGTCTCGACGCGGTCCATGGAGCCCCGGATGCGGACCTCGTACTCCCCCGCCTCCAGGGTCACGTCGAAGTCGTGCTCGGAGGCGGCGGGGGTGCGGCCGGCGCGGTCCATGACGTGCCAGCTCAGGAAGCGTTCGAGCGCCACGCGCGCGTTCTGCTTCTCCTGGGCCGACTTCCAGGGCGCGTCGAAGGCGAGGGCGTCCCAGACGGAGTCCAGGCGGGCCATGAGGACGTCGAGGTCGGCCGGGGTGCGGCCGGAGGCGACCTCGTCGGCGAGGACGTGGACGACGTTGCCGAAGCCCTGGGCGACGGTGGCGGGTTCCGCGGCCCTGACCTCGCGGCCCAGGAACCACTGGAGGGAGCAGGTGCTGACGAGGTTGTCGAGGGAGCTGGGCGAGAGCGCGACCGGCCGGTCGCGCTCGCGGAGCGGGGCCGCGGCGCGCGTCGGCTCGAACAGGCCCCACCAGCGGTCCGGGTGCGCGGCCGGGACCAGCGGCTGGCCCTCGTCGTCGGTGAGGGCGGCGAGCCGGGCGAGGCGGTGGGCGGCGGCGTCCCGGAGCGCGGGCGAGGCGTCCGGGTCGACGGTGGTGGCGCGCAGCTCCGCGACCAGGGCGGAGACGGCGAGGGGGCGGCGCGGGCGGCCGGGGACGTCCTTCGGCTCGGCGCCGAATTCGGTGAGGAAGCGGGACGGCTGGTCCCCGTCCTCGGCGGCGGCCTTCACGGCGGTGACGACGAGCCGGTCACGCGCGCGCGTGGCGGCGACGTAGAAGAGGCGGCGCTCCTCGGCGAGGAGGGCGCCGGGGGTGAGGGGTTCGGCCAGGCCGTCGCGGCCGATGCGGTCGGCTTCGAGGAGCGAGCCGCGGCGGCGCAGGTCGGGCCAGAGGCCCTCCTGGACCCCGGCGACGACGACGAGGCTCCACTCCAGGCCCTTGGAGCGGTGCGCGGTCATGAGCCGGACGGCGTCCGGGCGGGTGTGGCGGCGGGTGAGGGTGTCGGCGGCGATGTCCTGGGCGTCGAGCTCTTCGAGGAAGTTGACGACGCCCCGGCCGCCGACGCGCTCCTCGGCACGGGCGGCGGTCTCGAAGAGGGCGCAGACGGCGTCGAGGTCGCGGTCGGCGTTCCGCCCGGCGGGACCGCCGCGCAGGGCCGCGCGCTCCAGCCGGCCGGACCAGGGGGTGCCCTTCCAGAGCTCCCAGAGGGCCTCCTCGGCGGTGCCGCCGGCGGCGAGCAGCGTCCGGGCGTCCCGGAGGAGCCGGCCGAGCCGCTGCACGCCGTGGGTGTACGCGGGGTCGTGCGCGACGAGCCGCTCGGGCTCGGCGAGCGCGCGGGCGAGCAGCACGTCGGAGGGCGGCGGCACCTTGTTGCCCGCCGCCCGCTCCTCGTCCCGCAGCGCCCGCCCGAGCCGCCGCAGGTCGGCCGGGTCGACCCCGGCGAGCGGCGAGGCGAGCAGCGCGAGCGCGGTCTCGGTGTCGAGCCACCCGCCGTCGCCGTGCCGACCGGCACCGGCGTGAACCGACGGCTCCTCGACGTCGACGGCATCGGCGTCAGCACTGGCATCGGCGGTGGCACCGACACCTGCATCGGCAGCGGCACCGGCACCGGCACCGGCATCAGCACTGGTATCGACATCGGCCTCGACACCGGCACCGACACCCCCCTCCGAAGCCCGGCCGTCCTGATCACCCGCCCCGGAGGCCGCCCCCGCCCCCGACACCGCCCGGAGCGCGAGGAGCAGCGGCGCCACCGCCGGTTCGTGGCGGAGGGGTGTGTCCGCCGCGTCCGTCTCGACCGGGACGCCCGCCGAGGTGAGGGCGCGGCGGAGGGCGGGCAGGGAGGCGCCGGCGCGGGTGAGGACGGCCATGTCCTGCCAGGGGACGCCGTCCTCCAGGTGCGCGCGCCGCAGCAGGTCGGCGATGTTCTCCGACTCCGCCGAGGCCGTCGGGTAGGTGTACGCCTCCGCCAGGCCCCCGTCCCGTACCGCCGTCAGCTCCCGGTGGGCGCGGACCCGGTCGGCGGGGAGCCGGGGCACCGGCATCCGCCGGGCGAGCTCCCGGGTCGCGGCGAGGAGCCGCGCGCCGGAGCGGCGGGAGGTGCCGAGGACGCGGACCTCGGCGCCGCCGAAGGAGTCGCCGCCGAAGGAGTCGGGGAAGTCGAGGATGCCGTTCACGTCGGCGCCCCGGAACGCGTAGATGGACTGGTCCGGGTCGCCGAGGGCGACGACCGTGCTCCGGCCGCCGCCCGCGAGCGCGTGCAGGAGCCGGACCTGCGCCGGGTCGGTGTCCTGGTACTCGTCGACGTACACCGCGTCGTACCGGGGCAGGGTGACGCTCCCGGCGAGCAGCACGGCCCGGTGGACCAGTTCCGTGTAGTCGAGGACGCCCTGGAGGTCGAGGACGTCGAGGTACTCGGCGAGGAAGCCGGCCGCCGCCTTCCAGTCGGGGCGGCCGACCCGGTCCGCGAAGCGGGCGAGGGCGTCCGGTTCGAGGCCCAGTTCCCGCGAGCGCGCGAGGACGGCCCGCACCTCGTCGGCGAAGCCCCGAGTGGTGAGGCAGGCGCGCAGCTCGTCGGGCCAGCGGATCCCGCCGAGGCCGTTCCTCTCCAGCTCGATCTGTCCGGCGAGCAGCTCGCGCACCGCGAGGTCCTGTTCGGGTCCGGAGAGCAGACGGAGGGGCTCCGCGAAGAGCCCGGCGTCCTGGTGGGCGCGGATCAGGGCGTAGCAGTACGAGTGGAAGGTCGTCGCCTGCGGGGGGCGGCGGCCGCCGAGCCGGGCCGCCATCCGGTCGCGGAGTTCGACGGCGGCCTTGCGGCTGAAGGTGAGGACCAGGAGGCGTTCGGGGTCGGCGCCCCGCTCCATGCGGGCCGCGACCGACTCGACGAGCGTGGTCGTCTTGCCGGTGCCGGGTCCGGCGAGGACGAGGAGGGGTCCGCCGTCGTGCTCAACCACTTCCCGCTGGGCCGCGTCCAGTCGAGGGGGATCCAGCGGGGCCGGCGCGGTGCGCACCAGTCGGTACGCGCCCGGGGTCCGCTGCCGTCCCGGACCCGGGTGCGGCTGTCCCTGGTGCGGCGGCGTACGCCGGGTGGTGGAGGAGGAGCTCACGTGGATCGCCGGTCCTGGTGGGTGTGGTGGTGCGGGTGAGGCGGCCGTGTGCCGTGGCCGCCCCGGAAGACGCGAACGACGACGTTACGCGAAGCGGGGCGGCGGCGAGCCGTACTCCGTACCGCTCCCCGGACCGCTTCCGGCCCGTCCGCCCCGCCCGGCCCGCGCCTCCTGGGCCGATGCCCTCACGTGTGAGTTCCGGCACCTCCGGGGGCGCCGTCACCGCCGCCGTCCCCGTCCGCGCCCGTCACGCCGTCCCACCGCGCCCGCCGCATGTCGACCCTGGGCACGTGCCCCTCGGAGGCCGGGCCCGCCTGCCGCAGCGGCGTGCCCTCCTCGCGGTAGTGGGCGAGGGCCCGGAGCTCGGCGCCGGGCAGCAGCGTGCCGTCCGCGCGGACCACGCGCCACCAGGGCGCCGCCCCGCCGTACAGGGCCATCACCCGGCCGACTTGGCGCGGTCCGCCCTCGCCCAGCCACTCGGCGATGTCGCCGTAGGTCATCACGCGGCCCGGCGGGATCGCGTCCGCGACGTCGAGCACCCGCTCCGCGTACGGAGGCAGCTCCTCCGCGTCCCCCGGCCGTCCCCCCGGCACTCCTCCGGCCTCTCCCACGGGCCCCTCCACCCTCGTCCGTCCCGTCCCGCGGGCCCCTCCGGGCCCGTCCGCCCCATCCTGCCTCACGGCGCCGACATGGCCCTGATGCCTCCGCCCGGCGGCTCTTCGTGCCACCATCGTGCGGGCGGTGACTGGTGATACGAGATCAAGAGCGGCACGAGCGACACGTAGAAGAACGCGTACGGGGACGGGAACGACACGGCGCGCAGGCAGAGACGGACAGGATGATGGGGCAGGACACGCAGCCTCCCGAGGAGGGCAGGGCCGACGTGCCCGAGCGGGTCTCCGGCGACGAGCCGCTGCTCGCGGCCCGTGTCCACCGGCCCTCCGACCTGATGCGGCTGCTCGGCGGCCTGCTCGCGATCGGGCTCGTCCTCGCCGTGGCGGCGTTCGCCCACGCCACCACCTCGGGCCTGGAGAAGGACATCAACGAGAGCGCCGTCGGCGCCCCGGACGTCTTCGTCAAGATCGCCGGTCTCGTCTCCTCCATCGCCGTCCTCCTCGTCCCCGTCGCCTTCGCCATCGAGCGGCTGATCAAACGCGACGGCCTGCGGATCGCGGACGGCGTCCTCGCCGCCGTCCTCGCGCACGGCGTCACGCTCGCCACCGACCTCTGGGTCGCCGAGGCCGCGCCCGGCACGATCCGGGACGCCCTGACCCAGCCGCAGTCCGGGGGCGGTCTGACCGACCCGGTGCACAACTACCTCGCCCCCGTGATCGCGTACATGACCGCCGTCGGGATGGCCCGCAGACCCCGCTGGCGGGTGTCGCTGTGGGCGGTGCTGCTGCTCGACGCGTTCACGATGCTGGTGGCCGGGTACACCACGGCGCTCTCGATCGTCCTGACCGTCCTCATCGGCTGGACGGTGGCGTACGGCACGCTGTACGCGGTCGGCTCCCCGAACGTGCGGCCCACCGGGCAGACCCTGCTCGCCGGTCTGCGCCGGGTCGGCTTCCGGCCGGTGACGGCGCTGCGCGCGGAGGGCGTGCCCGACTCCGTCGACAGCGGGGACCGGGGCCGCCGGTACATCGTGACCCTGGAGGACGGGCCGCCGCTCGACGTCACCGTGGTCGACCGGGAGCAGCAGGCGCACGGCTTCTTCTACCGCGCGTGGCGGCGGATCAGCCTGCGGACGATCACCACCCGCCGCTCCATCGTCTCGCTGCGCCAGGCCCTGGAGCAGGAGGCGCTCCTCGCGTACGCGGCGATCGCGGCCGGGGCGAACGCGCCGAAGCTGATCGCCACCTCGGAGCTCGGCCCGGACGCCGTGATGCTCGTGTACGAGCACATCGGCGGCCGCAGCCTGGACGCGCTGGACGACCACGAGATCACCGACGAGCTGGTCCGCAGCGCCTGGCGGCAGGTGAAGGCGCTCCAGTCGCGCCGGATCGCACACCGCAGGCTCACCGGGGACGCCATTCTGGTGGATCGTTCCGGCAGGGTGGTCCTCACCGATCTGCGGGGCGGTGAGATCGCGGCCGGCGACCTGGTCCTGCGGATGGACGTCGCACAGCTCCTCACCACCCTCGGCCTGCGGGTCGGGGCCGAGCGGGCGGTCGCCGCGGCCGTCGAGGTGCTCGGCCCGGACACCGTCGCGGACTGTCTGCCGCTGCTCCAGCCGATCGCGCTGAGCCGCTCCACGCGCGCGACGCTGCGGAAACTGGCGCGGGAGCGGTCGGCGCGGGAGCGGGAGGCCGTCCTCGAGGCCTCCCAGGCGGCCAAGCGCGAGCGGGAGCTCGCCAAGGCCGAGGCCGCCGCCTCCGTCGGCACCGCCGCGGACCACGCGGTCGTACCGGCCGGGGCCGGCAGCACCAGGGCCGGGACGAAGGCCGTCGCCAAGGCCGGGACCAAGGCGGAGAAGGCCGAGAAGAAGGCGGACAAGAAGGCCGAGAAGCGGGCCCTGGACACGGCGCTCGACGAGGCCCGCGAGGAGGACCTGCTCGCCCAGATCCGGCAGCAGGTGCTGCTGATCCGCCCGCAGGCCCCGGTGGAGCCGGTGCGCCTGGAGCGGATCAAGCCCCGGACCCTGGTCAGTCTGATCGCGGGCGCGGTCGCCGCGTACTTCCTGCTCTCGCAGATCGCCAGCACCCCGCTGTCGACGATCAGCGAGGCGGACTGGCGGTGGGTGGCGGCGGCGGTGCTGTTCTCGGCGCTGAGCTACGTCGCGGCGGCGATGAGCCTGCTCGGCTTCGTGCCCGAGCGGGTCGGGTTCCGGCGGACGGTGGTGGCGCAGGTCGCCGGCTCGTTCGTGAAGATCGTCGCCCCGGCGGCGGTCGGCGGCGTCGCCCTGAACACCCGCTTCCTCCAGCGGGCGGGGGTCAGGCCGGGTCTCGCGGTGGCCAGCGTCGGCGCCTCGCAGCTCTTCGGGCTCGGGGCGCACATCCTGCTCCTGCTCTCCTTCGGCTATCTGACGGGGACGGAGAAGTCGCAGTCCTTCACCCCGTCGAGGACGGTGATCGCCGGGCTGCTCACGGTCGCGGTCCTCGTCCTGGTGGTGACGGCGATCCCGTTCATGCGCAAGTTCGTGTCGACCCGGCTGCGCTCGCTCTTCGCGGGCGTGGTGCCGCGCATGCTGGACGTGCTCCAGCGGCCGGTGAAGCTGGTGACCGGCATCAGCGGGATGCTCCTGCTGACGGGCGCGTTCGTGTTCTGCCTGGACGCCTCGATCCGGGCCTTCGGGCACGACAGCCAGTCGATCAGCTACGCGAGCGTGGCCGTCGTCTTCCTCGCGGGCAACGCGCTCGGCTCGGCGGCGCCGACGCCGGGCGGTGTCGGCGCGGTCGAGGGCGCGCTGATCGGCGGCCTGGTGACGGTGGGGAACCTCCCGCTGGAGGTCGCGACCCCGGCGGTGCTCCTCTACCGCCTCCTCACCCTGTGGCTGCCGGTCCTGCCGGGCTGGCTCTGCTTCAACTGGCTGACGAAGCGCGAGGCGCTGTGAGCACCGGGAGGAAGCGGAAGGGGCCGTGAGCCAGGCGCCGTGAGGACCGGGAGGAAGCGGGAGGGGCCGTGAGCCAGGCCCCGTGAAGGCCGTCGCGGGCGGTCCGACGCGCCCGGGCCACCCGCTTGGCCCGCTTCCCGCGCGAACGCGCGGGCGACGGCCCACCATGGATCCATGCCGACCTCCGCAGCCCGCCGCGCCGCCCTGCTCGCCGTCACCGCCGTGCTGCTCGCCGCCGGGTGCTCGGACGGCGGGGACGACGCCACGGAGCCGCCGAAGGAGTCGGGCCCCAGCGGCCGCCCGGCGCTGACCGCGCAGAAGCTGTCCTGGGCGCCCTGTCCGCCGCCGTCCGCGGCCGAGGGCGGCGGGCCCGCGCCGTCCGCGCTCCCCGGCGGCGGCTCCTGGGAGTGCTCCTTCCTCCAGACCCCGCTCGACTGGTCGAAGCCGGAGGGCGAGACCATCGAGCTGGCCCTCATCCGGGCGCGCGCCCGGGACGCCTCCCGCCGGATCGGCTCGCTCGTCTTCAACTTCGGCGGCCCCGGCGGCTCCGGCGTCACCGGCCTGCCCAGCTTCGCCGAGGACTACGAGACCCTGCGCGGCCGCTACGACCTGGTCTCCTTCGACCCGCGCGGGGTGGGCCGCAGCGACCCCGTCGAGTGCCTCGGCGACAAGGAGCTCGACGCGTACTACGCCCTCGACTTCACGCCCGACGACGCGGCCGAGGAGCGGACCCTGTCCGACGCGCAGAAGAGGTACGCGGCCGGCTGCGAGAAGGACTCCGGGCCCTCGCTGCCGCACGTAGGCACCGAGAACGCCGCCCGGGACATGGACCTGATGCGCCAGGTCCTCGGCGACGAGAAGCTGCACTACTTCGGCATCTCGTACGGCACGGAGCTCGGCGGCGTCTACGCCCACCTCTTCCCGAAGAACGTCGGCCGGGCCCTCTTCGACGCCGTCGTCGACCCGGAGGCGGGCGTCGAGGACGGCGCCCTCGGCCAGGCGAAGGGCTTCCAGCTGGCCCTGGACAACTTCGCCCAGGACTGCGTGGACCGGGGCGACGAGTGCACGCTGCCCGGCTCCAGCGTCGCCGAGATCGAGACCTTCATCACCGACCTCCTGGCCTCCCTCGACAAGAAGCCGATCGCCGGCATCGGGGACCGCAAGCTGACCCAGACGCAGGCCACCAACGGCATCGCGCAGGCCCTGTACTCGAAGGAGTTCTGGACCTATCTGGAGCAGGGGCTCGACGCGGCCGACGGCGGCGACGGGGCGCTGCTGCTCTCGCTCTCCGACTCGATGAACGGGCGCAGCCAGAACGGCTCGTACAGCAACATCCAGGCCGCCAACGCCGCCATCAACTGCGTGGACTTCAAGGAGCGCTACACCCTCGGCCAGGCGAAGGAGCGGCTCGGCGAGTTCCGCGAGGCCTCCCCGGTCTTCGGCGACTTCATGGGCTGGTCGCTCGCGGGCTGCTCGCAGTGGCCGGTGCCGGGGACCTGGGAGCACCCGGACGTCTCGGCGCCCGGCTCGGCGCCGATCCTGGTGGTCGGCAACACCGGCGACCCGGCCACGCCGTACGAGGGCGCCCGGGCCATGGTGAACGCGCTCGGCAAGGGCGTCGGCGTGGAGCTGACGTACGAGGGCGAGGGGCACGGCGCCTACAACGGCGGCAGCGCGTGCGTGAAGAAGGCGGTGGACGCGTACCTGCTCGACGGGAAGGTGCCGAAGTCCGGGACCGTCTGCAAGTAGGGCGGAATCGCGAAAAGCGAAAAGGAGAATACGAAAGCGCAATGCCGGCCGGCCGGAAACCGTGATGGTTTCCGGC
>NZ_JBSHHY010000024.1:55394-121104 GCF_053618675.1 Streptomyces sp. NPDC055632 | reverse complement strand
GTCCCGTTCTTGCGGACCTCGGTCAGCCGGCGCGACAGCCGGTGCGCGAGGTGGATCGGCAGCGGCATCAGCTCGGGCGTCTCGTCCGACGCGTACCCGAACATCAGGCCCTGGTCGCCCGCACCCTGCTTGTCGAGCTCGTCCTCGTCGCCCTCGACCCGCTTCTCGTACGCGGTGTCGACGCCCTGGGCGATGTCCGGGGACTGCGACCCGATGGACACCGACACGCCGCAGGAGGCGCCGTCGAAGCCCTTCTTCGAGGAGTCGTAACCGATCTCGAGGATCTTGTTCCGGACGAGGGTGGGGATGTCCGCCCACGCCTTGGTGGTCACCTCTCCGGCGACGTGCACCAGGCCGGTGGTGATCAGCGTCTCGACGGCGACGCGCGAGGTGGGGTCCTCGCGCAGCAGGGCGTCGAGGATGGTGTCGCTGATCTGGTCAGCGATCTTGTCGGGGTGTCCCTCGGTGACGGACTCCGAGGTGAACAGACGACGGGACACAACGCTCCCTGGGGTTGCAGCGGCTGCTGGCTACTCGTGGCTCGGACCGGCAGGGGGCTGCGCCCCGCGACGTTCCACGAACAGTCTATCGGTCGTGGTCGGGCTGTGGACCAGGTGTCTCGCCCGGCGAATGGCCCGGGGCGGCCGGAACCGGCCGCCGACAAGGGCGGAACGTCCGTTCCGGTGGGACGCGAATCACTCGCCAGGAGGTGTTTCGCCCTCCTTCTCCCGGGTGATGGCGTGCCGCGGGGTGGCCGGACCCGGACATCTCAGTCGGTGGGACGGAGCCGCGGCAGGACCAGGTCCCAGACCGTCTCGGCGAGCGCTTCCTTCGGGCCGTACGGCACGGGGGTCTCGGCGCCGTCCGCGGCGAGCACCACGGCCTCGTTCTCCTCGGAGCCGAAGGTCTTGCGCTCCCCCACCTCGTTGACGACGAGGAGGTCGCAGCCCTTGCGGGCGAGCTTCTCGCGCCCGTTGGCGAGGACGTCGTCGGTCTCGGCGGCGAAGCCGACGACCACCTGGCCGGGCAGGGCCCGGTCGGCGGAGAGCTCGGCGAGGATGTCGGGGTTGCGGACGAGCTCGACGACGGGGGCTCCGTCGTCGCCCTTCTTCTTGATCTTGCCGGGGGCGTAGACGGCCGGCCGGAAGTCGGCGACGGCGGCCGCCATGACCACCGCGTCGGCGTCGGCGACGGCCTTGAGGACGGCCTCGCGGAGCTGGACGGCGGTGCCGACGCGGACGACGTCGACGCCGGCCGGGTCGGGGAGGCCGGTGTTGGCCTCGACGAGGGTGACCCGGGCGCCCCGGGCGGCGGCGGCCCGGGCGAGGGCGTAGCCCTGCTTGCCGGAGGAGCGGTTGCCCAGGTAGCGGACGGGGTCGAGGGGCTCGCGGGTGCCGCCCGCGCTGACCACGACGTGGCGTCCGGCGAGGTCGGGGGCGGCGGCGCCCCGGGCGAGGACGCGGCGGCAGACCTCGAAGATCTCGCCGGGGTCCGGCAGCCGTCCCTTGCCGGTGTCGACGCCGGTGAGGCGGCCGACGGCGGGCTCGACGACGACGGCGCCGCGGCGGCGCAGGGTCGCCACGTTCTCCTGCGTCGCCGGGTGCTCCCACATCTCGGTGTGCATGGCGGGGGCGAAGACGACGGGACAGCGCGCGGTGAGCAGCGTGTTGGTGAGCAGGTCGTCGGCGAGGCCGTGGGCGGCCTTGGCGAGCATGTCTGCGGTGGCGGGGGCGACCACGACGAGGTCGGCGGCCTGGCCGATGCGCACGTGCGGCACCTCGTGGACGGACTCCCACACCTCGGTCGAGACGGGGTTGCCGGAGAGCGCGGACCAGGTGGCCTCGCCGACGAAGTGCAGCGCGGAGTCGGTCGGCACGACCCTGACGTCGTGGCCCGACTCGGTGAACCTGCGGAGCAGCTCGCACGCCTTGTAGGCGGCGATGCCGCCGCTGACGCCCAGGACGACCTTCGGCTTTGCCACGACTTCCACGACTCCCCGCACTCGGACGCGCACTCGGATGCGTACGACTCCATGAGACACCACAGGCCCGGCGGATGTTCCGCCGGGCCTGTGGTGACAGATATGACAAACGCTACGTGCTTACTGCGCCGGGCCCTCGATGGCCTCGGACGTCAGCAGGCCCGCGTTGATCTCGCGCAGCGCGATCGAGAGCGGCTTCTCGTGGACGTGGGTGTCGACGAGCGGACCCACGTACTCCAGCAGGCCCTCGCCGAGCTGGGAGTAGTACGCGTTGATCTGACGCGCGCGCTTGGCCGCGTAGATCACGAGGCTGTACTTCGAGTCCGTGGCCTCGAGCAGCTCGTCGATCGGCGGGTTGATGATGCCCTCGGGCGCGGTGATGGAAGAGGACACGCTCTACCTTCCGAAGATGGAAAAAAGATCAGACAACGTTCATCAACGTTAGCAGCTCGCGCGCGACGTCCTCGACGGAGGTGTTGACGAGGGTGGTGTCGAACTCGGACTCGGCGGCCAGCTCGACCTTCGCGGCGTCGAGGCGGCGCTCGATGACCTCGGGGGACTCGGTGCCGCGGCCGGTGAGGCGGCGGACCAGCTCGTCCCAGCTCGGCGGGGCGAGGAAGACCAGCTGGGACTCCGGCATGGAGTCCTTCACCTGGCGGGCGCCCTGGAGGTCGATCTCCAGGAGGACGGGCTCGCCGGCGTCGAGGCGGTCGAGGACCGCGCCGCGCGGGGTGCCGTAGCGGTTCCCCGCGAACTCGGCCCATTCGAGGAGCTCGCCGTTGGCGATCAGCTTGTCGAACTCGTCGTCCGTCACGAAGAAGTAGTGGACGCCGTGCTTCTCGCCGGGGCGCGGCTTCCGCGTCGTCGCCGACACCGAGAGCCAGACCTCGGGGTGGACCTTGCGCATATGCGCGACGACCGTGCTCTTGCCGACCCCCGAGGGGCCGGAGAGCACGGTCAGCCGCGGACGTACCTCTGCTGCCATGCAGCGATTATTCCAGTGGTTCACCCCTGCTTGCGCAGGGAGGACGCCGCATGCCGGGAATGTCCCGAAAGGTCAGGCGCCGGTGGAGCCGAACTCTCGCTCCAGGGAGGCGATCTGGTTGGAGCCGAGACCGCGCACCCGGCGGCTCTCGGAGATGCCGAGCCGCTCCATGATCTGCTTGGCGCGGACCTTGCCCACGCCCGGCAGGGACTCGAGGAGCGCGGAGACCTTCATCTTGCCGATGACGTCGTTCTCCTGGCCGGTCTTGATGACCTCGTGGAGGGAGGCTCCGGAGTGCTTGAGTCGATTCTTGACCTCGGCCCGCTCCCGGCGAGCCGCGGCGGCCTTCTCGAGCGCGGCAGCGCGCTGTTCAGGGGTAAGGGGCGGAAGAGCCACGCCTACGTCACCTCGGATGTCGATCTGTCGGATACGGACCGGTGAGGAACCTAGTCGCCCCGCACCAGTGGAGCAACGGTCAGCGGAGTGGCCGCTGAACGCCTGCTCTGCCCCGGAGACTAGCGGCCGAGGCCGCTCCAGTCAGCGAGAACAGCGGAAAAGTCCTGGTCAGCATCGACCGACCAGGACTTTTCCGGCATAACGACCGGGTTTTGAGCCAAGATTTCGTCAAGTGCCGGGACGGCCGGCCGGAGCGGGCCCGGAAACCGGCCCGATCCGCTCCGACCTGCGGATTGGTCCCGGACCGGTCCCGGACCGCTCCCGACGGGGTTACGCGCCGACGGCCGCGCGGATCTCGTCCGCGTACCGGAGCGCCGAGTCCCGCAGGGCGGTCGCGTCCGGACCGTGCCGCAGGACCCCGCGGCTGACGTTCGGGACGACGTTGCGGACCGCCGCGCCGAAGACGGCGGGGAGGTCGGCGGGGGTCGCGCCCTGGGCGCCGATGCCGGGGGCGAGGAGCGGGCCGTTGATGTCCAGGTCGAAGGAGGACAGGTCGCCGAGGGTGGCGCCGACGACCGCGCCGAAGGAGCCCATGGGGGCCTCCCCCGCGTTCTCCTCGGCCAGGTGGGCGAGCATCGTCGCGCCGATCGTCCTTCCGGCCGGGTCGTCGGTGCGGACGGCCCGCTGGACCTCGCTCCCCTCCGGGTTCGAGGTGAGGGCGAGGACGAAGAGGCCGGCGCCGGACTCCCGGGCCAGGTCGACGGCCGGCTTCAGGGAGCCGTAGCCGAGGTACGGGGAGACCGTGAGCGCGTCGGAGAAGAGCGGGGAGTCCTTGCGCAGGAAGGCCTCGGCGTAGGCGGCCATGGTGGAGCCGATGTCGCCGCGCTTGGCGTCCATGACGACCAGGCCGCCCGCCGCGCGCAGGTCGGCGACGGCGCGCTCCAGGACGGCGACGCCGCGCGAGCCGAAGCGCTCGAAGAAGGCGGACTGGGGCTTGAAGACGGCCACGGTGCCGGCGAGGGCCTCGACGACGGTGAAGGTGAAGCGCTCCAGACCGGCGATGTCGTCGGTGAGGCCCCAGGAGTCGAGCAGGGCGGCGTGCGGGTCGATGCCGACGCAGAGCGGGCCGCGCTCGTCCATGGCGGAGCGCAGGCGGGATCCGAAGGAGAGCGTCACGGGGTGGCCTTCCGGTTGTCGGCGCCGACGGCCTCGGCGAGGGTGGCGTACGGGGAGGCCGCGAGGCGCGCGGCGAGGCCCTTGTGGATCGCGCGGGCGTAGAACGGGCCCTCGTAGACGAAGGCGCTGTAGCCCTGGACGAGGGTGGCGCCGGCGAGGATGCGCTGCCAGGCGTCCTCGGCGTTCTCGATGCCGCCGACGCCGACGAGGACCAGGCGGTCGCCCACGCGCGCGTGGAGGCGGCGCAGGACCTCCAGGGAGCGCTGCTTGACCGGGCGGCCGGACAGGCCGCCGGTCTCCTTGACCAGCTCGGGGGCGGACTTCAGGCCGAGGCCCTCGCGGGCGATGGTGGTGTTGGTGGCGATGATGCCGTCGAGGCCGAGCTCCAGGGCGAGGTCGGCGACCGCGTCCACGTCCTCGTCGGCCAGGTCGGGGGCGATCTTGACCAGGAGCGGGACCCGGCGGTCGGTGACCGTGCGGTCGGCGGCCTCCCGCACGGCGGTCAGGAGGGGGCGCAGGGACTCGGTGGCCTGGAGGTTGCGCAGGCCCGGGGTGTTCGGGGAGGAGACGTTGACGACGAGGTAGTCGGCGTGCGCGGCGAGGCGCTCGGTGGACTTCACGTAGTCGGCGGCGGCCTCGGCCTCGGGGACGACCTTGGTCTTGCCGATGTTGACGCCCACGACCGTCCTGAAGACCGGCACGCGCGCGTGGAGGCGGGCGGCGACGGCGGCGGAGCCCTCGTTGTTGAAGCCCATGCGGTTGATCAGGGCGCGGTCCGGGACGAGCCGGAAGAGGCGCTTCCTGGGGTTGCCGGGCTGGGCCTCGCCGGTGACGGTGCCGATCTCGACGTGGTCGAAGCCGAGCATCGCCATGCCGTCGATGGCGACGGCGTTCTTGTCGAAGCCGGCGGCGAGGCCGAAGGGGCCGTGCATCCGCAGGCCCAGGGCCTCGGTGCGCAGCTCCTCGTACCGGGGGGCGAGGGCGGCGGCGACGAAGGTGCGGAGCACCGGGACGCGGGCGGCCAGGCGGATCCAGCGGAAGGCCAGGTAGTGGGCCTTCTCGGGGTCCATCCGCTTGAAGACCAGGTGGAAGAACAGCTTGTACATCGTCCGAAATATCCCTTGTTCGGTCATGAAGAGGGGGACACCGCGCGGTGGCCGGTGTCCCCCTCTTCGTACGGGCTGCTAGTCGCGGGCCGCGACGAGGTGCTCGGCGTGCTCCTGGAGGGAGCGGACGCCGGCGCCGCCGTGGTTGAGCGCGTCGATGCCCTGGACGGCCGCGGCGAGCGCCTGGACGGTGGTCAGGCACGGGACGCCGCGGGCGACGGCGGCGGTGCGGATCTCGTAGCCGTCGAGGCGGCCGCCGGTGCCGTAGGGGGTGTTGACGATGAGGTCGACCTCGCCGTCGTGGACGAGCTGGACGATCGTCTTCTCGCCGTTCGGGCCCTCGCCCTCGCTGAGCTTGCGCACGATCGTGGCGTTGATGCCGTTGCGCTTGAGGACCTCGGCGGTGCCGGAGGTGGCCAGGAGCTCGAAGCCGTGGGCGACCAGCTCGCGGGCCGGGAAGATCATCGAGCGCTTGTCCCGGTTGGCGACCGAGATGAACGCACGGCCCTTGGTCGGCAGCGGCCCGTACGCGCCGGCCTGCGACTTGGCGTACGCCGTGCCGAAGACCGAGTCGATGCCCATGACCTCGCCGGTGGAGCGCATCTCCGGGCCGAGGACGGTGTCGACGCCGCGGCCGTGGATGTCGCGGAAGCGGCTCCAGGGCATGACGGCCTCCTTGACGGAGATCGGCGCGTCGAACGGCAGGGTGCCGCCGTCGCCGTTCTTCGGCAGCAGGCCCTCGGCGCGCAGCTCGGCGATGGTGGCGCCCAGCGAGATGCGGGCGGCGGCCTTCGCCAGCGGCACCGCGGTGGCCTTGGAGGTGAAGGGGACGGTCCGGGAGGCGCGCGGGTTGGCCTCCAGGACGTAGAGGATGTCCCCGGCCATCGCGAACTGGATGTTGATCAGGCCGCGGACGCCGACGCCCTTGGCGATGGCCTCGGTGGAGGCGCGCAGCCGCTTGATGTCGTGGCCGCCGAGGGTGATCGGGGGCAGGGCGCAGGCCGAGTCGCCGGAGTGGATGCCGGCCTCCTCGATGTGCTCCATCACGCCGCCGAGGTAGAGCTCCTCGCCGTCGTAGAGCGCGTCCACGTCGATCTCGATGGCGTCGTCGAGGAAGCGGTCGACCAGGACCGGCCGGGTGGGGCTGATCTCGGTGGACTCGGCGATGTACGACTCCAGGCGGGCCTCGTCGTACACGATCTCCATGCCGCGGCCGCCGAGCACGTACGACGGGCGGACCAGGACGGGGTAGCCGATCTCGTCGGCGATGGCCTTGGCGCCGGCGAAGGTGGTGGCCGTGCCGTGCTTGGGGGCCGGGAGGCCCGCCTCGGCGAGGACCTGCCCGAAGGCGCCGCGGTCCTCGGCGGCGTGGATGGCCTCGGGGGAGGTGCCGACGACCGGCACGCCGTTGTCCTTGAGCGCCTGGGACAGGCCCAGCGGGGTCTGGCCGCCGAGCTGGACGACGACGCCGGCGACGGGCCCGGCGAGGGTCTCGGCGTGGACGATCTCCAGGACGTCCTCCAGGGTGAGCGGCTCGAAGTAGAGCCGGTCGGAGGTGTCGTAGTCGGTGGAGACGGTCTCGGGGTTGCAGTTGACCATCACGGTCTCGTAGCCCGCGTCGCTCAGGGCGAAGGAGGCGTGGACGCAGGAGTAGTCGAACTCGATGCCCTGGCCGATGCGGTTCGGGCCGGAGCCCAGGATGATCACGGCGGGCTTCTCGCGCGGCGCGACCTCGTTCTCCTCGTCGTAGGAGGAGTAGAAGTACGGGGTCTTCGCGGCGAACTCGGCGGCGCAGGTGTCGACCGTCTTGTAGACCGGGCGGACGCCGAGGGCGTGCCGGACCTCGCGGACGACGTCCTCGCGCAGGCCGCGGATCTCCGCGATCTGGACGTCGGAGAAGCCGTGGCGCTTGGCCTCGGCGAGCAGCTCGGGGTCGAGCTTCTCGGCGGCGGCCAGCTCGTCGGCGATCTCCTTGATCAGGAAGAGCTGGTCGACGAACCACGGGTCGATCTTCGTGGCGTCGAAGACCTCCTCCGGGGTGGCGCCGGCGCGGATCGCCTGCATGACGGTGTTGATCCGGCCGTCGGTCGGGCGGACGGACTCGCGCAGCAGCGCGTCCTTGTCGCCGGGCTCGCCCACGAAGGTGAACTGCGAGCCCTTCTTCTCCAGGGAGCGCAGGGCCTTCTGCAGCGCCTCGGTGAAGTTGCGGCCGATCGCCATGGCCTCGCCGACCGACTTCATGGTGGTGGTCAGCGTGGAGTCGGCGGCGGGGAACTTCTCGAAGGCGAAGCGGGGGGCCTTGACGACGACGTAGTCGAGCGTGGGCTCGAAGGACGCCGGGGTCTTCTCCGTGATGTCGTTCGGGATCTCGTCGAGCGTGTAGCCGACGGCGAGGCGGGCGGCGATCTTGGCGATCGGGAAGCCGGTCGCCTTGGAGGCCAGGGCGCTCGACCGGGAGACGCGGGGGTTCATCTCGATGACGATGATCCGGCCGTCGGTCGGGTCGATCGCGAACTGGATGTTGCAGCCGCCGGTGTCGACGCCGACCTCGCGGATGATCGCGATGCCGATGTCGCGCAGCCGCTGGTACTCGCGGTCGGTGAGCGTCATCGCCGGGGCGACGGTGATCGAGTCGCCGGTGTGGACGCCCATCGGGTCGAAGTTCTCGATGGAGCAGACGACCACGACGTTGTCGTTCTTGTCGCGCATCAGCTCCAGCTCGTACTCCTTCCAGCCGAGGATGGACTCCTCCAGGAGCACCTCGGTGGTGGGAGAGAGGGTCAGGCCCTGGCCGGCGATGCGGCGCAGCTCCTCCTCGTCGTGGGCGAAGCCGGAGCCGGCGCCGCCCATGGTGAAGGAGGGGCGGACGACGACGGGGTAGCCGCCGAGCGTGTCGACGCCCTTGATGACGTCTTCCATGGAGTGGCAGATGACCGAGCGGGCGGACTCGCCGTGGCCGATCTTGGCCTTGACGGCCTCGACGACGCCCTTGAAGAGGTCGCGGTCCTCGCCCTTGTGGATGGCCTCGACGTTGGCGCCGATCAGCTCGACGCCGTACTTCTCCAGGACGCCCTGCTCGTGCATGGAGATCGCGGTGTTCAGCGCGGTCTGGCCGCCCAGCGTCGGCAGGAGCGCGTCGGGGCGCTCCTTGGCGATGATCTTCTCGACGAACTCCGGAGTGATCGGCTCGACGTACGTGGCGTCGGCGATCTCCGGGTCGGTCATGATCGTGGCCGGGTTGGAGTTGACCAGGATCACCCGCAGGCCCTCGGCCTTGAGGATGCGGCACGCCTGGGTGCCGGAGTAGTCGAACTCCGCGGCCTGGCCGATCACGATCGGGCCGGAGCCGATGACCAGGACGGACTGGATATCGGTGCGCTTAGGCACGCTCGGCCTCCATCAGGGATACGAAACGGTCGAAGAGGTACGCGGCGTCGTGCGGACCCGCGGCCGCCTCGGGGTGGTACTGGACCGAGAAGGCCGGCCGGTCGAGCAGCTGGAGGCCCTCCACGACGTTGTCGTTGAGACAGACGTGGGAGACCTCGGCGCGGCCGAAGGGGGTGTCGGAGACCTTGTCGAGGGGCGCGTCCACGGCGAAGCCGTGGTTGTGCGCGGTGACCTCGACCTTGCCGGTGGTGCGGTCCTGGACCGGCTGGTTGATGCCCCGGTGGCCGTACTTCAGCTTGTACGTGCCGAAGCCGAGGGCGCGGCCCAGGATCTGGTTGCCGAAGCAGATGCCGAAGAGCGGCGTCCTGCGCTCCAGGACGGCCCGCATGAGGGCGACGGGGCCGTCGGCGGTGGCCGGGTCGCCGGGGCCGTTGGAGAAGAACACCCCGTCGGGCTGGACGGCGTAGACGTCCTCGACGGTGGCGGTGGCGGGCAGGACGTGGACCTCGATGCCGCGCTCGGCCATCCGGTGCGGGGTCATGCCCTTGATGCCGAGGTCGACGGCGGCGACGGTGAACTTCTTCTCGCCGACGGCGGGGACGACGTAGGTCTCCTTGGTGGCGACCTCGGCGGAGAGGTTCGCGCCCTTCATCTGGGGCTGCGCCTTGACCTTGGCGAGCAGGGCCTCGTCGCGGACGCCCGTCCAGGCCTCGCCGGAGAAGATGCCGACGCGCATGGCGCCGCGCTCGCGCAGGTGGCGGGTGAGGGCGCGGGTGTCGACGCCGGAGATCCCGACGACGCCCTGGCGCTCCAGCTCCTCGTCGAGCGAGCGGCGCGCGCGCCAATTGGAGGAGACGCGGGCGGGGTCGCGGACGACGTAGCCGGAGACCCAGATGCGGCCGGACTCGGGGTCCTCGTCGTTGACGCCGGTGTTGCCGACGTGCGGGGCGGTCATGACCACCACCTGGCGGTGGTACGAGGGGTCGGTGAGGGTCTCCTGGTAGCCGGTCATGCCGGTGGAGAACACGGCCTCGCCGAAGGTCTCCCCCACGGCCCCGTAGGCGCGACCGCGGAAGATGCGGCCGTCCTCCAGGACGAGTACGGCGGGAGCCTTGGCGGGTCCCCTGGTGGAGGTCGTCATCGTGCGATGCCTTCCGTTGCGCTGGTCATGGAGTTGACGGTCTCGACCCAGGCGGTGTGTTCCGCCGCCCGGTCGGACCGGAAGCCGGAGTCGAGCAGGGTGCCGCCGTGCTCCCAGGTGACGATCAGGAGCCCGCCCTCGGCGAGGACCTTTCCGGCGATGCCCTTGTCGAGGCGGGCCTCGCGCAGGGCGTCGGCCGGGATGTGGAAGTCGTTCGCCCCGGGGCGCACGACCGTGATCCCGGCGTCGGTGAGCGTGAGCTCGACGCGGCTGCGGGTGCCGAGGCCGTGGGCGACGATCCGGTCGAGCCAGTGCCCGGCGGTCGTGGACCCGTGGTAGCGCCCGCTGAGGGTCAGTTTCGCCTCGCCGGCCGTCTCCGGCACGGCGGACAGGGCGGGGAGGTCGGACTGGAGGCTGCCGCGCCACTTCCATCCCTGGCGCATGAGCCAGTACACGAGGGCGATGAAGACCAGCAGTCCGGCGACCCAGCCGAGCCGTCCGGCCCAGTCGGTCACCTCCGCCGACTTCTGTTCGGCTGCCTCTGCGGCGATTGCGATGAGTGGTGTCACGCCAGCTTCCCGTCCACGACCGTTGCCCGGCCCCGCAGGAAGGTGTGGGTGACGCGTCCCGGCAGCTCGCGGCCCTCGTACGGGGTGTTGCGGCTGCGGGAGGCGAAGTCCGCGGGGTCCACGACTCCACGGTAAGCCGGATCGACCAGGGTCAGGTTCGCGGGCTCACCAGCCGAGACGGGACGTCCGTGGCCCGTGGCCCGGCCGATGCGGGCGGGAGCGAAGGACATGCGGTCGGCGACGCCGGCCCAGTCGAGGAGGCCGGTCTCGACCATCGTCTGCTGGACGACGGAGAGGGCGGTCTCCAGGCCGACCATGCCCATGGCGGCGGCGGCCCACTCGCAGTCCTTGTCCTCGTGCGGGTGCGGGGCGTGGTCGGTGGCGACGATGTCGATCGTGCCGTCGGCCAGCGCCTCGCGGAGCGCGAGGACGTCCTTCTCGGTGCGCAGCGGCGGGTTGACCTTGTAGACCGGGTTGTACGAGCGGACCAGCTCGTCCGTGAGGAGGAGGTGGTGCGGGGTGACCTCGGCGGTGACGTCGATGCCGCGGGACTTGGCCCAGCGGACGATCTCGACGGAGCCGGCGGTGGAGAGGTGGCAGATGTGGACGCGGGAGCCGACGTGCTCGGCGAGGAGGACGTCGCGGGCGATGATCGACTCCTCGGCGACGGCGGGCCAGCCGCCGAGGCCGAGCTCGGCGGAGACGATCCCCTCGTTCATCTGGGCGCCCTCGGTGAGGCGGGGCTCCTGGGCGTGCTGGGCGACGACGCCGCCGAAGGCCTTCACGTACTCCAGGGCGCGGCGCATGATCACGGCGTCGTCGACGCACTTGCCGTCGTCGGAGAAGACGGTGACGCCGGCGGCGGAGTCGTGCATGGCGCCGAGCTCGGCGAGCTTCTTCCCCTCCAGGCCGACGGTGACGGCGCCGATGGGCTGCACGTCGCAGTAGCCGGACTCCTTGCCGAGGCGCCAGACCTGCTCGACGACGCCGGCGGTGTCGGCGACCGGGTGGGTGTTGGCCATGGCGAAGACGGAGGTGTAGCCGCCGGAGGCGGCGGCGCGGGTGCCGGTGAGGACGGTCTCGGAGTCCTCTCGGCCGGGCTCGCGCAGGTGGGTGTGGAGGTCGACCAGGCCCGGCAGGAGGATCTGCCCGCCGGCCTCGATCACGGTCGCGCCCTCGGCGGACAGGCCGGTGCCGACCTCCGCGACGGTCTCGCCGTCGATCAGGACGTCCTGGACCTCGCCGCCGAGTACCTTCGCGCCGCGGATAAGGATCTTGCTCATGGTTACTTGTTCTCCTCGGTGCGCGCGGCGGGGGTGGTGGTGACGGCGGGCTCGGAGCCGCCAAGGAGCAGGTAGAGCACGGCCATGCGGACGGAGACGCCGTTGGCGACCTGCTCGACGACCGTGCAGCGGTCGGAGTCGGCGACCTCGGCGGTGATCTCCATGCCGCGGACCATGGGGCCGGGGTGCATCACGATGGCGTGCTCGGGCATCCTGGCCATCCGCTCGCCGTCGAGCCCGTAGCGGCGCGAGTACTCGCGCTCGGTGGGGAAGAAGGCGGCGTTCATCCGCTCGCGCTGCACGCGCAGCATCATCACGGCGTCGGACTTCGGCAGCACGGCGTCGAGGTCGTACGAGATCTCGCAGGGCCAGGTCTCGACGCCGACGGGGACCAGGGTGGGCGGGGCCACCAGGGTGACCTCGGCGCCGAGGGTGTGCAGCAGGTCGACGTTGGAGCGGGCGACCCGGCTGTGCAGGACGTCGCCGACGAGGGTGATCCGCTTGCCCGCGAGGTCCTGGCCGAGTCCGGTGTCGCGGCCGACGAGGCGGCGGCGCATGGTGAAGGCGTCCAGGAGGGCCTGGGTGGGGTGCTGGTGGGTGCCGTCGCCGGCGTTGACGACGGGGGCGTCGATCCAGCCGGAGGTGGCGAGGCGGTACGGGGCGCCGGAGGCGCCGTGCCGGATGACGACCGCGTCGACGCCCATGGCCTCCAGGGTCTGGGCGGTGTCCTTGAGGGACTCGCCCTTGGAGACGCTGGAACCCTTGGCCGCGAAGTTGATGACGTCGGCGGAGAGGCGCTTCTCGGCGGCCTCGAAGGAGATCCGGGTCCGGGTGGAGTCCTCGAAGAAGAGGTTGCAGATGGTGCGGCCGCGCAGGGTCGGCAGCTTCTTGATGGGCCGGTCGGCCACCCGGGCCATCTCCTCGGCGGTGTCGAGGATCAGTACGGCGTCGTCGCGGGTGAGGTCGGCGGCCGAGATGAGGTGACGCATCATCGGGGTTTCTCTCCGTGGTGGGGAGGCGTGAGGGCGTGCGGGGGCAGGGAGGTGCCCCGGCCCCGGCGGGGAAGCCGGTCCGGCTAGGAGGCGGGCTTGGAGCCGAGCAGGACGGTGTCGCGACCGTCTTCCTCGGCGAGCAGGACCTTGACCGTCTCCCGCAGCGACGTGGGGAGGTTCTTGCCGACGTAGTCGGCGCGGATGGGCAGCTCGCGGTGGCCGCGGTCGACGAGGACGGCGAGCTGGACCGCGCGGGGGCGGCCGATGTCGCCGAGGGCGTCGAGGGCGGCGCGGATGGTGCGGCCGGAGAAGAGGACGTCGTCGACGAGGACGACGAGGCGCCCGTCGATGCCGTCGGCGGGGATCTCGGTGCGGCCGATGGCGCGGGCGGGCTTCATCCGCAGGTCGTCCCGGTACATGGTGATGTCCAGGGAGCCGACCGGGACCTTGGTGCCGGTGATGGCGGCGAGCTTCTCGGCGAGCCGGCGGGCGAGGAAGACGCCGCGGGTGGGAATGCCGAGGAGGACCACGTCGTCGGCGCCCTTGGCGCGCTCGACGATCTCGTGGGCGATGCGGGTGAGGACCCGCGCGATGTCGGGGCCTTCGAGAACGGGCCGCGCGTCGTCGCCGTGCTGCTGGGTGTCCAGCTGGGTGTCCATGGGAAACGGACCTCCTTCTCCGCCTCACGGGACGGCTCTTAAAGGACGTCGTACTTGCGCCCTCACCCTACCAGGGGTGGCGCGGCGCTCTTCGCGCACCCGGGCGCCCCTCCGGGCGCCGTCCCCCGGGAGGAGGCGGTACGGACCTTTCGGCTTGACGGGTGGGTGTAACGCTGCGTAACCTCACAGTGAGTTACCAGCCGCGCGGCGCAGCCGCATGTCGTCACAGCGTCCGGGAGCGTTATGTCCAGCGAATACGCAAAGCAGCTCGGGGCCAAACTCCGCGCCATCCGCACCCAGCAGGGTCTCTCGCTCCACGGGGTGGAGGAGAAGTCCCAGGGCCGCTGGAAGGCCGTGGTGGTCGGCTCCTACGAGCGGGGCGACCGCGCCGTGACCGTGCAGCGCCTCGCCGAGCTGGCGGACTTCTACGGGGTGCCGGTGCAGGAGCTCCTGCCGGGCACGACGCCGGGCGGGGCCGCCGAGCCGCCGCCGAAGCTGGTCCTGGACCTGGAGCGCCTGGCCCACGTCCCGCAGGAGAAGGCCGGCCCGCTCCAGCGCTACGCGGCGACGATCCAGTCGCAGCGCGGCGACTACAACGGCAAGGTGCTGTCGATCCGCCAGGACGACCTGCGCACGCTCGCCGTCATCTACGACCAGTCCCCCTCGGTCCTCACCGAGCAGCTGATCAGCTGGGGCGTGCTGGACGCGGACGCGCGCCGCGCGGTCGCCCACGAGGACAACTGACCCTTCCGCAGGGCCCAGCAGAAACGTACCGCCGGATCCGTGGACGTCACCGACGTCCACGGATCCCGTGCTTTCCGGGCCCGTACGGGGGCGCTCCCGGGCCCGAGGGGGCTCCGGATCCCCCAGGGTTGACCCGAACGGCCGAAGGGGCCCGCGGCATCGAGTGCTGCGGGCCCCTTCGGCCGTCTGTCGGCGGGTGGGCGCGGACTCAGGCGTCCACGTCCCGGCGCAGGCGCGGCTTCAGGTCCTTGAAGCGCGCCAGGAGGCCGTTGACGAAGGCCGGCGACTCGTCGGTGGAGAACTCCTTGGCGAGCTGCACCGCCTCGTCGATCGCGACCGCGTCCGGCGTGCCGTCCTCCCAGATCAGCTCGTACGCGCCGAGGCGCACGATGTTCCGGTCGGCGACGGGCATCCGGTCGAGGTCCCAGTCCACCGCGTAGGTGGCGATGAGCTCGTCGATGCGCGCCACGTGGGACGCGTACCCCTCCACCAGCTGCATGGTGAACTCGTTGACCGGCGGCTGCCGGTCGTCCGACCGGGCGTGCCGGACCTGGTCAGCGAGGACCTCCTGCACGGAGGCGCCGCGCTGGTCGGCCTCGAAGAGGATCTGGAAGGCGCGCTTGCGGGCCTTGCTCCGGGCGGCCACGGTTAGTCGTTCACCCGGCCGAGGTAGTCGCTGCTGCGCGTGTCGACCTTGATCTTCTCACCGGTGGTGATGAAGAGCGGGACCTGGATCTCGTGGCCGGTCTCCAGGGTGGCGGGCTTGGTGCCACCGGTGGAGCGGTCGCCCTGGACGCCCGGGTCGGTGTGCTGGATCGTCAGGACGACGGCGGCCGGGAGCTCGACGTAGAGCACTTCGCCCTCGTGCTGCGCGACGGAGGCGGTGAAGCCCTCGATCAGGAAGTTCGCGGCGTCGCCGACCGACTTGCGGTCGACGTGCAGCTGGTCGTACGTCTCCATGTCCATGAAGACGAAGTAGTCGCCGTCCATGTAGGAGAACTGCATGTCACGACGGTCGATGGTGGCCGTCTCGACCTTGACGCCCGCGTTGAAGGTCTTGTCGACGACCTTGCCGGACAGCACGTTCTTGAGCTTGGTGCGCACGAAGGCCGGGCCCTTGCCGGGCTTGACGTGCTGGAACTCGACGACGGACCAGAGCTGGCCGCCTTCGAGCTTGAGCACCATGCCGTTCTTGAGGTCGTTCGTGGAAGCCACGGTTGCGGAATCTCCTGGACTCTGGACTGACGTGGGACCGGGGAGGCGTGCGCGCCCTACAGCGCGAGCAGCTCCTTGGTCGTGATGGTGAGTAGCTCGGGTCCGCCGTCCGCCTCCTGGCGCACGACGAGCGTGTCATCGATCCGGACCCCGCCCCGGCCCGGGAGGTGGACCCCCGGTTCGACGGTGACCGGCACACAAGCGTCCAGTTTACCCATGGCCGAGGGTGACAACTGCGGGTCCTCGTCGATTTCGAGCCCCACACCGTGCCCGGTGAGGGGTACGGCCGCCTCCGCGTGCCCCGCCGCCTTCAGGATCCGGCGGGCCGCCCGGTCCACGTCCCGGTACTCGGCGCCGGGCACGAGCGACTCCCGGCCGGCCCGCTGAGCGGCGAAGACGAGCTCGTACAGCTCGATCTGCCACTGGGCGGGGGTGGTGCCGATGACGAACGTGCGGCCGATCTCGCACCGGTAGCCGCGGTAGTCGGCGCCGAGGCAGACGGAGAGGAAATCACCCTCCTCGACCCGGCGGTCGGTGGGCCGGTGCCTGCGGCGGCCGGAGTGCGGGCCGGTCGCCACCGAGGTCGGGAAGGCGGCCCCGTCGGCACCGTGGTCGACGAGCCGGCGCTCCAGCTCCAGGGCGAGGTGGCGCTCGGTCCGTCCCACCAGGATGGATTCGAGGAGTTCGCCGAGGGCCTGGTCGGCGATCTCGGCGGCGATCCGCAGGCAGCCGATCTCGTCCTCGTCCTTGACGATCCTGAGCTGCTCCACGGCGCAGGCCAGGTCGGTGAGGCGGGGCGCGGCCGCGACGGTGCCCATGGCCCGGTGCCGGGCCACCGTCAGGTGGTGCTCCTCGACGGCGAGCGCGTCGGCGCCCGTCCGGCGGGCGAGGTCGACGGCCGCGACGGCCGGGTCGCCGCCCCCGGTGGGCAGGACCTGCTGCCGGAGCAGTTCGTCGAGCCGTCCGTCGGCCGGTTCGCCCCCGGGCGGGACGGGGCAGAGCAGGACGTCGGCCTCCGGTTCGGGGCCGACGAGCAGGACGGCGCCCGGCGGGGAGCCGCCCGCGAGATAGCGGACGTTGGCGGGGCGGGAGACCAGGGCCGCCGGGCTGCCCGCGGCCGCGCACCGGTCGCGCAGCCGTACACGGCGGTCCGCATACACCTCTGACATGCTCCGAGCCTACGAGGAGCGGGCCGCCCCGGCCTGTTCGGGACGGCCGACCGGGGCCCGCGACGGGCACGGCCTCACCAGGAGGGCGGGCTCGCGATCGCGCGGGCGAGGACGTCGTCGAGGACGCGGGCGGTGGTCTCGACGTCGTACGTGGAGTTGTCGATGATCGGCAGGCCGGAGCCGTACCAGCCGGCCATCCGGCCGTGGATGGCCGCGACCTCCTCGTCCGAGAGGCGCCGGTTGCCGCTGCGCTCGGCGTTGCGCTCCAGGACGACCTCCAGGCCGGGCAGGAGGACGACGGGCAGCAGGCCGGGGCCGACGTGGCGCTTCCAGCCGCCGAGGCCGACGACGGGCCGGTCGGGGAAGACGGCGTCGTCGACGATGCAGGAGATGCCGTTGGCGAGGAAGTTGCGCGCGGCGAAGCCGCAGGTGCGGCGGGCGAGCCGGTACTGCGCCTCGGAGTGCTCGTTCCATCCGGACTGGGGGTCGGCGAAGCCCGAGCAGACCCATTCGCGGACGTCGTCGAGGCTGATGTGCGCGGTGGGCACGCGGCGGCGCTGCGCCCAGTGCCGGGCGACGGTCGTCTTGCCGGCGCCGGCGGGGCCGATGAGCAGCACGGCCAGGGTCGCGCCGCCGGTCCCGGCCCCGTGCTCCACGGGCGGCGCGAGGGGCGCGACCGGGACGTGCCCGGTGGGGTCGGCGCGGGGGGCCGGCGGGGCGGCGGGGTACTGGGGCGCGGCGGTGGGCCGGGGGGCGGCCGGGGGCTGGGGGGCCGAGGAGTGGGGTGCTGAAGGGTGGGGGGCCGGGGAGTGCCCGGGTATGCCGCCGGAGGCGACCGCGCCCCAGCCCTGCGTCCCCGGTGCCGCGGAAGGCGGGGCCGGGGGCGCCGGGTGCGGGGGCGCCGCGGGCGGCGCCGGGTGCCGGGGCCCGGAGGTCCCGCTCGGGACGGCCGGGTGGACGCCGAGGCGGGAGCCGGTGCCCGGCACCGGTCCCGTGCCCGGTCCCGTCCTGGAGTAGGGGGCGTCCCCCGCCCCGGGGCCGGGTCCGGGCGTCTCGCCCGACCGCTCGTGCGGTGGCAGCGGACCCCCCACTGCGTGCTGCATCCGGTGCCACTCCGTCTCGTACGCCTGTCGTCTTCCGGGGCCGGTCGTGTACCCGGACGGCGAAACGTTACCGCCCCCGGCCCCCACGGGGGGAACGGCCGGGGACGCTTTCCGGTGCCCCGCCGGCGGGAATCCCTTCGGCGGGAGCCCCCTGGACGGGGATGCCGTCGGCGGGAATCCCGTCGGCAGGACTGCCCCGGACGGGAATCCCGTCGGCGGGAGTCCCGTCAGTCGGAGAGTTCCTCGGCGAGCGCCCGCAGCGCCAGCCGGTAGGAGCCGATGCCGAACCCGGCGACCGTCCCGGTCGCCACGGCCGCGATCACCGAGGTGTGCCGGAACTCCTCGCGGGCGTACGGGTTCGAGATGTGCACCTCGATGAGCGGCGCGGTCCGCTGGGCGGCCGCGTCCCTCATCCCGTACGAGTAGTGCGTGAACGCCCCGGGGTTCACGACCACCGGGACCGAGCCGTCCGCCGCCTCGTGGAGCCAGCGGATCATCTCGCCCTCGTCGTTGGTCTCCCGCACCTCGACGTCGAAGCCGAGCTCCGCGCCGAGGGTGCGGCAGGACTCGACGAGCCCCTTGTAGGAGGTGGCGCCGTAGATGTCGGGCTCGCGGGAGCCGAGCCGGCCCAGGTTGGGGCCGTTGAGCACCAGTACCGGACGCGGCTCGCTCACGCGGACACCTCGCCGTACGCCGCGATCAGGACGGCCGGGTCGGGGCCCTCCAGGACGGTGGGCTTGGCGAGCCCGTCGAGCACGATGAACCGCAGCAGGTCGCCGCGGGACTTCTTGTCGACCTTCATGGTCTCCAGGAGCTTGGGCCACTGGTCGCCGCGGTAGCTGAGCGGCAGGCCGACGGACTCCAGGATCGCGCGGTGCCGGTCGGCGGTGGCGTCGTCGAGGCGGCCGGCGAGGCGGCCGAGTTCGGCGGCGAAGACCATGCCGACGGAGACGGCGGCGCCGTGGCGCCACTTGTAGCGCTCGTTCTTCTCGATGGCGTGGGCGAGGGTGTGGCCGTAGTTGAGGATCTCGCGGCGGCCGGACTCCTTGAGGTCGCCGGAGACGACCTCGGCCTTGACCCTGATCGAGCGGACGAGCAGCTCGGCGGTGTGCGGTCCGGCCGGGGTGCGGGCCGCCTGCGGGTCCTCCTCGATGAGGTCGAGGATCACCGGGTCGACGATGAAGCCGGCCTTGATGATCTCCGCGAGGCCGCTGACGTAGTCGTGGACCGGCAGCGAGTCGAGGGCCGCGAGGTCGCAGAGGACCCCGGCGGGCGGGTGGAAGGCGCCGACGAGGTTCTTGCCCTCGGCGGTGTTGATGCCCGTCTTGCCGCCGACGGCCGCGTCGACCATCGCCAGGACGGTGGTCGGCACGGCGATCCAGCGCACGCCCCGCAGCCAGGTCGCGGCGACGAAGCCGGCCAGGTCCGTGGTGGCGCCGCCGCCGACGCCGACGACGACGTCGGTGCGGGTGAAGCCGGTCTGGCCCAGGGCCTTCCAGCAGTAGGCGGCGACCTCGGCGGTCTTGGCCTCCTCGGCGTTCGGCACCTGGATGGCGACCGCCTCGTAGCCCTGGTCCGCGAGGTCGGCGCGCAGCGCCTCGCCGGTGTCGGCGAGGGCCTCGGGGTGGATCACGGCGACCCGCTTGGCCCGGTCGCCGATCAGGCCCGGCAGCTCGCCGAGGAGCTGTCGGCCGACCAGCACCTCGTAGGGGTCCGTGCCCGCGCTGCCGGCCACGTGGATGCGGGTCACGTCCTGGTCCGTCGTCATGCGTCCTTCTTGAGTTCCAGTGCCGAGAGGACCGCGTCCGCGACCTCGTCGGGGGTGCGGTCGTCGGTGGCGACGACGACCCGGGCGACTTCGGTGTAGAGGTGGCGGCGCGCCTCCATCAGCTCGCGCCACTGGCGGCGCGGGTTGACGGCGAGCAGCGGCCGCGCGGTGTTGAGGCCGACGCGGCGGACCGCTTCCTCGACGTCCATGGAGAGGTACGCGACGGGCAGCCCGGCGAGCAGCTCGCGGGTGCCGGCGTCGAGGACCGCGCCGCCGCCGAGGGCGAGGACGCCCTCGTGCCCGGCGACGGCCCGGGCGACGGCGTCCCGCTCCAGGGCGCGGAAGTGCTCCTCGCCGTCCTCGACGAAGATGTCGGAGATCTCGCGTCCCTCGGCGGCGACGATGTCGGCGTCGGTGTCCCGGTAGGGCGCGCCGAGGCGTTCGGCCAGGAGCGCGCCCACCGTGGACTTGCCGGAGCCCATCGGCCCGACGAGGACGACCAGGGGTCCGGCGGTCACCGGATGTGCAGGTTGTCGAGGTACGACCGCACGTTGCGCCGGGTCTCGGGGACGCTGTCGCCGCCGAACTTCTCCAGGACGGCGTCCGCGAGGACGAGCGCGACCATGGCCTCGGCGACGATGCCGGCGGCGGGGACGGCGCAGACGTCGGAGCGCTGGTGGTGGGCGGCGGCGACCTCGCCGGTGGCGACGTCGACGGTGGCGAGGGCGCGCGGGACGGTCGCGATGGGCTTCATCGCGGCGCGGACGCGAAGCAGTTCGCCGGTGGTGAGGCCGCCCTCGGTGCCGCCGGAGCGGCCGGAGGAGCGCCTGATGCCCTCGTCGGTCCTGACGATCTCGTCGTGGGCCCGGGAGCCGGGCACGCGGGCGAGCTCGAAGCCGTCGCCGACCTCGACGCCCTTGATGGCCTGGATGCCCATGAGGGCGGCGGCGAGGCGGGCGTCGAGGCGCCGGTCCCAGTGGACGTGCGAGCCGAGGCCGACGGGCACGCCGTACGCCAGGACCTCGACCACGCCGCCGAGGGTGTCGCCGTCCTTGTGGGCCTGGTCGATCTCGGCGACCATCGCCTTCGACGCGTCGGCGTCGAGGCAGCGGACCGGGTCGGCGTCGAGCTTCTCGACGTCGGCGGGGGTCGGGTAGACGCCGTACGGGGCCTTGGCGGCGGCCAGCTCGACGACGTGCGAGACGATCTCGATGCCGGCGGCCTCCTTGAGGAAGGAGCGGGCGACGGCGCCGAGGGCGACGCGGGCGGCGGTCTCGCGGGCGCTGGCGCGCTCCAGGATCGGCCGGGCCTCGTCGAAGCCGTACTTCTGCATGCCGGCGAGGTCGGCGTGGCCGGGGCGGGGCCGGGTCAGGGGCGCGTTGCGGCCCGTCTCCTTGAGCTCCGAGGGGTCGACCGGGTCGGCCGACATGACCTTCTCCCACTTGGGCCACTCGGTGTTGCCCACCATGACGGCGATCGGCGACCCGAGGGAGAGCCCGTGCCGGACGCCGCCGAGGAAGGTGATCTCGTCCTGCTCGAACTTCATCCGGGCGCCGCGTCCGTACCCGAGGCGTCGCCGTGCGAGGTGGTCCGCCACCAGCTCCGTGGTGACCGGAACACCCGCGGGCAGACCCTCAAGGGTCGCGACCAGCGCGGGTCCGTGGGATTCGCCGGCCGTCAGCCAACGCAACCTGCTCAACGATGCTCCTCATGCTCGCGCCTGGCACTGCGACGGCGCGCCCGGGTGCGCGGCCCTGGCCCGCCACACCCGATCCTCCCACGTCGGAGAGGTCATGTGGTCGCATGTCCGACCAGCGGACCGGAGTCTCAGATTCCGGAACGACTCACCCGCCCTCCGGGGCGGAGGAGGCCCTGTCCCGCGATCTGCCCCGTGACCAGGAGAGGAGGCCGTGCACGACGGCCACGCCGAGGAGTCCGAGCACGGTGTACCGCACCCATGCGGGCAGGTCGCTGAAGAACCCCACGTACAGAAAGCGCATCAAGTCGAAGGCTGCGTCCCCCTTGGACGCCAGCACCGGTTCCCCGTTCATTTCCCCCGTGTTCCCCCTCCGGCTCCGACCGGTGCCGGCGCCGGTCGGAGCCTATCGGGCGGCCAGCGCCTCTTCCCCCGCCGCCCTCATGGCGGCGAGCGGGGCCGGCGCGCGGCCCGTCATCCGCTCGACCTGGAGGACGGCCTGGTGGACGAGGAGGTCGAGGCCGCCGACGACCTTGCCGCCGCGGTCGGACCAGGCGGCGGCCAGTGGGGTCGGCCAGGGGTCGTAGAGGACGTCGAAGAGGGTGCCGACGGCGTCCGGGACGGCGGCCGCCAGGGCGTTCGTCGTGCCGGCGGGGGTGGTCGCGATCACCAGCGGGGCGTCGAAGGCCTCCGCCGCGCGCTCCCAGTCGGCGGTGCGCACGTCCACGCCGAGCCGTTCGCCCCAGCCGCGCATCTCCTCGGCACGCGCCTCGCTGCGCACGTACGCGGTGACGGGTCCCGCGCAGACGCGGGCGAGGGCGGCGAGCGCGGAGGAGGCGGTGGCGCCGGCGCCGAGGACGGCTGCGGCCTCCACCTTCTCGACGCCCCGCTCGCGCAGGGCGGCGATCATGCCGGGGACGTCGGTGTTGTCGCCGACCCGCCGTCCGTCCTCGTGGAGGACGACGGTGTTGACCGCCTCCACGGACGCGGCCGTGTCGCTGATCCCGTCGAGCAGCGGGATGATCGCCCGCTTGAGCGGCATGGTCAGCGAGAGCCCGGCCCAGCTGCCGTCCAGCTCGCCCACGAACCCCGGCAGCGCCGCCTCGTCGATCTCGAAGCGCTCGTACGACCAGTCGTGGAGGCCGAGTTCGGCGTACGCGGCGCGGTGCAGGACCGGGGAGAGGGAGTGGGCGATCGGCGAACCGAGGACGGCGGCGCGGCGGGCCGTCTCACTGGTTCGAGTTGGCATTGAACTTGTCCTTCAGCTTGAGGAACTCGTCGTGCGTCTTGGCGAACTCGGTCTTGTTCATGCCGTCCGTGGCCACGAAGTAGATCCAGCCGTCCTTGGTCGGGTCGACCATGGCGGCCAGCGCCTCGTTGCCGGGGTTGCCGATCGGCCCGGGCGGCAGCCCCCTGTGCTTGTAGGTGTTGTACGGGTCGGTGTTGCTGTTGGCTTCCTTCTCCGAGATCTTGATCTCGCTCTGACCCTTCAGGTAGTTGAGGGTCGAGTCGAACTGCAACAGCTGGTACGTCTCCCGGTTGTCCGGTTCGAGGCGGTTGTAGACCACCTCCGCCATCCTGCGGAAGTCGTCGTGGGTCTTGCCCTCCGCCTGGACCAGGCTCGCGATCGTGACGAGTTCCCACGGTCCCCCGACGCCCAGGGCCTTCGCCTTCGCGTCCAGCTCCAGCTTGCCGTACTCCTGGTTCGCGCGGGCGACCATCTTGCGCAGGGCGTCCTCGGGCTTGCTGCCCTTGGCGACCGGGTAGCTCGCCGGGAAGAGGAATCCTTCCAGCGGGTCCTTGATGTCGGGGTGCTTCTTGGCCCAGTCGGGCAGGCCCAGGGAGTCCGTCTTCGTGAGCGCGATCTCCTTGGTGGTGCCGGGCTTGAGGTCGAGGCGCTGGTCGAGCGCCTCGTAGACCCAGGCGTTCCGCTTGCCCTCGGGGATGATGAGCTTGGCCTGGCTCGCCGGGGTGAGCATCAGCTTGACCGCGCTCTCCGCCGACATCTCCTTCTTCAGCGTGTAGACGCCGTCCTGGATGGAGTTGCCGTCGGGGTTCTTCTGCTGCGCCGCGACGAAGGCGTCGACGCTCTTCACCACACCGGCCTGCTTGAGGATGTTGCCGATCTGGGTCCCGAGGGACCCCTTCGGGATCTCGACCTGGACCTCGCCGGTGCCGCTGCCCGCGTAGTCCGGCACCTCGGCGAAGCGGCCCTGCCAGAACTGGTAGCCGAAGTAGCCGACGCCGCCGACGCCGCCCACCAGAACGACGGCGACGACCAGGCAGGCCACGCCGTTCTTGCCCTTGCGCTTCTTCTCCTTGCCGCGGCGGTCGCGGTCGTCGCCGCGGGAGCCCCGGCCGCGCGCCGGCTCCTCGTCGTACTCGTCGTCGTAGTCGTCGTGGTCGCGGTCGTCCCCGCCGCCACGCCCGGCGCCGCGGTCGTCCTCACCGGTGAAGAAGGGGTGGTTCTCCTCCTCCGGCTCCGGCTCCCGGCGCGTCTCCTCCTCCGGGGCCCAGTCGGCCACCGGCTCCGGCGGGTCCTGCCGGTGGCCGGGCGGCCGGGGCGGCGGGTACGCCTCGGGCGTGCCGTACAGGTCCGGGTTCTGGCCGCCGTACGGGTCGGCCGGGGGCGTGCCGTAGACCATCGCCGCCTGGCCGGTCTCCCAGTTGCCGTCGTACTGCTGTCCGAGGTGCCCGGGCGTGTCGTAACCGCCCGGGTGCCCCGCTCCGTACTGCTGCTGGTGCTGGTCGTACGGCTGCTGCTGGCGGTACTGCGGCTCGTGCTGCTGCGGCTGCCGGTAACCCGGATCGGCGTAGGCCTCCGGCTGCTGCGGGTACTGCTGCTGATAGGGGTCGCCCCCGTATCCCTGGCCGCCCTGCCCGTACGGGTCCTGGCCGCCGTACTGGTTCGCCTGCTGCGGATGCGGGTACTGCTGCTGGCCCTCCCACCCCTGGTCCCCGTAGAGCGGGTCCCCGGGGTGCCACGGTTCGGAGCCCGGGCTCCGGCCATACTCAGTCATCGATCCCCAAAACAGCCGCGAGGCTTCCGGACGATCCGCCTCTACGTAGTGCGGGGGCTGTTCGAACACCGCCGCATCGCGCGGAACGTTACCGTATCGCGATCAGATGACCACTTCGACGCCCTCGCCGGGAGGATTACCCGATACCCGTTCGGACTCAAGAGCGTTCTGGAGGATGATCACAGCGGCCGCCTGGTCGATGACGGACCGGCCCTTCTTCGACTTCACCCCGGAGGCCCGCAGGCCCTGGGTGGCGGTGACCGTCGTCATCCGCTCGTCGACCAGCCGGACCGGCACGGGGGCGATGCCCTTGGCCATCTCCCGGGCGAAGGCGCGGACCTTGGTCGCGGCCGGGCCCTCCCGCCCGCTGAGCGAGCGGGGCAGGCCCACGACGACCTCGATCGGCTCGTACTCCTCGACGATCTGGCGGAGCCGCCGGTGGGCGGCCGGGACGTCGCGTCCCGGCACGGTCTCCACCGGCGTGGCGAGGACCCCGTCGGGGTCGCACGAGGCGACCCCGATCCGGGCGTCCCCGACGTCGACCGCGATGCGGCGGCCGCGGCGCATCGTCACGCCGTCTCCACCACGAGGCGCTCGACGGCGGCGATGGCCTCGCCGACGGCCTCCGGGTTCTGCCCGCCGCCCTGGGCGACGTCCGGCTTGCCGCCGCCACCGCCGCCGAGGGTCTTGGCGGCCGTGCGGACCAGCTCGCCGGCCTTGAGGCCGCGCTCGCGGGCGGCCTCGTTGGTGGCGATGACCGTCAGCGGCTTGCCGTTGACCGTGGTGAACAGGGCGACGACGGCCGGACGGCCGCCCGAGATCCGGCCGCGCACGTCCAGGACCAGCTTGCGCAGGTCGTCGGCGGTGGTGCCGTCCGGGACCTGGCCGGTGACCAGGGCGACGCCGCGGACGTCGCGGGCGGAGTCGACGAGGCCGGCGGCGGCCTGGAGGACCTTCTCCGCGCGGAACTTCTCGATCTCCTTCTCGGCGTCCTTCAGCTTGCCGAGCATGGCGGAGATCTTCTCCGGCAGCTCCTCCGGGCGGCCCTTGACCAGCTCCTGGAGCTGGGCGACGACCGTGTGCTCCCTGGCGAGGAAGTTGTACGCGTCGACGCCGACCAGGGCCTCGATGCGGCGCACGCCGGAGCCGATCGAGGACTCGCCGAGCAGCTTCACCAGGCCCAGCTGGGCGGTGTTGTGGACGTGCGTGCCGCCGCACAGCTCCTTGGAGAAGTCGCCGATGGTGACGACGCGGACCTGCTCGCCGTACTTCTCGCCGAACTCGGCGATGGCGCCCTGGCGCTTGGCCTCGTCGATCGGCATGACCTCGGCGTGGACCTCCAGCTCGCGCGAGAGGACCTCGTTGATCTTCTGCTCGACGTCGGTGAGGACGGCGCCGGGGACGGCGTTCGGCGAGCCGAAGTCGAAGCGGAAGCGGCCGGGCTGGTTCTCGGAACCGGCCTGGGCGGCCGTCGGGCCGAGGGCGTCGCGCAGGGCCTGGTGGGTGAGGTGGGTGGCCGAGTGGGCGCGGGCGATGGCCCGGCGGCGGCGCACGTCGATGGCGGCGTAGGCGGTGGCGCCCACGGTCACCTCGCCGACCTGCACGGAGCCCTTGTGCACCGAGACGCCCGGGACCGGCTGCTGCACGTCGCGGATGTCGATGACGGCGCCGCTGTGCAGCTTGATCCGGCCCTGGTCGGCGATCTGGCCGCCGCCCTCGGCGTAGAACGGGGTGCGGTCGAGGACGACCTCGACCTCGTCGCCCTCGGTGGCGGCCGGCGAGGGGACGCCGTTGACGAGGAGGCCCACGACCGTGGTCTCGCCCTCGGTGTTGGTGTAGCCGGTGAACCGCGTGGCGCCGCTGGTGTCGGCGATCTCCCGGTACGCGGTCATGTCGGCGTGGCCGGTCTTCTTGGCCTTGGCGTCGGCCTTGGCCCGGTCCCGCTGCTCCTTCATCAGGCGGCGGAAGCCGTCCTCGTCCACGGAGAGGCCCTGCTCGGCGGCCATCTCCAGGGTGAGGTCGATCGGGAAGCCCCAGGTGTCGTGGAGCAGGAACGCCTTGTCGCCGGAGAGGACCGTGCCGCCGCCGGCCCTGGTCTCGGTGACGGCGGTGTCGAGGATGTTGGTGCCGCCCTTGAGGGCCTTCAGGAAGGCGGCCTCTTCGGCGAGGGCGACGGTCTCGATGCGCTTGCGGTCGGTGACCAGCTCGGGGTACTGCTCGCCCATCGTCCCGATCACGGTGTCGACGAGGTCCTGGACGACCGGACCGGTGGCGCCGAGCAGGCGCATGTTGCGGACGGCGCGGCGCATGATGCGGCGCAGCACGTAGCCGCGGCCCTCGTTGCCGGGGGTGACGCCGTCGCCGATGAGCATGACGGAGGTGCGCATGTGGTCGGCGACCACGCGGAGCGAGACGTCGCTCTCGTGGCTGCTGCCGTACTGCACGCCGGTCAGCTCGGTGGCCTTGTCGATGACGACCTTGAGGGTGTCCGTCTCGTACATGTTCTGGACGCCCTGGAGGATCATCGCCAGGCGCTCCAGGCCGAGGCCCGTGTCGATGTTCTTGGCGGGCAGGTCACCGAGGATCGGGAAGTCCTCCTTGCCGGAGCCCTCCCCGCGCTCGTACTGCATGAAGACCAGGTTCCAGATCTCCACGTACCGCTCGTCGTTGACGGCCGGGCCGCCCTCGACGCCGAACTCGGGGCCGCGGTCGTAGTTGATCTCGGAGCAGGGGCCGCAGGGGCCGGGGACGCCCATGGACCAGAAGTTGGGGCCCATGCCGAGGCGCTGGATGCGCTCGGCGGGGACGCCGACGACGTCGCGCCAGATGCGCTCGGCCTCGTCGTCCTGCTCGTAGACCGTGATCCAGAGCTTCTCCGGCTCCAGCCCGTAGCCGCCGTGCTCCACCGGGGTGGTCAGCAGCTCCCAGGCGAGCTTGATGGCGCCTTCCTTGAAGTAGTCGCCGAAGGAGAAGTTGCCGCACATCTGGAAGAACGTGCCGTGGCGGGTGGTCTTGCCGACCTCTTCGATGTCGGGGGTGCGCACGCACTTCTGCACGCTGGAGGCGCGCGAGAAGGGCGGCTTGACCTCGCCCAGGAAGTAGGGCTTGAAGGGCACCATGCCGGCGGGGACGAGCAGCAGAGTCGGGTCGTCCGCGATGAGCGACGCCGAAGGGACGACGGTGTGCCCGCGCTCCTCGAAGAAGCTCAGCCAGCGGCGGCGGATTTCAGCCGACTCCATCAGTGGTCCTCATTCCGGTTGTACGAACTCTTGGGAAGGGTGAAATACGAAGGCGGGGTGGGACCGAGTGCGGTCCTGCGGCGGGGCTCCGGGAGCTCCCGGCCCTGTGCCTCGGCCGGGTCGGCGGGGGCGTCGAGTCCGAGCGCCTCCCCCAGCTCGGCCTCCCGCTGGACCATGCCCGCCCTCACGTCGAGGGCGAAGTCCTTGAGCCGGTGGCCGGTTTCGACGGCCTTGTTCGCGGCCTGGGCCGCGAGGCTCTCGGGGGTCAGCTGCTTCAGCTTCCGGTTGACCTTGGTGGTGGCCCACACGCCGGCGGCTGCGCCGGCCGTGAACCAGAACGTGCGGCGGAACATCTCGGGTCAGCCCTTCTGCTTCCGGCGGCGCATGGACGGCACGGTACGGCCGACGATCACGGTGCGGCGCGCGGAGGCGCGCGGCGCCTCCTCCCCGTCCCGGCTCCGGCCGAGCGCCCGGCGCAAGCCGTAGCCGAAGGCGGCCACCTTGACGAGCGGGCCGCCGAAGGTGGAGGCGACGGTGGTGGAGAGCGCGGAGGCGTTGGAGGTGACCTCCTGGACGTCCGAGGCGATGGCGTCGACCCGGTCGAGCTGGGTCTGCGCCGACCGCACGGTCGCGGAGGCCTCGGCGAGCAGGGGAACGGCCTGCTCCGTCACGTCCGCCACGAGCTTGGTGGTCGCCCTGAGCGTCTGCGCCAGCCTCGCCAGCGCCACGGCGAGGAAGGAGACGAGGATCGCCCAGAAGACGGCCACCAGGATCCCGGCAACCTCTCCACCGGTCACGCTGCACCGCTCTCTGCTGTCGTTGGGCCTTGTGAAAGTCGTCCCCCGACCCTATCGCGCCCGGGCTGTCGCGCCGTACCGCATTACCGTGCGCGAGACGCCCGTCACGGGATCCGGTTGTACGCAGCGCGCGCGGGTGAGTACGCTCCGTGTCCCATGCGACGGAGCAATCTCCCGGTGGAGCTGAACCGGTTCGTCGGACGGGCCGCCGAGCAGGCCGCACTGACGGCGCTCCTCGGAACGTCCCGCCTGGTCACGGTCGTGGGCGTGGGCGGGGTCGGCAAGACGCGGCTCGCGCTGCGGACGGCCGCCGGGGTGCAGAAACGCTACGGCGACGGGGTCCGGTTCGCCGGGCTCGCGTCCCTGCGCGACCCGGACCTGGTGGCGCACGCCCTGGCCGAGGCGCTCGGGCTCACGGACCACACGCCGAGGCCGCCGCGCGAGGTGCTGGTGGAGCACCTCGCGGAGCGGCACGTCCTGCTGGTCCTCGACGGCTTCGAGCACCTGGTGGAGAGCTGCGCCCCGCTGGTGCGGGAGCTGCTCGCGCACGCGCCGGGCCTCACCGTCCTCGCGGCCGGGCGCAGGCCGCTGCGGGTGGCGGGCGAGGCGGTGTTCCCGCTGGCGCCGATGGGCGAGGCGGACGCGGTGGCGCTGCTGGCGGAACGGGCGGCCGAGGCGGGGGCCCCGGTGCTGCCGGGAACGTCGGCGGGCACGGGCGGCACGGACGCCTTCGCGCACCTCGGCGGCACGGACGCCCTCGCGGGCCCGGACGGTGCGAGCACGGTCACGGGCCCCGACCGTACGGTCTCCGAAGTGCCGCAGGCCGTAAGGGAGTTGTGTCGGCGGCTCGACGGGATTCCGCTCGCCCTCGAACTGGCGGCCGGGCGGCTGCCCCTGCTCTCCCCCGAGCAGATGCTGCAGCGGCTCGACGACCGCTTCCGGCTCCTCGCGGACGGCGAGCGCGGGGCGCTTCCCCGCCACCGGGCACTGCGGACGGCGATCGGCTGGAGCCACGAGCTGTGCACGCCCCCGGAGCGGCTGCTGTGGGCGCGGCTCTCGGTGTTCGCGGGCCCCTTCGACCTGGAGGCGGTGGAGTACGTGTGCGGGGGCCGCGAGCTGCCGCCGGAGCGGATCCTGGACCTGCTCGGCGGGCTGCTCGCTCAGTCGCTCGTGTCGCGGGAGGACACGCCGGCGGGCCCGGCCTACCGGATGCTGGACACGGTCGCCGCGTACGGGGCGGAGTGGCTGGCGGCGCTCGGCGACACGGAGCGGATGCGGCGCCGGCACCGCGACTGGTACATGGGCCTGGCCACCTGGTGCGAGCTGGAGTGGTTCAGTCCGCGCCAGGCGGAGGTGGCGGCGCGCACGGACGTGGCGCTGCCCGACCTGCGGGCGGCCCTGGAGCTGTGCCTGGAGCTTCCGGAGGACGCGCACCTCGCCCAGCACATGGCGGGCACGCTCTGGTTCGCCTGGGCGGGCTGCGGGCGCCTCTCGGAGGGCCGGTACTGGCTGGACCGGGCGCTCGCCCTGGAGTCCGGGCACCAGGAGGCGCGGCTGAAGGCGCTGTGGGTGCTCGGGTACGTGGCGGTCCTCCAGGGGGACGGCACGGCGGCGGTGGCGGCGCTCCACGAGTGCGGGGAGCGGGCCAGGTCCTCGGGGAACGCGCTGGCGGAGGCGTACGCGACGCACCGGATGGGCTGTCTGGCGCTGCTCACGGACGACACGGCGCGCGCGGAGGAGCTGATCGGGCGGGCGCTCGACTCCTACCGGGAGCTGGGCGAGCTGAACAGCAACGTGCTGATGGGCCAGGTCGAGGTGGCGATGGCGCGGGCCTTCCGGGGCGACCTGGAGGGGGCGGTGGCCCTCTGCCGGGAGGTCCGGGAGATCTGCGAGGAGCGCGGGGAGCTGTGGACGCGGGCGTACGCCCTCTACGTCCTGGCGTACGCGGCGTGGACCCGGGACGCGTACGGGGAGGCGCGGGAGCTGCTGACCGAGTGCGTCGCGATCGACCACGCCTTCCACGACCTGGTGGGGCTCGTCCTGGCGATCGAGCTGCTGGCGCTCGTGACGGTGAGCGAGGGGGATCCGGCGGAGGCGGCGGTGCTCCAGGGGGCGGCGGTGTCCCTGTGGGACGCGGTGGGCGTCCGGCTCTTCGGCTCGGAGTCGTTCGGCGGTCCGGGAGAGCTGTGCGAGGGGCGGGCGCGCGAGGCGCTGGGCGCGGAGGCGTACGAGGAGGCGTTCCGGGAGGGGCGGGGGCTCTCGGCGGACGCGGTGGTGGAGCGGGCGCTCGCCGGGCGCCGGGATCCGGCCACGGGCGGCCCGGCGGCGCCGCGCCCGTTCCGTACGGGCCGGCCGGCGGGGGTCCCGGGAACGCGGAAGCCCGCCGGCTCCCCCACCGGAAAGGGCGGGGAAGCGGCGGGCTGAACACCGCGTGGGTGGTACCGCGCCTGCGTCAGCGGGCGTAGTACTCGACGACCAGCTGCTCGTCGCAGATGACCGGGATCTCCTTGCGGTTCGGGTCGCGGTCGAGGCGGAACGCCAGCGCCTTCAGGTTGACCTGGAGGTAGCGGGGGGTCTCGCCGTCGGCGGCGAAGCCACCCTCACGGGCGACCTCGAACAGCGGCTTGGTGCGGCTGCGCTCGCGGACCATGACGACGTCGTCCGGACGGACGCGGAAGGACGGCTTGTCGACCTTCTGGCCGTTGACCTGGATGTGGCCGTGGACGACCATCTGGCGGGCCTGGTAGATGGTGCGGGCGATGCCCGAACGCAGGACCAGGGCGTCGAGGCGACGCTCGAGCTCGACGACCAGCGCCTCGCCCGTCTTGCCCTCGGCCTTCTTGGCGCGGTCGTAGGCGCGCGCCATCTGGCGCTCGCTGATGTCGTACTGGGCGCGCAGGCGCTGCTTCTCGAGCAGACGGACCTTGTAGTCCGAGTTCTGCTTGCGACCACGGCCGTGCTCGCCCGGCGGGTACGGGCGGGCCTCGAAGTACTTGACGGCCTTCGGCGTCAGCGCGATACCGAGCGCACGGGACTTCTTGACCTTGGGACGCGACTGGTTAGGCACGTTCTCCAGACCTCCGTTGTAGGTTAGGTTAGGCTCACCTTACTCAAGGAGATCGCATGTCTCGCCCGGGGAACACCACACGCATCACGGACGGCAACACAAAGAACGACGCCCCATCCATGGATGAAGCCCTGGATGGCATCGATACGACGGAGGTCCGATCAGCTCATGGTCAGCCGCGTCCCAGCGGACTTGAAATCGCGCGGATGCCGTCAGCAGCCGAGCGCACACGAACTCTCGTACAGAGTACATGCTCCGGCGTACTGCTGATCCCGGGGGCCGAGGGGCACCGTCCCGAGCAGCTCGCGCCCGAGGCGCGGGCCGTGGGCCCCGACGGTGAGGTCTTCCTGCTCTACCCCGCCGACGCCCCGCCCGTGCGGGCCGCCACGCACGCCGTGGACGACGAGCTGCCGGTCGTGCTCGAACTCACGGACGTGGCCCCCGTCTCCGTCCCCCACCGCATCCGGGGCCGCGCCTGGGTCTCCGGCTGGCTGACCTGTCTGCCGGGCGTCGCCGAGCAGGGCCGCATGATGCTGCGCCTGGAGGTCGGGGAGGCGCGCGTGGACGACCTGTGGGGCACCGCCGGGATCGACGCCGAGGAGTTCGCGGCCGCCGCCCCCGATCCGCTGCACGCGCACGAGACGGAGCTCCTCCAGCACCTGGCGGCGGCGCACGGCGACCGGCTGCGGGAGCTGACCTCGCTGCTCGGCGACCGCTCGGCCGCCCTCGTCCCCACCCGGGACGTGGCCCCGCTCGCCCTCGACCGCTTCGGCCTGCGGGTCCGCTTCAGCGCGGGCCCCGGGGACTGCTTCGACGCCCGCTTCGACTTCCCCGAGCCGGTGCGGGAGATCTCCGGGCTGCGCCGCGAGATGCACCGGCTCTTCGAGGCCGCCCGCGCCTGAGCGCGCTACCGCTCCTCGCCCTTCAGGCGCGTCCGCGTCCACTCCACCACGTCCGCGTACCTCGCCTCCCCGCCGTGGCGGGTGGGCTCGTAGTACCGGCGGCCGTGGATCGCGTCCGGGGCGTACTGCTGGGCCGCGATGCCGCCCGGCACGTCGTGCGGGTACACGTACCCCTGCGCGTGGCCGAGCTTGGCCGCGCCCTTGTAGTGGCCGTCGCGCAGGTGCGCCGGGACCGGGCCCGCGAGGCCGCCCCGCACGTCCGCGAGGGCGGCGCCGATCGCGGTCGTCGCCGCGTTCGACTTCGGGGCCAGGGCCAGGGCGATGGTGGCGTGGCTCAGGGTCAGCGCCGCCTCGGGGAAGCCGATCATGGCGACGGCCTGGGCGGCGGCGACGGCGATCGGCAGGGCGTTCGGATCGGCGAGGCCGATGTCCTCGCTCGCGGAGATCATCAGGCGCCGCGCGATGAAGCGCGGGTCCTCCCCCGCCTCGATCATCCGCGCCAGGTAGTGCAGGGCCGCGTCCACGTCCGAGCCCCGGATCGACTTGATGAGCGCGCTGGCCACGTCGTAGTGCTGGTCGCCGTCCCGGTCGTACTTCACGGCGGCCCGGTCGACGGTCTCCTCCACCGTCAGGAGGGTGATCTCCGCCTCCTTCTTGGCGAGGGCCGCGCCGGCGGCGGCCTCCAGGGCGGTCAGGGCGCGGCGGGCGTCGCCGCCCGCGACCCGGAGGAGGTGGGACTCGGCGTCCTCCGGCAGGGTCACGGCCCCGCCGAGGCCGCGCTCGTCCGTGAGCGCCCGGGCGAGCAGCCCCTTCAGGTCCTCGTCGGTCAGCGGCTCCAGGGTGAGGAGCAGCGAGCGGGAGAGGAGCGGGGAGATCACGGAGAAGTAGGGGTTCTCGGTGGTGGCGGCGATCAGCGTCACCCAGCGGTTCTCGACGGCCGGCAGCAGGGAGTCCTGCTGGGCCTTGGAGAAGCGGTGGATCTCGTCGAGGAAGAGGACGGTCTCCTTGCCGTAGCCGCCCACCGCGCGCCGGGCCCCGTCGATGACGGCCCGGACCTCCTTGACGCCGGCGGTGATGGCGGACAGCTCCACGAACCGCTTGTCCGTGGCCTTCGAGACGACGTACGCCAGGGTGGTCTTCCCGATGCCCGGCGGGCCCCAGAGGATCACGGAGGAGGCTCCGGCGGGGCCGCCGTCGCCGTCGTCCACGAGCCGGCGCAGCGGCGATCCGGGCTTGAGCAGGTGCTGCTGCCCCACCACCTCGTCGAGGGTGCGGGGGCGCATCCGGACGGCCAGCGGGCTGCTGGACGGGTCCTTCTCCTGGCGGTCTTCGGCGGCTGCGGTAAAGAGGTCGGGCTCCACGTTCATGAAGCCTAGGTCACGCCGCCGACAACGGAGCCGGGGCCGGCCCGTCCGACGTCGCCGGGATCAGCCCGTCCAGAAGTCCCACCAGCGGGTCAGGACCAGCATGCCGATGATCCCGATGTGCAGGGCGGGCAGGACCCAGGTGAACTCGCCGAAGAAGGTCCTCAGGCCGGCCGGGGCGGGGATCACGCCGTGGCGCACGTTGTGCGAGGTCACGTACCAGAACATGACGATGGTCCCGACCCAGGCCAGGCAGCACCACAGGCAGAGCGCGTTGATCTCGTACAGCGACTGGTAGGTGAGCCAGGCGCAGAAGACGACGCCGAAGAGGGTGCCGGCGTTGAGGCCGAGCCAGTACCAGCGCCGGTAGCGGGCCCCGGCGAGCAGGCCGACGCCGATCGCGATCACCATGCCGTACGTGACGAGGCCGAGCATCGGGTTGGGGAAGCCGAAGACCGAGGCCTGCTCGCTCTTCATGATGTTGCCGCAGGAGACGACCGGGTTGAGGCTGCACCCGGGGGTGAAGCCGGGATCCTCCAGGAGCTTGAACTTGTCGATCGTGATGACCCAGGCGGCGAGCAGTCCGGCCGCGCCCGTGATCACCAGGAGCCAGGAGAAGGCGCGGCCCGCTCCGATCGTGCCGGGTGCCGGGTCGTCCACCGCTGCTTTCGTCATGTTTCCGATCCATCGCTCGCGGGCTGCTGGGCACGGTCATTCTGCCGTACGGAGCCCCGTGCCCACCGTTCGGTGGAGATAAGGAAGGGCCCGGGCGCGCGTGCGCACCGGGCCCCTCCTCCGTACGACCGGGCGTCAGGTCAGTTCGGCCCGTACCGCGTCCAGGAGGCCGTCCAGGGCGACCGCCCGCTGTTCGCCGGTCTCCATGTCCTTGAGCTGGACGACGCCCTCGGCGAGGTCGCGCTCGCCGGCCACGACGGCGAAGCGGGCGCCCGAGCGGTTGGCGTCCTTCATGGAGCCCTTGAGGCCCTTGCCACCGAAGGAGAAGTCCGCGGCGATCCCGGCCCTGCGCAGCTCGGTGACCTTGCCGAAGAGGATCCGGCGGGCCTCCTCGCCGAGGGCGACGGCGAAGACGCTGGTGGCGGAGGGCAGGTCGAGCGCGACGCCCTCGGCCTCCAGGGCGAGGACCGTGCGGTCCACGCCGAGCGCCCAGCCGACGGACGGCAGCGCGGGGCCGCCGATCATCTCGGAGAGGCCGTCGTAGCGGCCGCCGCCGCCGACCGCCGACTGCGAGCCGAGACCGTCGTGGACGAACTCGAAGGTGGTGCGGGTGTAGTAGTCCAGGCCGCGCACCAGCTTGTCGTCGTCCTCGAAGACCACGCCCGCCGCCGTGATCAGGGCGCGCACCTCCTCGTGGTACGCCTTGCACGCGTCGCACAGGTAGTCGCGCAGGAGCGGGGCGCCGACCAGCTGCTTCTGCACGGACTCGCGCTTGTCGTCGAGGACGCGCAGCGGGTTGATCTCGGCGCGGCGCAGGGTGTCCTCGTCGAGGTCGAGCCCGCGCAGGAAGTCCTGGAGGGCCTCCCGGTAGACCGGGCGGCACTCCTTGTCGCCGAGCGAGTTCAGCAGGATGCGGAAGTTCCGCAGGCCGAGGGAGCGGTAGGCTCCGTCGGCCAGGATGATCAGCTCGGCGTCGAGCGCCGGGTCCTCGGCGCCGATCGCCTCGGCGCCGACCTGCGAGAAGTGGCGGTAGCGGCCCGCCTGGGCCCGCTCGTAGCGGTAGTACGAGCCGGAGTACCAGAGCTTGACCGGCAGGTTGCCGAGCTTGTGCAGATTGCCCTGGAGCGCCGCGCGCAGGACGGACGCGGTGCCCTCAGGGCGCAGCCCCAGCTCCTCACCGCCCTTGGTGGTGAGGGTGTACATCTCCTTGCTGACGATGTCGGTGGACTCGCCGACACCGCGGGAGAACAGCTTCACGTCCTCGAAGCCGGGGGTCTCGACGTAGCCGTAGCCGGAGTTCCGCAACGGGGTGGCGATCGCCTCGCGCACCGCGAGGAAGGTCGCGGAGCGGGGCGGCAGCAGGTCGTACGTGCCCTTGGGGGCCTTGAAGGTGCTCACGTGAGTCGTCACATTCCTCGTCGGGGAGCGTCGGGGCTCCCGAGGCCGGCGGCCACCTGCCGGAGGTAGGGGTTGGTGGCGCGTTCCTGGCCGATGGTCGTCTGGGGACCGTGTCCCGACAGCACCACGGTCGAGTTGTCGAGGGGCAGGCACACGCGGGCCAGCGATCCGAGCATCTCGTCCATGTCACCGCCGGGCAGGTCGGTGCGTCCGACGGAGCCGGCGAACAGCAGATCCCCGGAGAAGAACACGGAGGGGACCTCCGTGGTCTCGGGCATCCGGAAGGTCACCGACCCCTTGGTATGGCCGGGCGCGTGGGCGACGGAGAACTCCAGACCGGCGAGCTTCAGCTCGGAGCCGTCGGCGAGCTCGCGCACGTCGTCGGGCTCTCCCACGGTCAGCTCGCCCATGAGGGGCATCCCGACGGAGCGGCCGAGGGCCCTCTCCGGGTCGCTCATCATGTAGCGGTCGGACGGGTGGATCCACGCGGGGACGTCATGGGCGCCGCACACCGGGACGACGGAGGCGACGTGGTCGATGTGTCCATGGGTGAGGACGACGGCGACGGGCTTGAGACGGTGCTTCTTGAGCGTCTCCTCGACTCCCTGGGCGGCCCGGTGGCCGGGGTCGATGATCACGCACTCCTCGCCTGCGGCGGGGGCGACCAGGTAGCAGTTGGTGCCCCAGGCCCCGGCGGGGAACCCGGCAATCAGCACGTTCGTCCTTAGATGTCGTCCGGCACGGGGGCGCGGAAATCACGGGAATGACGGGATTCGGCAGATCAGAGCCTACCGGCGGTGCCGGTTCCACAGCCAACCCGTATACGGTACGGGCACATCCGGCCAGGACAGGAACAGACGAGCGACAAGGAGCGGACCCGGTGGTCACCAGCGATCAGCGGCGGCGGCAGCTTGCCAGGGAGAAGTACGTGCGGCAGCAGCAGCGGCGGGAGGAGAAGCGCCGCAAGGACAGGCGCCGCAACACCGTCGTCGCCGCCGTCCTCGCGGTGGTGCTGGCCTCGGGCGGCGCCGTGTACGCCTCGGTGGCGCTGTCGGACGGCTCGAAGAAGGGCTCGGACGGCGCGGCGGGCGACACGGCCACCACTCCGGCGCCCTCGCCGTCCCAGGAGTCCGAGAGCCCGGAGCCGAAGCTCACCGTGGACCGGAAGGCTTCGTACGACATGGCGCTCAAGACCAACGCGGGCGACATCACGATCACCATGGACGCGGCGAAGACCCCGCGCACGGTGAACTCCTTCAAGCACCTCGCGGACAAGAAGTACTTCGACGGGACCAAGTGCCACCGCCTCACCACGCAGGGCATCTTCGTGCTCCAGTGCGGCGACCCCCAGGGCACCGGCTCGGGCGGCCCCGGCTACACCATCCCGGACGAGAACCTGGACTCCCTCGGCAAGGCGGGGGCGGACGGCGCGGTGACCTTCCCGGCCGGCACCGTGGCCATGGCGAACACGGGACAGCCGGGCACCGGCGGCTCGCAGTTCTTCCTCGTCTACAAGGACACCAAGCTGCCGCCGACCTACACCCCCTTCGGGAAGATCGACGCGGCCGGCCTCAAGGCGGTCCAGGAGGTCGCGAAGGCCGGTGTCGAGGGCGGCGCCACGGACGGCGCCCCGAAGAAGGCCGTCACCGTCGAGAAGGCCACCGTCACGAAGAAGTGAGCCCGCGCGTCCGCACCGGCGGGCCGACCGTCGAATCTCGGTCGCGCTGAGTGCGGACAGCCGGGCCGCGGTTCGCCTAGATTGGCGGTGTGCAGCGTGGGCCGTCGGCCGCGCTGCGGAAGGCGGGCGAGGCCCGCCGGGAAACTGTGGACGATGCCCGCGGGGTGCGACCCTGCGACGGCATCATGGTGAGGAGGCGCTGTGAGCAGCGACCCGTGGGGCCGCGTCGACGAGACGGGCACCGTGTACGTGCGGACGGCCGAGGGTGAGCAGGTCGTCGGATCGTGGCAGGCCGGCACCCCCGAGGAGGCCCTGGCCTACTTCGAGCGCAAGTACGAGGGCCTGGTGGTCGAGATCGGCCTCCTCGAGAAGCGGGTGAGGACCACCGACCTCTCGGCGAAGGACGCCAACGCGGCGATCGAGCACATCCGGCACCAGGTCGACGAGCACCACGTCGTCGGCGACCTGGCCGCGCTCTCCGCCCGGCTGGACAAGCTCGTCGGGACGGTCGAGTCGCGCCGCGAGGAGCGCCGGGCCCAGAAGGCGAAGCAGGCCGACGAGGCGCGTGCCGCCAAGGAGAAGCTCGTCACGGAGGCCGAGGAGCTGGCCCAGAGCGAGCAGTGGCGTTCGGCGGGCGAGCGGCTGCGGGCGCTCGTGGACACCTGGAAGGGCCTTCCCCGGCTCGACCGCAAGTCCGACGACGAGCTGTGGCACCGCTTCTCGCACGCCCGCTCGGCGTTCTCGAAGCGCCGCAAGGCCCACTTCGCGTCCCTGGACGCGCAGCGCGAGGACGCCCGCAAGGCGAAGGAGCGCCTGGTCGCGGAGGCGGAGTCGCTGTCGAACTCCACCGACTGGGGCGCCACGGCGGCCCGCTACCGCGAGCTGATGACGGACTGGAAGGCGGCCGGCCGCGCCCAGCGCGAGCACGAGGACGACCTGTGGAACCGCTTCCGCGGCGCCCAGGACGTCTTCTTCGCGGCGCGCGGCGAGGTCTTCGCCGAGCGGGACGCGGAGCAGGGCGAGAACCTCAAGCTGAAGGAGGAGCTCGCGGCCGAGGCCGAGAAGCTCGTCCCGGTGACGGACCTGAAGGCGGCCCGCGCGGCCTTCCGCTCCCTCAACGAGCGCTGGGAGGCCGTCGGCCACGTCCCGCGTGACGCCCGTCCCAAGGTCGAGGGCCGGATGCACGCGGTGGAGCGGGCGATCCAGGAGGCCGAGGAGGCCGAGTGGCGCCGGACGAACCCGGAGGCGCGCGCGCGTGCCGCGGGTCTGACCGGTCAGCTCCAGGACGCGGTCGAGAAGCTGCGCAAGCAGATCGACGCGGCCCGCGCCGCCGGCAACGACGCCAAGGCCGACAAGCTCTCGCGCGAGCTGGAGGGCCGCCAGGCCCTGCTCGACCAGGCCCTGAAGGGTCTGGAGGAGTTCGGCGGCTGATCCGGCACCCGACGACGAGGAGGGCGGTCCCGGTACGTACCGGGACCGCCCTCCTCGTGTGTCCGTACCGCTACGGCCGGCGGGCCGAGGTCACGCGGTACACGTCGTAGACGCCCTCCACGCCCCGCACGGCCTTCAGGACGTGGCCCAGGTGCTTCGGGTCGCCCATCTCGAAGGTGAAGCGGGAGGTGGCCACCCGGTCGCGGGAGGTCTGGACGGCCGCCGAGAGGATGTTGACGTGCTGGTCCGAGAGGACCCGGGTGACGTCGGAGAGCAGCCGGGAGCGGTCCAGGGCCTCGACCTGGATGGCGACGAGGAAGACCGAGGACTGGGTCGGGGCCCACTCGACCTCCAGGATCCGCTCCGGCTCACGGGACAGCGAGTCCACGTTGACGCAGTCGCTGCGGTGGACCGAGACCCCGCTGCCCCGGGTGACGAAGCCGATGATCGGGTCGCCGGGGACGGGGGTGCAGCAGCGGGCCAGCTTCACCCAGACGTCCTCGACGCCCTTGACGACGACGCCGGGGTCGGCGTTGGAGCGGCGCTTGGAGCGGCCGCGGGTCGGCGGCGCGGACTCGTCGATGTCCTCGGTGGCGGCCTCCTCGCCGCCGAGCGCCTGGACCAGCTTCTGCACGATGGACTGGGCGGTGACGTGGCCCTCGCCGATCGCCGCGTACAGCGAGGAGATGTCGCTGTAGCGCATCTCGTGGGCGAGGGTGACGAGGGAGTCGCCGGTGAGGATCCGCTGGATCGGCAGGTTCTGCTTGCGCATGGCCCGCGCGATGGCGTCCTTGCCCTGCTCGATGGCCTCGTCCCGGCGCTCCTTGGAGAACCAGGCGCGGATCTTGTTGCGGGCGCGCGGGGACTTGACGAAGCCGAGCCAGTCGCGGGAGGGACCGGCGCCGGCGGCCTTGGAGGTGAAGACCTCGACCAGGTCGCCGTTGTCGAGGGTCGATTCGAGCGGGACGAGCCGCCCGTTGACCCGGGCCCCTATCGTGCGGTGGCCGACCTCGGTGTGGACCGCGTAGGAGAAGTCGACGGGGGTGGCGCCGGCAGGCAGCGCGATGACGTCGCCCTTGGGCGTGAAGACGAAGACCTCGTTGCGGGAGAGGTCGAAGCGCAGGGACTCCAGGAACTCGCCGGGGTCCTCGGTCTCCTTCTGCCAGTCGAGGAGCTGGCGGAGCCACGCCATGTCGTTGAGGTGGTCGTCCTTGCCGGTCTTCTTCGGCACGTCGGTGCGCACCTTGGAGGCGCCGGCGACGGCCTCCTGCTTGTACTTCCAGTGCGCGGCGATGCCGTACTCGGCGCGCCGGTGCATGTCGAAGGTGCGGATCTGGAGCTCGACGGGCTTGCCGTTGGGTCCGATGACCGTCGTGTGCAGCGACTGGTACATGTTGAACTTCGGCATCGCGATGTAGTCCTTGAACCGGCCGGGGACCGGGTTCCATCGCGCGTGGACGGTACCGAGGGCCGCGTAGCAGTCGCGGACGGTGTCCACGAGGACGCGGATGCCGACCAGGTCGTAGATCTCCGCGAAGTCCCGGCCGCGGACGATCATCTTCTGGTAGACGCTGTAGTAGTGCTTGGGGCGGCCGGTGACGGTGGCCTTGATGCGGGCGGCGCGCAGGTCGGCCTGGACCTCGTCGGTGACGACGGCCAGGTACTCGTCCCGCTTGGGGGCGCGCTCGGCGACGAGCCGGACGATCTCGTCGTACATTTTGGGGTAGAGGATCGCGAAGGCGAGGTCCTCCAGCTCCCACTTGATGGTGTTCATGCCCAGGCGGTGGGCCAGGGGCGCGTAGATCTCCAGGGTCTCGCGGGCCTTCTTCTCCTGCTTCTCCCGCTTGAGGTAGCGCATGGTGCGCATGTTGTGCAGGCGGTCGGCGAGCTTGATGACCAGGACGCGCGGGTCCTTGGCCATGGCGACGACCATCTTGCGGACGGTCTCGGCCTGGGCGGCCTCGCCGAACTTGACCTTGTCGAGCTTGGTGACGCCGTCGACGAGCAGCGCGACCTGGTCGCCGAAGTCCCGGCGGAGGGTGTCGAGGCCGTACTCGGTGTCCTCGACGGTGTCGTGCAGGAGCCCGGCCATCAGGGTCGCCGGGTCCATGCCGAGCTCGGCGAGGATGGTGGTGACGGCGAGCGGGTGCGTAATGTACGGGTCGCCGCTCTTGCGCTTCTGGCCGCGGTGCCAGCGCTCGGCGACCTGGTAGGCCCGCTCGATCTGGCGCAGCGTGGCCGTCTCGATCTTGGGATCGTTGGAGCGGACGATCCGGAGCAGCGGTTCGAGGACCGGGTTGTACGGGGAGGAGCGCTGCACGCCGAGCCGGGCGAGGCGGGCGCGGACGCGGTTGGACGAGCCGCCCGAGCGGGCGGGCGCGGTCGGCGCGGGGCGCGCGGCCGGAGCGGCCGCGGGGGCCGGCTCGGGCGCGGCGGGCGCGGGCCCGGTCTCCGCGGGCTTGTTCTGGGGCGTGCCGGTCCCCGGCGCGGCCTTTTCGGCCTTCGGGTCGGGCTGCGCGGCGGAGAGTGGCTGGGCCTCGTCTGGCAAGAGCGCTCCTCGTGCGTCTCCGGGTCCCCCGGTCAGGCCCGGAACGGCCATGGTATCGAGCCCGGACCCGCGCTGCTCACGCGGCCGGGGAGTGAACGGATCCGGCCACGGGCGGCATCCGCTCCCGGGCGGCCGGACCGGGGCACTCCGGAAAACGACGGGGGCGCCCCGGGGATTCCCCGGAGCGCCCCGTACGGGCCGGAGCCCGGTGTCAGACGGTGATCAGCGCCGTGAGCGGAGCGCCCTTCAGGGCCGGCTCCAGACGGGCGCGGCCCGGCAGGAAGCCCAGCTCCATGAGGACGGCGACGCCCGCGACCTCGGCGCCGGCACGGCGGATGAGCTCGACGGAGGCCTCGGCCGTGCCGCCGGTGGCGAGGACGTCGTCGATGACCATGACGCGGTCGCCCGCGGCCAGGTCCTCGGCGTGCACCTCGATCTCGGCGGTGCCGTACTCCAGCTCGTACGCCTGGCGGAGCGTGGCCCCGGGGAGCTTGCCGGCCTTGCGGACCGGGATGAAGCCCAGGCCCGCGCGGACGGCCACCGGGGCGGCCAGGATGAAGCCGCGCGCCTCCAGGCCGACGATCTTCGTCGCGCCGTGCGCGGAGCACAGCCCGGCGAGGGTGTCGGTGAGCAGTCCGAACGCCTCCGGGTCCGCGAGCAGCGGCGTGATGTCCTTGAACAGCACGCCGGGCTTCGGGTAGTCCGGTACGTCGCGGATGCGGCTGAGCAGGAGGCCGGTGACGTCCTGGGCCCCGGCGGTCATCCTCGGTGCTCCTGGGCGCGGCCCCGGCGTCCGGCCCGGGGGCCGACGACGGCGGCCTCGGTGCCGTCGGCGAACGCGTCGCCGTCCGCGGACTCGCCCTTGGCGGCGGCGCTGGCCCGCTTGGCCAGGACGCGCTTCTTGAGGGCCTTGATCGCCGGGTCGCGCTCCTTGAGGTCGGCGACGAGCGGGGTGGCGATGAAGATCGACGAGTACGCGCCGGCCGCGAGGCCCACGAACAGCGACAGCGAGATGTCGTTGAGCATGCCGGCGCCGAGGACGCCGCCGCCGATGAAGAGCAGGCCGGCGACCGGCAGCAGCGCGACGACGGTGGTGTTGATCGAACGGACCAGGGTGCCGTTGATCGAGCGGTTGGCCAGCTCGCTGTAGGTGAAGCGGGTCTGCTTCGTGATGTCCTTCGTGGACTCCTTGAGGGAGTCGAAGACGACCACCGTGTCGTACAGCGAATAGCCCAGGATCGTCAGCAGGCCGATGACCGTGCCGACGGTGACCTCGAAGCCGACCAGGGAGTAGATGCCCACGGTGATGGTGAGGTCGTGGATGAGGGCGATGAGCGCCGCGACCGCCATTCTCCACTCGAAGGCGATGGCCAGGTAGATCACCACCAGGATCATGAAGATCCCGAGACCGGTCCAGGCCTTGTTGGCGATCTGCTCGCCCCAGCTCGGACCGACCAGCTCGGCCGCGATCTTGTCCTCGGCGACGTTCAGGTCCTTGGCCAGCTCCGAGCGGACCTGGTCGGACTGCGCGGTGTCGAGGCCGCCGACCTGGATGCGGAGCGAGCCGTTGCCGAGCTGCTGGACGATCGCGTCGTGGCCGGAGGCCTCCTCCGCGTACTCCTGGGCCTGGCTGACGGAGACGTCCGACTTCGGGGTGGTGAAGACGGCGCCGCCCTGGAACTCGATGCCCATGTTGAGACCGCGGACGGCCAGGGCGACGATGGCGGTGATGGTGATCAGGATGGACAGGCCATACCAGATCTTGCGGTTGCCGATGAAGTCGTAGCCGACCTCACCGCGGTGGAGTCGGGCGCCGAGATCTCCGAGCTTCGACATCTCACGCCTCCTTCGGGTCGACAGGGCCGGCGGGGGCGTTGGTGCGGCGGGCGCGGCGCAGCGGCGGCTTGGCGCCGAGGCGCTTCGGGTCCAGGCCGGACCACGGGTGGCCGTCGCCGAAGAACTTGGTCCGCGCGAGCAGCGTCATGATCGGCTTGGTGAAGAGGAACACCACGACGATGTCGAGCAGGGTGGTCAGGCCGAGCGTGAACGCGAAGCCCTGGACCTTGCCGACGGTGACGATGAAGAGCACGGCCGCGGCCAGGAACGACACGAAGTCGGAGACCATGATGGTGCGGCGGGCGCGCGGCCAGGCGCGCTCGACGGCCGGGCGGAGCGTGCGGCCCTCGCGGAGCTCGTCGCGGATGCGCTCGAAGTAGACGATGAACGAGTCCGCCGTGATGCCGATGGCGACGATGGCGCCGCAGACGGCCGGCAGGTTCAGCGCGAAGCCGATGGCCGGGCCGAGCAGGGACATGATCACGTAGGTCAGCAGCGCGGAGACGCCGAGGCTGAGGATGGCGATCAGCGACAGGCCGCGGTAGTAGGCGACCAGGTAGATGATGACCAGGGCGAGGCCGATGGCGCCGGCGATCAGGCCGGCCTCCAGCTGGTCGCCGCCGAGCGCGGCGGTGACGGTGTCGACGCTCTGGGTCTGGAAGGAGAGCGGCAGGGCGCCGTAGGACAGGATGTTGCCGAGGTCCTGGGCGGACTGCTGGTTGAAGCTGCCGGAGATCTCGGCGCTGGCGCTCAGCGTCTGGCGCACCGAGGGGGCCGAGACGACCTCGCCGTCGAGGACGATCGCGAACCGGTTCTGGGGGTCGGACTGCTGCGACAGCTTGCCGGTGATCGACTGGAACTTCTTCGACCCGGCGTCGGTGAAGTCCATGGTGACGATCCACATGCCGCGCTGCTGGTCGAAGGCGCCCTTGGCGTCGTCGACGTCGCGGCCCTCCACCTCGGCCGGGCCGAGGAGGTACTTCGACCAGACGCCCGGGGCGTCCTCGCCGCAGGCCACGGTGGGCTCGGACGGCTTGACGCCCTGGCCGGCGGCGGTGCGCTGCTTGGGGTCGAGGCAGTTCAGGGCGGTGAACTTCTGCTCCAGCGCCGCGGTGGCGGCGTCGGGCGTGGGGGTCGCCTCCGGGGTCCCGGTGGCCTTCGGCGTCGCGGAGGACGAGGCGCTGCCGGTGGGCGTCGGGCTCGGGGCCTTGAGGGCCTCGGTGAGCGCGCGGCCCTGGGTGGAGGCGGTGGCCGACGGGGTGGCCGACTTCTCGCCCGCGGTGGCACCGGAGGGGGTGGCCGACGGCTTCGGCGAGGCCGAGCCCGAGGGGGTGGCGGTCGGCGCGGCCTGGGGCGCGCCGTTCGTCACCGCGAGGACGGGCCGGAAGTAGAGCTGGGCGGTGGTGCCGACCTGCTCACGGGCCTGCTTCTCGTTCGTCCCGCGGGGGATGTTGACGATGATGTTCTCGCGGCCCTGGGTCTGGACCTCGGCCTCGGAGACACCCAGACCGTTGACACGGCGCTCGATGATGTCGACCGCCGTGTTCATGTTGGTCTCGTTGACCGCCGACTCCTGGCCGGGGTCGGCCTTGGCCTTGAGCGTGATCGACGTACCGCCGGCGAGGTCGATGCCGAGGCGCGGGGTGGTGTGCCCCGACCAAAACATGCCGCCGGTGAGCGCGACCATGGCGATCAGGATGAGTGCCAGGGCGCGGCCCGGCCGGCTCTGTCCCCCCGCCGGCCTTCGGCCCTTCTTCGGTGCTGCCACCTGTCGTATCTCCCTGTCCAACCGCCGCGCGACGGGTGTGTGCGCGACGGCCACGAAGTATGTGTGGGGACCATCCCCCGCAGACGTGGAACCGTTCGGGGGCGCGCGCACGCCGGTGGGCGTGCGCGCGGTGCCCCGGTCGCGATTACTTCGCGCCGGTCTCGCCGTCGGTCTTGCCGTCCTTCTCCCCCTCGGCGGCGGCCTCGGCCGCGTCCGACTTCTTCGTCAGGTCGGCCTTGGGCGCGTCCTCGGCCGTGGCGTCGGTGGCGCCGGTCAGCGAGGAGGCGTCGTCCGGGACGACGGTGTCGGAGTCCGAGGACTCGTCGCTGTCGTCGTCGCCGTGGACGATCCGGTTGTACTCGGAGTCCTGGAGGACCGCGCCGATCGCGTTCTTGGCGTAGACGGCGTGCACGCCCGGGGCGACCTCGAGGAGGACGGTCTCGTCGCCGATCTCCTTGACGGTGGCGTACATCCCCCCGATCGTGCGCACGCCGGTGCCGGGCTGCATCTCGTCGCGCATCTGCGCCGCCGCCTGCTGCTTCTTCTTGGCGGAGCGGGTCATCAGGAACATGGCCCCGATGAGGACGATGAAGGGGAGGAGGGTCACGATGTTCACGGGACGGGTTTCCTTCGCATGGTCGCGGAGAGCCCGCGGCCTGATCTTCGGGGGTGGGCACGCCGACCGGAAAGGGCGGCATCGGCGGAGTCTAGGCGAGTCCGCATCGCTGGAACAACGTCCAGCATCGCACCCCGGTTCCGGTACGGGCGAGCGTCCGCACCGTCACGCCCCGAAGAGCCCCTGTTGTCCCGTTCCCGCGCCGCTCCCCGCGCCGCCCGGGCCCGCTGCCTGCGGCGGAACGAGACCGAGGTGCGTCCAGGCGGCGGGAGTGGCGACCCGGCCACGGGGCGTGCGGGCCAGCAGTCCCTCGCGCACGAGGAAGGGTTCGGCGACCTCCTCGACGGTCTCGCGCTCCTCCCCCACCGCGACGGCGAGGGTGGACAGACCGACCGGTCCGCCGCCGAAGAGCTTGAGGAGGGCCTCCAGGACGGCGCGGTCGAGCCGGTCGAGGCCGCGGCCGTCGACCTCGTACACCCTGAGGGCGGCCTCGGAGATCTCCCGGGTGATCGCTCCGTCCGCCCTGACCTGGGCGTAGTCGCGGACCCGGCGCAGCAGGCGGTTGGCGATGCGGGGGGTGCCGCGGGAGCGGCCGGCGATCTCGGCGGCGCCGGCGGGGTCGATCGCGACGTCGAGGAGTCCGGCGGAGCGGTGGATCACGCGCTGGAGCTCGGACGGGTCGTAGAACTCCATGTGGCCGGTGAAGCCGAAGCGGTCGCGGAGCGGCGGCGGCAGGAGTCCGGCGCGGGTGGTGGCGCCGACGAGGGTGAAGGGCGGCAGTTCGAGGGGGATGGCGGTGGCGCCGGGGCCCTTGCCGACGATGACGTCGACGCGGAAGTCCTCCATCGCCATGTAGAGCATCTCCTCGGCGGGCCGGGACATGCGGTGGATCTCGTCGAGGAAGAGGATCTCGCCCTCCTGGAGGGAGGAGAGGATCGCGGCGAGGTCGCCGGCGTGCTGGATGGCGGGGCCGGAGGTGATGCGGATCGGGGCGTTCATCTCGGCCGCGATGATCATCGAGAGGGTGGTCTTGCCGAGGCCGGGGGCGCCGGAGAGCAGGACGTGGTCGGCGGTGGCACCGCGCTGCCGGGCGGCCTTGAGGACCAGGTCGAGCTGCTGGCGGACCTTCTCCTGGCCGACGAACTCGTTGAGGTCCTTGGGGCGCAGGGCCGCCTCGACGGCCTGGTCGTCGCCTTCCGCGGCGGCGTCGACGATGCGCGCCTCGGCGTCGGGTGCCCCGGCGGTGGTGTCGTCGTCCCAGTTCACGGTGGATGCCTTCTCGTTCGTACGGCCCGGCCGGGCGGGTTCGGGGGTGGTCAGCGGGCGCGGTTGAGGGTCTGCAGGGCGGCGCGGAGGAGTTGCGGCACGGGGGCGGTGCCGGTCTCGGCGAGGGCGGCCTCGGCCTGCGGGGTGACGGCGCCGACGGCCTCCTCGGCCTCGCGGCTCGCGTAGCCGAGGCCGATGAGGGCGGCGGTGAGCTGCTCGGTCCAGGGGGCGGGGCCGGAGGCGACGCGCTGGGCTCCGACGAGGCCGCTGCTGCCGAGGGGGGAGCCGAGCTTGTCCTTCAGTTCGAGCAGGAGCTTCTGCGCGCCCTTCTTCCCGATGCCGGGGACGGCCGTGAGGGCCTTCTCGTCCCCGGTGGAGACGGCGAGGCGCAGCGCGTCGGGGCTGTGGACGCCGAGCATGGCCTGGGCGAGGCGGGGGCCGACGCCGCTGGCGGTCTGGAGGAGCTCGAAGACCTGCCGCTCGTCGTCGTCGGCGAAGCCGTACAGGGTGAGGGAGTCCTCGCGGACGACGAGGGAGGTGGCGAGCCGGGTCTCCTCGCCGATCCGCAGTCCGGCGATGGTCGCCGGGGTGCACTGGAGGGCCATGCCCACGCCGCCGACCTGGACGACGGCCGTGGTGGGGGCGAGGGCGGCGACCTGGCCGCTGACGAAGGCGATCATCGGGTTCGGCCTTTCACTGCGGACGCGTGCCGGGCGGCCGCTTCCTGGAGGCGGTTCTGGGCGGCGACGGCCTGCTGGAGCCGGTTCTGGGCGGGGGCCCGCCAGATGTGGCAGATGGCGAGGGCGAGGGCGTCGGCGGCGTCGGCGGGCTTGGGCGGCTCGGAGAGCCGGAGCAGCCGGGTCACCATGGTGCCGACCTGGGCCTTGTCGGCGCGGCCGCTGCCGGTGACGGCGGCCTTGACCTCGCTGGGGGTGTGCAGGGCGACGGGGATGCCGCGACGGGAGGCGCAGAGCATGGCGACCGCGCTGGCCTGGGCGGTGCCCATCACCGTGCGCACGTTGTGCTGGCTGAACACCCGCTCCACGGCGACGAGTTCGGGCGAGAAGCGGTCGATCCACTCCTCTATGCCCCGCTCGATGCCGACCAGGCGCATGCCGATGTCGGCGTCCGCGGGCGTCCGCACCACTCCGACGCCGAGCATGGTCAGGGGCCGGCCGGCGACGCCCTCGACGACGCCGACGCCGCACCGGGTGAGCCCGGGGTCCACTCCGAGTACGCGCACGTCATCCCCCTCCCTTCGATCTCCTGTTTGAGCAGGCTATCGGCTGCCACCGACAACGCAGCGGGCCGACGGGAGCGTGTCCCCGTCGGCCCGCTGCGAAAAGCAGGTGATCAGGCGTCGACCTTCGCCATGACCTCGTCGCTGACGTCGAAGTTGGCGAAGACGTTCTGCACGTCGTCGCTGTCCTCGAGCGCGTCGATCAGCTTGAACATCTTGCGCGCGCCCTCCTCGTCCAGCTCGACCTGCATGGTCGGGACGAAGCTGGAGTCGGCGGAGTCGTAGTCGATGCCGGCCGTCTGGAGCGCGGTGCGGACCGCGACCAGGTCGGTGGCCTCGCTGATGACCTCGAAGGACTCGCCGAGGTCGTTGACCTCCTCGGCGCCCGCGTCGAGCACCGCGCCCAGGACGTCGTCCTCGGACAGCTCGCCCTTGGGGAGCACGACGACGCCCTTGCGGTTGAACAGGTACGAGACGGAGCCCGGGTCGGCCATGGAGCCGCCGTTGCGGGTCATGGCCACGCGCACGTCCGAGGCGGCGCGGTTGCGGTTGTCGGTGAGGCACTCGATGAGCACCGCGACGCCGTTCGGGCCGTAGCCCTCGTACATGATCGTGGCGTAGTCGACGCCGCCGGCCTCGAGACCACCGCCGCGCTTGACCGCGGAGTCGATGTTCTTGTTGGGGACCGAGCTCTTCTTCGCCTTCTGGATGGCGTCGAAGAGGGTCGGGTTGCCCTCGGGGTCGGCGCCGCCCGTGCGGGCCGCGACCTCGATGTTCTTGATCAGCTTCGCGAAGAGCTTGCCGCGCTTGGCGTCGATCACGGCCTTCTTGTGCTTCGTCGTAGCCCATTTAGAGTGGCCGGACATCTGCCTGTCTCCTTCGCGTAACCCTTTTCTGAACGAACCCCAGAGATCCTACCGGGATCGGATCAGCCCGCCGCGCGCACCATGTCGACGAACAGGGCGTGGATGCGGTGGTCGCCGGTGAGTTCGGGGTGGAACGAGGTCGCGAGCGCCCGGCCCTGCCGTACGGCGACGACGTGCCCCTCGTGCTCGGCGAGGACCTCGACGTCCGCGCCGACCGACTCCACCCAGGGGGCCCGGATGAAGACGCCCTCGACGGGGCCGTCCTCGACGCCCGTGACGGTGACGCCGGCCTCGAAGGACTCGTTCTGCCGGCCGAAGGCGTTGCGGCGGACGATCATGTCGATGCCGCCGAAGGTCTCCTGGCCCGAGCGCGGGTCGAGGATCTTGTCGGCGAGCATGATCAGGCCGGCGCAGGTGCCGTAGACCGGCAGGTCGGCGGCGATGCGCTCGCGCAGCGGCTCCATGAGACCGAAGAGCGCGGCCAGCTTGGAGATGGTGGTGGACTCACCACCGGGAATGACCAGGCCGTCGACCTCGGCGAGCTCCTCGGGGCGCCTCACCGGCCTGGCCACGGCGTCCGCCGCGGCCAGGGCGATCAGGTGCTCCCGTACGTCGCCCTGGAGGGCCAGGACACCAATGACGGGAGTGCTGCTCATCGGTGCTTACCAGCCCCGGTTGGCGTAGCGCTCGGCCTCGGGGAGGGTGTCGCAGTTGATGCCGACCATGGCCTCGCCCAGGTTGCGGGAGGCGTCCGCGATGACCTTCGGGTCGTCGTAGAAGGTGGTGGCCTTCACGATGGCGGCGGCGCGCTTGGCCGGGTCGCCCGACTTGAAGATGCCGGAGCCGACGAAGACGCCCTCGGCGCCGAGCTGGCGCATCAGCGCGGCGTCGGCGGGGGTGGCGACGCCACCGGCGGAGAAGAGGACGACCGGCAGCTTGCCGAGCTCGGCGACCTCCTTGACGAGCTCGTACGGGGCGCGCAGGTCCTTGGCGGCGGCGAACAGCTCGTTGTTGTCGAAGCCGCGCAGCCTGGCGATCTCGTTCTTGATCTGGCGCAGGTGACGGACGGCCTCGACGACGTTGCCGGTGCCGGCCTCGCCCTTGGAGCGGATCATGGCCGCGCCCTCGGCGATCCGGCGCAGGGCCTCGCCCAGGTTGGTGGCGCCACAGACGAAGGGGGTGGTGAAGGCCCACTTGTCGGAGTGGTTGACCTCGTCGGCCGGGGTGAGGACCTCGGACTCGTCGATGTAGTCGACGCCGAGGGACTGCAGGACCTGGGCCTCGACGAAGTGGCCGATGCGGGACTTGGCCATCACCGGGATGGAGACCGCGCCGATGATCTCCTCGATCATGTTCGGGTCGGACATGCGGGCCACGCCGCCGTCCTTGCGGATGTCCGCGGGGACCCGCTCCAGGGCCATGACGGCCACGGCGCCGGCGTCCTCGGCGATCTTCGCCTGCTCGGCGTTGACCACGTCCATGATCACGCCGCCCTTGAGCTGCTCGGCCATGCCGCGCTTCACGCGCGCGGTGCCGGTCTCGGGGGACGAGGAGGGGGTGGAAGGCGTGGTGGACACGGATACCTCACTGGTGACAACGGGGGTTGACGACAGAGACGAGGAAACAGTCCACCCACGGGCCACGGCAAGGGCCAATGTGGACCCGGTGGATCGTTTTCGCAGGTGAGAACGATCAAGCCGGGCGATCGGCAAGGGCCACCGGGGGTTCGTCGTCCATTTCGAAGGCCAGTGGGAAGGGGGCGTGGCCCGCGAGCCGGAGCCAGCGGACCGTGCGGTGGCGGCGCAGGGCGCGGGCGGCGCGTACGGCGTCGTTGTGGAAGCGGCGGGCCATCGGCACCCGGCGCACGGCCTGCGCGAGCTCCCCCGCGGCCTCCTCGCCGCCGGGGGCCTCCCGCACGAGGTCCATCTGCTCGGGCTCGCCGAAGACGGCCCGCAGCGCCTGGCTGAGCTCGCTCTCGGCGACCTCCCGCTGGTCCTCCTCGGCCTGCCGGGCGGCGTGCGCGGCCTCGTAGAGCACGATCGAGGCGGCCGGGTCGAGGACCCCGGAGGTGGCCAGCTCCTGGGTGACCGAGGCCCGGCGCAGCAGCTGGGCGTCCAGGGCCGCGCGGGCGGCGTCGATGCGCGAGTGCAGCCGGTCGAGCCGCCCGGCGGTCCAGCTGAGGTAGACGCCGATGACGATCAGCGCGACGACGGTCCAGATCAGGGTTTGGGTCACGGGCGCACAGGCTACCGGGGCGGTGGCAGCACGCCTTCCCGAAGGGCGTGGTCGTGGGCGAACAGGACACGGGCCGGGCGGCCGCCGGCCAGTTCGGCGAGCCGGTCGAGCCAGGGGCGGTACGGGGTCCCGAACTCCGCCGCGAAGTCGTAGGCCTGGCCCGCGAGGACGGTCACGCGGTCGCCGTGGTCGAGGAGGAGCGACTGGTGCCCCTCGGTGTGGCCGGGCGTGGGCACGACGAGGACGCCGGGCGCGATCTCGTGCTCGCCGTCCAGCTCCTCGTACCGGACGCCGGGCAGGAGCGAGTCGATGGTGTGCCCGCCGGCGCGGGCGAGGGCGAGTTCGGCGCGCTGGACGAGGACGGGGGTGTCGGGGAAGCGCTGGTTGCCGCCGATGTGGTCGAAGTGCAGGTGGCAGTTGACGACGACGTCCACGTCGGCGGGGCCGACGGTGAGCGGTTTGCGGACCGGCCGGTAGTGGGCGTCGGTCTCGGGCGAGCCGGTGCCCATGCCGGTGTCGAGGAGGAGCGCCCCGCGCGCGTGCCGCACGAGGTAGCCGAGGACGGGCTCCACGCGCGCGTGGGGCCCGCCCCACTCCTCGGCGGGGCGGGTGAAGTGCCCGAGGTCGAGACGGTGCACGGTGATCGGGGTCATCGCCCCAGGATCCGCCGCGGTCCCGGCAAGCAGGCGGATTCAGCCGGGGGCGTACGGCTCCGCTCCGGGGCCCCGGTCCCGCTGCCCGGCTCTCGCCGACCGGACACGGGCGCGGCCCGCACGCGCAGGTGTGGCGCGGGACCGGCCCCTACAGCCCCAGCCGTGCCCGCAGGCCGCCCGTCCGTTCGTCCGTGTCCACGGCCGCCGCGCCGTCCGTGACGGTCTCGTAGACCGCGAGGACGTCCGCGCCGACGGTGGACCAGTCGAAGCGGCGGACGTGGGCCGAGCCGCGGGTGCTCAGCTCCTTGCGGCGCTTCTCGTCGCCCAGGAGGCGGATCGCCGCGTCCGCGAGGGCGCCGGCGTCCTCGTTGGCGAAGAGTTCGCCCGCGCCGCCCTGGTCCAGGACCTGGGCGAAGGCGTCCAGGTCGGCGGCGAGCACGGGCGCGCCCGCCGACATCGCCTCGACGAGGATGATGCCGAAGCTCTCGCCGCCGGTGTTGGGCGCCACGTACACGTCGACGCTGCGCAGCAGCCGCGCCTTGTCCTCGTCGCTGACCATGCCGAGGAACTCCACCCGGGACCGCATCTCGCGCGGCAGCGACGCCACCGCCTCCTCCTCGTCGCCGCGCCCGGCGACCAGGAGCCGCGCCCCGGGCCGCTCGGTGAGGATGCGGGGCAGCGCCTTCATGAGGACGGGCAGGCCCTTGCGGGGCTCGTCGATCCGGCCGATGAAGCCGAGGGTCTCGCCCTGCCACTCCTCCTTCGGCTCGGCGCGGGCGAAGAAGTCCACGTCGACGCCGTTGGGGATGACGACGGCGTCGCCGCCGAGGTGCTCCACGAGCGTGCGCCGCGCGTACTCGCTCACCGCGATCCGCGCGCTGATCTTCTCCAGGGCGGGCTGGAGGATCGGGTACGCGGCGATCATCGCCCGCGAGCGCGGGTTCGAGGTGTGGAAGGTGGCCACGATCGGCCCCTGCGCCGCCCAGCAGGTGAGCAGCCCGAGCGACGGCGAGGTCGGCTCGTGGATGTGGACGACGTCGAAGGCGTTGTCGTGCAGCCAGCGGCGCACCCGCGCGGCGGACAGGAAGCCGAAGTTGAGCCGGGCCACCGAGCCGTTGTACGGCACGGGGACGGCCCGCCCGGCCGAGACCACGTACGGCGGCAGCGGGGTCTCGTCGTCGGCGGGGGCCAGGACGGAGACCTCGTGGCCGAGCCGGATCAGGTGCTCGGCCAGGTCGCGGATGTGGAACTGGACGCCGCCCGGCACGTCCCAGGAGTACGGGCAGACGATCCCGATCTTCACGCCGCCCCGCCCCCTCTCTCTTCCCGGCCCGGCTCCTCCAGGTCCGCGAGCCACAGCCGTTGCAGCATGTGCCAGTCCTCCGGGTGGTCCGCGATGCCCTCGGCGAAGGCGTCGGCGAGGGCCTGGGTCATGACGGCCGTCTTCTCCGCCCGCGTACCCGCGTCGGGCACGTCCACCGGCGGGTGGACCCGGCCCTTCATGACCGGCGTGTCGTCGTACCAGAGCGTCACCGGCAGCAGCAGGGCGCCCGTCTGCTGGGCGAGTATCGCCGGGCCCGCCGGCATCCGCGCGGTGTCCCCGAAGAACGTGACCTCGGTGCCGGAGGCCGACAGGTCCCGGTCCGCGACCAGACAGACGAGCCCGCCGGCCCGCAGCCGCCGCGCCAGCCTGCCGAAGGCGGAGCCGCCGGTGTGCGGCACGACCTCCATGCCCAGGGACTCGCGGTAGGCGACGAACCGGTCGTACAGCGACTCCGGCTTCAGCCGCTCCGCGACCGTGGTGAACGGCAGGCCGAGCACGCGGGTCGCCCACACGCCCGCGAGGTCCCAGTTCGCCAGGTGCGGCAGGGCGAGGACGACGCCGCGCCCGGAGGCGAGGCCCTCCTTCAGATAGTGGATGTCCTTGATGTCTATCCCGCGCTCGACCCGCTCCTTGCTCCAGGTCGGCAGCCGGAAGGACTCCATCCAGTACCGCATGTACGAGCGCATGCCGGCCCTCGACAGCTCGGCGAGCCGCTCGGGGGTGGCGTCCGGCACCACGCGCGCGAGGTTGGACTCCAGGCGCAGGACGCTCTTGCCGCGCCGCTTCCACGCGACGTCGGCGATCCGCCGGCCGAGGCCCGCGGCCACCGGCTCGGGCAGCCTCTTCACGGTCGCCCAGCCGAGCCCGTACAGGCCGTCGCTGAGCCGGTCCTTGAGGTCGCTCACGAGGCCGCCCCGCTTCCCCCGGCCGCGGCGGCGTCCGCCTCGGCCGACTCCCGCCGCACGGTGACCACCCGCTGCCCCAGGGTGACCGCGCTGCCGGCGGCCACGATCCACAGCGCGATCGGCAGCAGCACCTGGATGCCGGGGACGCCGAAGGCGTGCAGTCCGGCGAGCCCGGCGGCGACCAGGGAGATCACGAGCCGCTCGGCGCGCTCGACCAGGCCGTTGACGGCGACCGGCAGGCCGATCGACTCGCCGCGGGCCTTGGTGTACGAGACGACCTGGCCGCTCGCCAGGCAGAAGATCGACACGGCGCACATCACGTTGTCGTCGCCCTTGCCGGCGTACCAGAGCGCGAAGCCGCCGAAGATCGCGCCGTCGGCGACCCGGTCGAGCGTCGAGTCGAGGAAGGCCCCCCAGCGGCTGGAGACGCCCGCCTGCCGGGCCATGTTGCCGTCGACGAGGTCGGAGAAGACGAACAGGGTGATGACGATCGTGCCCCAGAAGAACTCTCCGCGGGGGAAGAAGACCAGCGCACCGGCCATCACCCCCGCCGTGCCGATGAGCGTGACCGCGTCGGGGCTGACGCCCCTGCGGAGCAGAAACGCGGCGAACGGTGTGAGGACACGCGTGAAAAAGGCACGCGCGTACTTGTTCAGCATGGCCTTCCCGAGGTTCGGTGGGCCGCGCGGCCCCTACGACCACCGGCCCGCCCATCGTAGTCACCGGTGCCCCCGGCTACCGGCGGGTACCCGCCCCGCCGCGTCGACGTCCCCCCGGGAGCCCGGCGGACGCGGTGCGCGGGCCCCCGACCGATGGACGCGCCCCGGCGTCGGTGCCAAGCTCGAAGGACCACCGCAAGGCACCGCGGGCACCGCGGAGGCCGCACCACCGCGACACGCCACTCCCCCGCGCCCGCGTCCCGCCGCACCGTGCGAGCAGTCGGGAGGAACACGTCATGGGTGACAGGGCGAAGACACCCGCCGGGGCCGCCGGCAGGGCTCCGACGGCCGACCGGCCCTCGGACATACGGAACGTGGTGCTGGTCGGCCACAGCGGATCGGGCAAGACGACGCTCGTCGAGGCCCTCGCGCAAACCGCGGGCGCGCTCAACCGGGCCGGACGCGTCGAGGACGGCGGCACGGTCTCGGACCACGACGAGATCGAGCGGCGCCGCCACCGCTCCGTCCAGCTCTCGCTCGTCCCGGTCGGCTGGGACGGCTGCAAGATCAATCTGATCGACACCCCCGGGTACGCCGACTTCGTCGGGGAGCTGAGGGCCGGTCTGCGCGCGGCGGACGCGGCCCTCTTCGTCGTCTCGGCCGCCCAGGAGGCCGGCGCCGTCGCCGCCTCCACGCGCGCGATCTGGGAGGAGTGCGCCGCCGTCGGCATGCCCCGCGCCATCGTCGTCACCCACCTCGACACGGCCCGCACCGGCTTCGCGGAGCTGACGGAGGTCTGCGCCGGGCTCTTCGGCCGCGACGACCCGGACGCCGTCCTCCCCCTCCACCTGCCCGTGCACGGACCCGAGGCCGCCGACGGGCACGCGCCCGTGACCGGCCTGATCGGCCTGCTCTCGGAGCGGATCCTCGACTACTCCACGGGGGCGCGGCGGGAGGAACCGCCCGACGAGAGCCGGCGGGAGATCGTCGCGGAGGCCCGCGCCCGGCTCATCGAGGGGATCATCGCCGAGAGCGAGGACGAGACCCTGATGGACCGCTACCTCGGCGGCGAGCCGATCGACCCGGGGATCCTCGTCGGCGACCTGGAGAAGGCCGTCGCCCGGGGCGCCTTCCACCCGGTCCTCGCGGCCGCCCCCGCCGCCGAGGGCGGCACGCAGGGCCTCGGCACCGTCGAACTCCTGGAACTGATCACCCGCGGCTTCCCCTCCCCCCTGGAGCACGAGCCGCGCGCCGTCACCACCCCCGACGGCCGGCCCCGGCCCGCGGTCACCTGCGACCCCGAGGGCCCCCTGGTCGCCGAGGTCGTCAAGACCGCCGCCGACCCCTACGTGGGCCGGATCTCGCTGCTCCGGGTCTTCTCCGGCACCCTGCGCCCCGACGAGACCGTCCACGTCTGCGGACACGGGCTCACGGACCGGACGAGCCCCGACCCCGACCCCGACCCCGCTCCCGCTCCCGCTCCCGCTCCCGGCGAGCAGGACCTCCACGAGGCCGACGACCGGATCGGCGGGCTGACCTCCCCCTTCGGCAAGCAGCAGCGCCCCATGGCGCACTGCGTCGCCGGGGACCTCGCCTGCGTCGCCCGCCTCGGGCACGCGGAGACCGGGGACACCGTCTCCGCCAAGGACGACCCGCTCCTGATGGAGCCGTGGACCCTGCCCGAACCGCTGCTGCCGCTCGCCGTCCGGGCCCACGGCAAGGCCGACGAGGACCGGCTCTCCCAGGGCCTCGCCCGGCTGGTCGCCGAGGACCCGGCCCTGCGGCTCGAACAGAACCCGGACACCGGGCAGATGGTCCTGTGGTGCCTGGGCGAGGCCCACCAGGACGTCGCCCTGGAACGCCTCCGCGAACGCCACGGCGTCCGGGTCGACGCCGTGCCGTACAAGGTGGCGCTGCGCGAGACCTTCGGCGGCGCCGCCTCGGGCCGCGGCCGGCACGTCAAGCAGTCCGGCGGCCACGGCCAGTACGCCATCTGCGAGATCGACGTGGAGCCGCTGCCGCCGGGCAGCGGCGTCGAGTTCGTCGACAAGGTGGTCGGCGGCGCGGTCCCGCGCCCCTTCGTCACCTCCGTCGAGAAGGGCGTACGGGCCCAGGCCGCGCGCGGGATCGCCACCGGCCATCCGCTCGTCGACGTCCGGGTCACCCTGCGCGACGGCAAGGCCCACTCCGTCGACTCCTCCGACGCCGCCTTCCAGACGGCCGGCGCCCTCGCCCTGCGCGAGGCGGCCGCCGACGTCCCCGTCCGCCTCCTGGAACCGGTGGACGAGGTCGGGGTCCTCGTCCCCGACGAGTACGTCGGCCCGGTCATGAGCGACCTGTCGGGACGGCGCGGCCGCGTCGTCGGCACCGACCGGGCGGGCCCGGGGCGGACCCTCGTGCGGGCCGAGGTGCCGGAGGCCGAGATCGTGCGGTACGCGATCGACCTGAGGTCCGTGTCGCACGGCACCGGACGGTTCGACCGCACGTACGCCCGGCACGAACCGATGCCGCCCCACGTGGCGGAGAAGTTCAGGCAACAGACCGAAAACAGCCCCTAGTTGACAGGCCGACAGCCACGGCCGCCCGTTCCGCCGTCGCGGGGCGGGCGGCATTCGGCCGTCCCCCCGCGCTCCGGTGACGCGCCGGGCGGTACCCGGTTACGCTGGGGTGCCCAGCTCAGAAGGTGTGCGGGGCACCGCAGTTGGGAAACAGCCCGCACAGGGACTCGGCGCGATGGGGGCGGCAGTGGCGATGGACGGTTTCGGTCTCGGGGCGCAGGTCCCCCTCCAGGGCTCGGACGGGCAGACGGCGGCGACCCACGCCCTCGCCTCCGCCGCGTACCGCGACGGCCCCGTCGACAAGATCCTGGAAGCCGACAACGAGCTGTACAAGTCGAAGGTCACCCCGGGCAAGTGGCACAAGCTCTTCCGCCCCGACCTCGGCGAGGCCTTCTCCCGCGCCGTCCAGGTGCGGATGCTCGGCGGGGCCCGCGGCGCCCTCGTCCAATCCTTCGGCGTGGAGCCCCAGCCGGTGGTGGTCCACTGCCTCGCCGCCAACCGCATCCGCAAGCAGCGGGACGTGAAGCTGACGCTGATCACGCTCGTCTGCGGGGTCCTCTTCCTGCCCGGTCTGCTGCTCTGGCTCGGCGTCATCCAGCTCCGCCGGTTCGCCGCCGGCTCCGACAACAGGCGCACCAGCTTCCTCGGCACCGCGGTGCTCGTCGCCGCCGGGTTCCTCGCCCTGCTCGTGATGTTCAGGCTGCCCTTCGCCGGGATCCTGCCGACCTATCTGCGCGCCATGCTGGTGGCCCCGGTCATCGGCTGGTTCCTCGCCCGCCGCGTCGTCGAGAGGACCGCCGTCGAGCTGCGCGAGCGCTGGAGCGCCCTGCTCGGCGGCGGCGGCATCGGCGCCAAGATCCCCGAGGCGGCGCCCCGGGACCCGGGCGAGAAGGCCGCCGAGGAGCTCCGCCAGAACCTGGAGAAGCTCTCCGCCGAGCAGCAGTCCAACGTCGTGTTCTACGCCGGCCCCAAGGGCATCCTCGGCCTGGGCACCCGCTGGGGCAGCTGGACGCTCGCCGAGGAGCTGGTCCCGGTGCCGGGCAAGGAGATGCACGACTTCCGCGCCTGGGACGTCGTCCGGAAGATCCACGAGCAGCTCACCCTCCTGGAGCGCGGCTCCCTCAAGACCGGCTTCCCCAAGCCGACCGTGAAGCACTGGATCGTCGTCCCGGTGGGCGAGGGTGCCGACTCCGTCAGCCGCCCCGAGGGCGACAACATCGTGCACTACCAGGTGAAGCCCCACGAGATACAGCGCATCTGCAACGACCAGCAGTTCGGCGCGGGCAACCGCCACTACCTCGGCGTGCAGTTCACCCTCTGGGACGGGAACCTCGTCCTCACCATGACGGTCACCGTGACCTCGCTCCACCACACGCTCCGCGTCGAGGTCACCGGCCACGCCCTCGGCCCCGTCCACGGCCTCTTCAGCGAGAAGCCGGCGGCGAAGACCAAGGCGGTCTCCAAGTCCGTCCGCTTCTGGGAGACCCGCGAGGTCAAGCTGCCGCTGACCACCACCGACGACGTCGTCCGGACGGCCGTCCGCGCCCCGCTCACCTGGTTCCCGCCGGTCCTGGAGTTCCTCGGCGGCAAGCTCGTCCTGCCGGAGCCCTTCGGCCTGCGCCACGTCTGGGCCGGGCCGCTCTGGAAGAACCGCTTCATGGCCGACGACGCCATCCGCATGGCGACGCCGGTGCTGCGCGCGGTGCACAACGCCACCATCAAGGTCCTCGACGAGCACAACGTCGACACCGAGCGCTTCACCAACCGCTCGCTCGTCCTCAGCGGCGGTGCCCAGGAGGCGAGCCCCCGGAAGGCCGACGTCTACGACGCCTGACCGGCCCTCACGACGAGAGGACCCGGCCCCCGATCGCGTACGGGGGCCGGGTCCTCTCGTCGTACGGCTCAGACAGCGGCCGGCCAGGCGTCGGCCAGCATCTTCCGGGTGTCCGCGAGCAGCTGCGGCAGCACCTTCGTGTGCCCGACGACCGGCATGAAGTTGGTGTCCCCGCCCCAGCGCGGCACCACGTGCTGGTGCAGGTGCGCGGCGATGCCGGCGCCCGCCACCGTGCCCTGGTTCATGCCGATGTTGAACCCGTGCGCGCCGGAGGCCGCCCGCAGCGCCACCATCGCCCGCTTCGTGAAGTCGCCCAGCTCCGCCGTCTCCGCCGCGTCCAGGTCCGTGTAGTCGGCGACGTGCCGGTAGGGGACGACCATGAGGTGACCGCCGTTGTACGGGTACAGGTTGAGGACCGCGTACACGCTCTCGCCGCGCGCGATCACCAGGCCGTCCTCGTCCGACGCCGAGGGGATCGAGCAGAACGGACAGCCGTCCCCGGCACCCGGCCCGGTCGGCTTGTTCTCGCCCTGGATGTACGCCATCCGGTGAGGCGTCCACAGGCGCTGGAACGCGTCCTGCGTCCCCACTCCGATCTGCTGCTCCGGCTCAGTCGTCATGCCGTGCAGCATATTGCGTCGTCCGTTCGGAACGTGTCGCCGGGGCGACGCATCCGTCCGCCGTCCATGCTGGTGCGATGAGCGACAGGCCACCGACACCGTCCCGGCTGGAGCACTGGGACCGCCGCATGGAGGTCCCGCTCGCCCTGGCCTCCTTCGCCTTCCTCGGTGCCTACGCCGTCCACGTCCTCGCCCGCGACCTCCAGGAGGTCTGGCACGACGTCTGCCTCGCGGTCACCCTCGGCTCCTGGACCTTCTTCGTCGTGGACTACCTGGTGCGGCTCCGGCTGAGCGGCCTCGCCCCGCGCCGCTTCCTGCGCGCCCACCTCCTCGACACCCTGGTCGTGCTCCTCCCCCTGCTGCGCCCCCTGCGCATGGTGAACCTGTACGGCAGGGTCCAGCGCCGCCACGGCCCGAAGCTCAGCCTCTACGGGCGCGTGATGGTCTACTCGGGCCTCAGCGTGTCCCTGCTCGGCTTCGCGGGGTCGCTCACGGTCTACCACCACGAGGTGGACGCCCCCGGGGCGACGATCGTCACCTTCGGCGACTCGGTGTGGTGGACCTGCGCGACGCTGGCGACGGTGGGGTACGGGGACGTGTCCCCGGTGACCCCGGCCGGCCGGGTGACGGCGGTGGGCCTGATGGCCTGCGGCCTGGCGCTGCTGGGGGCGGTGACGGGTTCGTTCTCGTCCTGGCTGATCCAGGCGTTCACGAGGGAGGACGAGAAGAGGCCCCCGGGGAGTTCCCCGGAGGCCTGATCCCCTCTCGTACGAAGAGGGGCTACACCTGGACGCGGCTCTCCACCACGTCGACGAGCTTCGCCAGCGCCGCGTCACGCGGGATGCCGTTCTCCTGCGAGCCGTCGCGGTAGCGGAAGGAGACGGTGCCGGCCGCCATGTCGTCGTCACCGACGATGATCATGAACGGAACCTTCTGCTTCTGCCAGGTCCTGATCTTCTTCTGCATCCGGTCCGAGGACGCGTCCACGTCGACCCGAAGCCCCAGCTTCTTCGCCTCGGCGGCGAAGTCCTGGAGGTACTCGACGTGCGAGTCGCCGATCGGGATGCCGGCCGCCTGCACGGGCGCCAGCCACGGCGGCATCGCGCCCGCGTAGTGCTCCAGGAGCACCGCGAAGAACCGCTCGATCGAGCCGAACAGCGCGCGGTGGATCATGACCGGGCGCTGCTTGGTGCCGTCCGGCGCGGTGTACTCCAGGTCGAAGCGCTCCGGCAGGTTGAAGTCGAGCTGCACGGTCGACATCTGCCAGGTGCGGCCGATGGCGTCCCGCGCCTGCACGGAGATCTTCGGGCCGTAGAACGCGGCGCCGCCCGGGTCGGGGGTCAGCGGGAGCCCCTGCTTCTCGGCGACCTGCTGGAGGACCGCGGTGGCCTCCTCCCACGCCTCGTCCGAGCCGACGAACTTGGTCTCGTCCTTGGTGGACAGCTCCAGGTAGAAGTCGGTCAGGCCGTAGTCGCGGAGCAGGTCCAGGACGAAGGTGAGGGTGCGGTCCAGCTCCTCCGCCATCTGCTCGCGGGTGCAGTAGATGTGCGCGTCGTCCTGGGTGAAGCCGCGGGCCCGGGTCAGACCGTGGACGACGCCGGACTTCTCGTACCGGTACACGGTGCCGAACTCGAACAGCCGCAGCGGCAGCTCGCGGTAGGAGCGTCCGCGCGCGTCGAAGATCAGGTTGTGCATCGGACAGTTCATGGGCTTGAGGTAGTAGTCCACGCCCTCGTCGAGCTGCATGGGGGGGTACATGCCCTCGGCGTACCAGTCGAGGTGGCCCGACTTCTCGAACAGCTTGCCCTTGGTGGCGTGCGGCGAGTAGACGAACTCGTAGCCCTCCTGCTCGTGCCGCTTGCGCGAGTAGTCCTCCATGACCCGGCGGATGATGCCGCCCTTGGGGTGGAAGACCGCGAGGCCGGAGCCGATCTCGTCCGGGATCGAGAAGAGGTCGAGCTCGTTGCCCAGCTTGCGGTGGTCGCGCTTCTCGGCCTCGGCGAGGAAGTCGAGGTGCGCCTTCAGCTCGTCCTTGGACGGCCAGGCGGTGCCGTAGATGCGCTGGAGCATCGGGTTCTTCTCGCTGCCGCGCCAGTAGGCGGCCGCGTTCCGCATCAGCTTGAACGCCGGGATGTTCCGCGTGGTCGGCAGGTGGGGACCGCGGCAGAGGTCCTTCCAGCACAGCTCGCCGGTCTTGGCGTCGAGGTTGTCGTAGATGGTCAGCTCGCCGCCGCCCACCTCGACGTTCGCGCCGTCGTCGGTCGACGCGGAGCCCTTGATGCCGATGAGCTCCAGCTTGTACGGCTCGTCCGCCAGCTCCTCGCGGGCGGCCTCGTCGGTCACCACGCGGCGGGCGAAGCGCTGGCCGCGCTTCTGGATCTCCTGCATCTTCTTCTCGATGACCTTGAGGTCCTCGGGGGTGAAGGGCCGGTCGACGTCGAAGTCGTAGTAGAAGCCGTCCCGGACCGGCGGGCCGATGCCCAGCTTGGCCTCGGGGAAGAGCTCCTGCACGGCCTGGGCCATGACGTGGGCGGTCGAGTGGCGCAGGACGTCGAGACCGTCCGGGGAGGAGATCTCGACGCCCTCGACGACGTCGCCGTCGGCGAGCGCGTACGACAGGTCCTTCAGCTCACCGCCGACGCGGGCGGCGACGATCGTACGGTCGTCGGCGAACAGGGCGCCGGCGGTGGTGCCCGCGCTCACCGCCCTCTCCTCTGCTTCCGAGGCGGACTGGACGGTCACACGGACATCAGACACTGGTGCTCCATACATCGGGGCGCCGGCAGACACGAGGTGCCGGCACCAACGGTGCGCGACAGAGACGAGGTGCCGCGCACCGTCGATCCTACGGGCTCCGCCGGACGCCCGTCCCTCGGCGTTTCCGGGCCCCGCCGACGCCCGTCCCCCGGCGTTTCCGGGCCCCGCCCACGCCCGTCCCCGCCGTCTCCGGGGCCTGTGCGGCCTCAGTCCTCCGGCCCGCAGGCCTCCTCGAAGAAGTCGAGGTTCTCGTGGAGCGCCTTCATCAGGCGGTCCCGCTCCGCCTCGTCGACCTGGACGGGGACGACCTCGGAGGCGTCGGTGAGGCGGCGGAAGCCGCCCCGGCTCTCCAGCCGGCCGGAGACCCGGATCGGGAGCCCGACGAGGTGGGCGTGGCCGGCGGTGCGGTACGCCTCCTCGTCGAGGGTGACGCGGACGTGCGGGACCTCGGCCCCGCCGAGGACGCGGAGCCGGACGGTGCCCTCGCCCCGGGGTCCGGAGCGGCGCATGCGCACGACGGCGCCGGTGAGGCGGACGGGCACGGAGGGCTCGCCGGTCCGGTAGCGGGCGCTCGCCCCGCGCAGGGCGGGCAGGTCGCCGGGCGAGAACTCGACCGGTTCGGGCCGGGCGGCGCACCCGTCGGGCGGTCCGGCGGCCGGGGCCCACTCCAGGGCGACGCGGGCCCCCTCGGTGCCCCGGACGAGGGCGACGAGGGCCTCGGTCAGCTCGCGGCTGACGCCCGCCCCGACGGCGGCGTCGAAGGCCTCCATGCGGCCGGTGGCCCGCTGGTAGTCGACGGCCTCGCGGGCCGCGTGGAGGGCGTGGTGGAGCCGGACGGCGATCGGGCGGCCCGGTTCGACGGGCAGGAAGGCGGTGAGGGCGCGCCCGCCGGGGGACGCGCCGACGAGGACGCTCTCCAGGGAGGCCTGGGCGGGGCGCCGGTGCCGGGCGCCGTAGTAGCCGGCCCGGCCGCGCACGGCGAGGGCGCCGGCGAGGAGGAGTTGGCGGGCGGCCGATCCGAGCTGTTCCCGCACGGTCCAGGGGACGGTGCCGGCGGGGCCCGGGGGCACGTCGCGCCACCAGCGGATCTCATCGCTGGGCACGGCGAGCCCGGTGAGGACCTCGCGGGCGGAGGGCGCGGCGCTGTGGGCGAGGGCGGCGAGGGCCTCGGCGAGCAGGTCCTCGCAGTCCGGGAAGGCACGGCTCTCCGGGACGAGGAGGCTCGTGCCGGTGCCGGTGCCGGGCGGGGTCCAGCGGCCGTAGCGGCCGGCCGCGCCGCCGCGCCGCCGCCAGCCGTGGCGGGCGAGCAGGGCGCCGAGGACCCGCGGGTCGACGCGGTCGGGGTCGGGCGCGCCGTGGACGTCGGCCCAGGGGCCGGCGGAGAGGTCGGGCCGGGGCACGGGGGCGCCGGGCCGGGGTCCGAAAACATCGCCGGTCACCGGGTGGGGGCGGTAGGGCGGGGGGACGGGGCCGTACCCGGCGCCGTCCCCTTCTCCTCCGTGCCCCTCCCGCTCGTATCCCGGGTCGTCGATCGGTCGGTGCATCAGGGTCTCCCTCCCACCCCGACCCGGGTCATGATGTCGCAGAGCGCCCGGTCGTCGAAGATCCGTGTCGTCGGGATGCGCACGGTGGTCCGGCGCCGTCCCGTGACCGGGTGTCCGGCCAGGTTGGTCCAGTAGCAGCAGTGCCTCAGGTCGAGCCCGTCGTGGTCCGCCCTCAGCCAGTCGTCCTGGGACCTCGGGACGAGCATCACGACCAGGATCTTGTGCACGGACACGGGGGTCCGGGCGAGCTTCACCAGGTGGTCGTTGTCCAGGGTGAAGGAGAACGCGCTCCCCCGGGGGCGCGGCGGTATCTGGTAGGTGCACTTGAGCTGCACCTTGATGGTCACCTCGTCGTCGACGGTGTGGCCGGGGGCGCTGTGGCTCACGTGCCAGTCGATGCCGTTGTCCGGAAAGGGCTGGGACAGCGAGCAGCCCGCCGCGGCGGCGACGGCGTGCAGGTATCCCACCTGGAGGGTCTCCATGCAGGCGGTGGTGGCGAGTGAGCCGCGCGTCGGAGCCGCCCGCTGGGGCGGCAGCCCTCCCGACTCGGGCTGGGCGAGCGCCATGTCGTCTTCCTTCCCCGTCCCTTCTGTTGTGACCGGTCCGCGTACGGCGCAAACAGTCCGGGTATCACCGTTTCGGGGCAGGGGGTTGGCCATCTGCCGCACGTGTGCAGGGAGTTCGGGGATGACGATGCACTGGTACGAAGGGCCCCTGGCGGCTTTCGACACGGAGACGACGGGGATCGACGTCGAGGGGGACCGGATCGTCTCGGCCGCCCTCGTCGTGCAGGACACGGCCGGGGCGCGTCCGCGGGTGACGCGGTGGCTGGTGAACCCGGGCATACCGGTGCCCGCGGAGGCCACGGCCGTGCACGGCCTGACGGACGATCACCTCCAGCGGAACGGCCGGTGGCCGGCCCCGGTGATGGAGGAGCTGGGGCGGGCGCTGTCCGAGCAGATCGCGGCGGGGCGTCCGCTGGTGGTGATGAACGCGCCGTTCGACCTGACCCTCCTGGACCGGGAGTTGCGGCGGCACCGGGCCTCGACGCTGGACCACTACCTGGCGGGCGCGCCGCTGTGCGTGCTCGACCCGCGGGTCCTGGACAAGCACCTGGACCGCTACCGGAAGGGGCGCAGGACGCTGACGGACCTGTGCGCCCACTACGAGGTGGAGCTGACGGGGGCGCACGACGCGGCGGCGGACGCGACGGCGGCGATGGACGTCGTACGGGCGGTGGCGCGGCGGTTCTCGTCCCGGCTCGAACGGCTGACGCCGACGGAGCTGCACACGCTCCAGGCGGTGTGGCACGCGGCCCAGGCGCGGGGGCTCCAGGCGTGGTTCGCGCGGCAGGGGACGCCGGAGACGGTGGACCCGTCGTGGCCGCTGCGTCCGGAGCTGCGCGCGGCGGCGTGATCCGCGGGGCGCGCCCGCAATGACAGAGGCCGGTCCGTCTTTCGACGGACCGGCCGCAACCCGGGGGCGATTCGGGGAAAGAACCAGTGTCCCCATCGGTGTGTACGAAGTGCTCGCCCGCTGA
>NZ_JBSHHY010000024.1:27629-55384 GCF_053618675.1 Streptomyces sp. NPDC055632 | reverse complement strand
GGGGCCCGGGGGGGGCCGGCCGCGGCGGGTGGGGGGGGGGGGGGGGGTCGCGGGGGGCCCCCCCCCACCTCCCGGCGGCGGCCCCTTCTGCCCCCCCCCCCCCCTCTCCCGGTGGGCGATACTGGGATCGAACCAGTGACCCCTTCGGTGTGAACGAAGTGCTCTCCCGCTGAGCTAATCGCCCGGGAACGGGTTGAACCATACAGGCCTTCCGGCCCTTCCTTCAAACCGGTCGCAGGTGGGCGGCGAGCCCCCGTCTCCCGCCGCGCGTCATCAGGGCGTGGTTGGCGCGGAAGACGAGCCTGCCGGGGACGGCGAGCGCCCTCAGGAGCCGGGCGCGGACCTCGACCTCCTGCTCGTACAGGACGCGGGTGCCGGTCCCTTCCGGGGTGAGGGTCCAGCGGGCCCGGCCCTCCAGGTCCCCGCCGAGGCCGACCTCCAGGACCCGGGCGGCGGGGTCGCGGCGCAGGGCGCGGACGGTGACGACGAGGTCGTACGGGAGGAGGGAGCGGAAGCGGGCGGTGCCGGAGGTCTCGTCGCGGGGGACGACCTCGCGGACCTGGGGCCACCAGCGGGGGTAGTCCTCGGCCCGTTCGAGGACGGCGTGGACGGCGTCGGGCGGGGCGGCGAGCCGCCAGACGCGGCGGAAGCGGTACCGGCACCGGTCCATGGGCCCCGGTGTGGGCGTACTCAGGCGGAAATCTGAGTACGGACGCCCATTCCCGGCGGCCGGGCCCGGGACGACACTCCGGTACATGGACAACTCCCTGCCGCCCGCGGACGAGCTGGTGCTCGTCGACCGCGAGCTGGCCCAACTCGAAGCGCGCCGCACCCATCTGCTGGCGCGGCGGGCCTGGCTGGTCCAGGTCCTGTACCGGCCGGCCCCGGCGGCGGCGCGGTGGCCCGTGACCCCGGTGGCTCCGGCGGCGGACTCGACGCCGCGGAGCGCGCAGAACGTGCTCCTGACGCTCGGCGGCACGCTCCTGACGATCGCGGCGGTCGCGTTCACCCTGGTGAGCTGGGGCTCGATGGGGATCGGCGGGCGTGCGGCGGTGCTGTGCGCGGTGACCGGCGCGGCGCTCGCGGCGCCGGTGGCGCTGCTGCGCAGGGGGCTCGCGTCGACGGCCGAGTCGGTGGCGGTCCTGGGGCTCGTCCTGACGGTGCTCGACGCGTACGCGCTGCACCGGGTGGCGCTGCCGGACGCGGACGGCCTCGGGTACGCGGCGGTGGCCTCGGCGGTCCTGGCGGGGGCGTGGGCGGCGTACGGCTCGGCGCTGTCGCGGCTGCGCGTCCCGCTGCCGGCGGCCGTGGTCGCGGCGCAGCTTCCGCTGCCGCTGGGCGTGCTGGCGGCCGGGGGCGGTCCGACGGCGTTCGCGTGGGCGGCGCTCGTCACGGCCGCGGCGGACGGCGCGGTGTGCCTGTGGACGCGTCCGCTGCCGGTGCGGGTCACGGCGGGGATCGGCGCGGCGGTCCTGGGCGGCTGGGCGCTGCTGACGGGCGGCTGGCTCTCGCTCTCCTCGCCGTGGAGCGGCGCGCCGCTGCTCCTGGCGGGCGCGGCGGTGTGCCTGTACGCGGCGTGGCGGACGCCCGGGTGGGCGGTGGCGGCCTCGGTGGTCGCGGGCCTCGCGGTGGTGGCGGCGGTCGGCGGTCCGCTGCGGTCGGTGCTCCCCGGCGACTGGGCGGTTCCGGGGTACGTGCTGTGCGGGCTGGTCCTGGCGTCGGTGTGGCGGGCGGGCGCGGGCGCCCGGCTGCCGCGCGGGGTCCGGGCGGGTCTCGCGGGGGCGGGGGCGTCGGTGACGGCGCTGGGGCTCCTGTGGGCGCTGCCGCCGGTCGTGGCGGGTGCGCTGGGACCGTTGGCGCGGACGACGGAGGTCTGGTCGGGCGAGCACGCCGGGCCCGCCCTGGCCCCGTACCCCGCGACGGCCGCCCTGGTCCTCGCGGTGGTCGCCGCCGCCCTCGCGTCCGTCGCCCGGCTGTGGGCGCGGTGCGGGGTCCTCGTCCTGGTCTGGGCGCTCCTCACGGCCCTGCCGGTCTCCCCCGGCCTGCCGTACGCGGCGACGCTCGCCCTCCAGCTCCTCACGACGGCGGCGGCCCTGTGGATCGCCGTCCGCCCGGCCCCGCTGACCCGCGGCCTGCCCCGCCCGGAAGCGGCTCCGGACGCGAAGACGGCGACCGCCGGGGCCGCGGACTCGGCCGCGCAGCCGACCACCGGCCCGGCCGCCCCGGTCACCGACCCGGCCGGCGCCCCGGTCTCCGGTTCCGTCCCGCCCCCGCCCTCGGCTCCGCCCCGGGGCCCGGCGGCCGGTTTCGGCGCCCCCTGGTCCGGCTGGTCCGGCTGGACGCCCCCGAAGCCCCGGCCGCAGGCTCCCCCGGCGGAGCCCGGGACCGTCCTCGGCCGGGTCGCGTACGCCGGCGGGCTCCTGTCCGCCGTGGGTGCGGTCGTCCTGGCCCTGGACGTGCGGGAGGCCACGTTCGTCGCGCTCGGGGTGGTCCTCGGACTCCTCGCGGGCGTCGCGGTCCTCGGTGCGGACGCGCGGCGGGCGGTGTCGGCCTGCGGGGCGGTGCTCGCGGCGGCGGGCCTGGTGCTCGCCGGGGCGGAGGCGGCCGGTCTGGAGGACCACTGGACGGCGCTCGCCCTGCTCCTCGTCCCGGCGGCGACGGCGGCCGTCGGCGCCACGGCGCGTCCGGTGGCGCTGCCGGTCGAGATCACCGGTGCGGCCGTGGGTCTCTGCGCCGTCGGGCTCGCCGGGTCGCGGCCCGCGTTCCTCGCGCTCGTCCTGGCGCTCGGCGGGGTGGTCGCGGCGGCGACGGCGGTCCGGCCGGAGCGGCGCCGGTTCGCCTCCTGGGCGGCGGCGGGGCTGTTCCTGCTCGCCGCCTGGGTGCGGCTCGGGGCCTGGGGCGTGACGACTCCGGAGGCGTACACGCTGCCGGTGACGGTTCCGGCGCTGGTCGTCGGTTTCCTGCGGCGGCGCCGGGACCCGGCGGCCTCGTCCTGGACGGCGTACGGCCCCGGCCTCGCGGTGACGCTGCTGCCGAGCCTCGGCGCGGCCTGGACGGACCCGGAGTGGGTGCGGCCGCTGGTGCTGGGGGTGGCGGCGCTCGTGGTGACGCTGCTTGGGGCGCGGTTCCGGCTCCAGGCCCTGCTGCTGCTCGGCGGCACGGTGCTCGCCCTGGACGGGCTGCACGAGCTGGCGCCGTACGTGGTGCAGGTGGTGGGCGCGCTGCCGCGCTGGCTGCCGCCGGCCCTCGCCGGGCTGCTGCTGCTCGCGGTGGGCGCCACGTACGAGCAGCGGCTGCGGGACGCGCGGAGGCTGCGGGAGAGGCTGGCGCGGATGCGGTGAGGCCCTGCCGGGGGAACGCCGAGGGCCCGGAGACGGTGGTCGTCTCCGGGCCCTCGGTCCGGGTGGTGGGCGATACTGGGTTCGAACCAGTGACCCCTTCGGTGTGAACGAAGTGCTCTCCCACTGAGCTAATCGCCCGGTGCACCGCACACATTACCCCATGTCAGCGGGGCTCCCGCACCACGCGGGGGTCACTCGTCGATCTTCCACGGCATGACGAAGCCGAGCTTCCAGACGTAGACGCCGAGCAGGACGGCGACGATCACCACGCCGATGCTGGTGAGGATGATGTTCCGGCGGCGAACCCTGGGGTCGAGGGCGCTCTGGGCGGCCTCGGTGACCTTGCGCTTGGTCCAGCGGAGCACGAGCTGCGCCCAGACGAACTCGGTCGCCCAGATCGCCATGCCGGCGAAGATGACCAGCCAGCCGGGCCCGGGCAGCGGCAGCATGACCACACCGGCGCCGACCACGGCGAGTCCCACGATGAAGACGCCGACCTGCCAGCTGAGGTGCAGGGTCCGGCGGGACTTGATGAACTCCGGTGCGCGGGATCCCAGTTCGGCGTCCCGGTCGGCCGGGGACTCCCCCGTGCGCTCGTCACTCTCCGCATGCATGCTTCCCAACCTACCGGACGCCGGGCCGACACCTGAATGGCCGTATTACCCAAAGTTACACGGGCCCGTACGAGGGACCTGAACGACCACAAAACCGACAGAGGGGTTTACAACGGCACCGGAGGTGGCATGTCGATTTCGCCGACGTGCGAATCCCCGAGCGCACACTGAGCGAAAGGCCCTGGCGCTTATGAACACCACGGTCAGCTGCGAGCTGCACCTGCGCCTCGTTGTGTCGAGCGAGTCCTCACTGCCTGTACCCGCGGGCCTGCGGTATGACACGGCCGATCCGTATGCCGTGCACGCCACCTTCCACACCGGAGCCGAGGAGACGGTCGAGTGGGTCTTCGCCCGCGACCTTCTCGCCGAGGGGCTGCACCGGCCCACCGGCACGGGCGACGTCCGCGTCTGGCCGTCCCGTAGTCACGGTCAGGGAGTCGTCTGCATCGCCCTGAGCTCTCCCGAGGGAGAAGCCCTGCTCGAGGCCCCGGCGAGGGCCCTGGAGTCGTTCCTGAAGCGGACCGACGCCGCCGTGCCACCGGGCACCGAGCACCGTCACTTCGACCTCGATACGGAGCTCTCCCACATCCTGGCCGAGAGCTGAGCCAGGCCGAGAGCCGCACGGCGCCGTCCGACTCGGGGAGACGGCGCCGCGCGGGCAGCCCCACAGGCACGTCATCCGGCGCCCACCACCGCGCAGCCGGCGCGGTGGTGGGCGCCGGTGCCATGTCCGGGTCGCGCTAAAGTCAGCGCCATTCCGCGGGCGCCCGCCCGCGGCCGGCCAGGGAGCGAATCGTGCTGATCCCTCACGACACCCGGATCGCCCTCGACACCGTCGTCGATCTGATGAACACCGCGTCCCAGGGCGACCGCCCCGACGCGCTCGCCGACCTCCAGGGCCTCCACGCCTTCGTCCACGCGCACAAGATCAGCGACGTGGGCGACCTCGGCGCCGGCGACCTGCGGGCCGTGCGCGAGGTGCGCGAGAAGTTCGCGGCGGTCTTCTCCGCGCCCGAGGCCCGGATCGCGGCCCCCCTGATCAACCAGCTGGTGGCGGGCGCGGGCACCACCCCGCAGCTCACCGACCACGACGGCTACGACTGGCACGTGCACTACTTCGCGCCGGGCGCCTCGGTGGCGGACCACCTCGCGGCCGACTGCGGCATGGCCCTGGCGTTCATCGTCGTGGCGGGCGAGCAGGAGCGGCTGCGGCGCTGCGAGGCGCCGGACTGCGGCCGGGCCTTCGTCGACCTCTCCCGCAACCGCTCGCGCCGCTACTGCGACAGCCGGACCTGCGGCAACCGGCTCCACGTGGCCGCGTACCGGGCGCGCCGCAAGGAGGCGGCGGGCTGACGGTCCGGTCCGGGGCGTCACGGCAGGGCTCCACGGCGGGGCGTCACAGGACGAAGAGGTCGTGCACGGCGGCCACGAGCAGCAGACAGCCGATGACGCCGAGGAAGATCATCAGCGGCGGCTGGGAGAGCGCGTACAGGCAGCCGCGCGCTTCTTCGCCGGGGGCGTCGGTGGAGGCGGGGACGGGGTCCCGCGAGGTATCCAGCATCTCGGGGGGATGATCGCGCACGCGCGCACCCGGGATCGCGGAACACGCCTTCCGGCCGGAACGGTTCACTCCTTCCCGTGGATCGCCGAACCGGGGCGGTCAGCGGAATCGCCAGAAGCGGTCAGATTCCGTGCTTCTTCAGAATCGCCTCGATGTCGCTGAAGTCGTCGCCGGCGGGCTCGGCGGCCCGCGGCTTCCCCGTCACGGCCCGCGGGGGCGCCTGGGCGCCGGGAGCCGCGGGCCTCGGCGCGGGCTCCGCGACGGCGGGCTGTCCCCTGCCCGCCCGGCGCCGCTCGACGGCCCGGGTGGACAGGAAGAGCACCCAGGCCAGACCGAGCACGCCGAAGCCGGCCCAGGCCACCGGACTGAACGCCGTGCCCGCGATCCAGGCGACGGCCCCCGTCATCACCAGGCCGAGGGGCACCAGGGCGTAGGCCGCGATCCGGGCGGCGGACAGGAAGCGCTTCCGGTACGCCGCGATCGCGGCGATGCCCAGGCCCGCCGCGGACACCGCGGAACAGATGGTCTCGGCGAGCATGCGGTCCTCCAGGTCCCCGGGTGATACGTCCCTTCCATCCTGCACCCCCGCGTCCGCCCGGGGCCATGTCCCCGAGCCGGTCTCAGGGAGATCTCCGGGTCGCCCCGGCCGGGATCTCCTCCTCGGGTCCCGGTGAACCCCCGGGTCCCGGTGAACCCCCGGGTCCCGGTGAATCCCCGAGCCCCGGCCGAGGGCTCGGGCCCGGTGGGCCCCGGGTGCCGGCGAGCCGCCGGGCGCCCGTGAGGGAGACTGCTGACATGAGTGACTCCACCACCGCACCCGTCTCCCCCGTCGTCCTGGAGGCGTGGTTCGACCTCCAGTGCCCCGACTGCCTCCGGGCACTCGACGACGTCCGCGCGCTCCGCGAGAAGTACGGCGACCGGCTCGACGTGCAGCTGCGCCACTTCCCGCTGGCCAAGCACAAGCACGCGTACGCCGCGGCCCAGGCCGCCGAGGAGGCCGCCGAGCAGGGCAAGGGCTGGCCGTACGCCGAGGCGCTGCTCGCCAGGACCGCCGAGCTCGGCGAGCGGGGCGAGCCGGTCCTCCTGGAGCTGGCGGCCGAACTGGGCCTGGACGCCGAAGAGTTCGACACCGCCCTGATCGACGGCCGGCACCTGCTGACCGTCGACGCGGACGAGGCCGAGGGCAAGGCGATCAAGGTCACCGGCACGCCGACCTATGTGATCGGCGGCGAGCGCCTGGACGGCGGCCAGAGCCAGGAGGGCCTGCGGGAGCGGATCGAGACGATCGCCGACCGCCTCCTCGGCGCCTGACCCGCCCGCCCGGACGGGCCTACAGCAGCTGCTTGGCGCCGTTGACGTAGGTCGTGCGGTAGCCGAGCGACTCGTAGAGCCGGACCGCCGGGGTGTTGTCCGCGAAGACGTGCAGTCCGAGCAGGGTCTCCCCGGCCTCCCGCGCGACCCGCTCGGCCAGCAGCATGAGCGCCCGCCCGTAGCCGTGCCCGCGCTGCTCCTCGTCCACCTCGATGTCGTACACGTAGGCGGCCCGCCGCCCCGGTTCGAGCTCGGTCCGGCCGGTCCACAGGACACCGGCGGGCCGCCCGTCCCGGACCAGCACGTGGAACGCGGCGCCGGGGGTGGCGAGTCCCTCGGGCAGGAGGGTGCGGTGGCTGTTCTCGGCCTTCGCGCGCGCCAGCTCCTCGGGGACGCCCCGCTCGGTCCAGTCCCGTGCGAAGACCTCCCTGGCCCGCGCCTCCCACGCCTCGTACTCGGCGCCGGTGATCGGCCGGACCTCGACGCCCTCCGGCAGGGCGGGCGGGACGTCGGGCAGTTCTTTGACCATGTTCCGGCTGCGCTCGACGTAGCCGAGCGAGCGGACCATGCGCAGCGCGGGGGCGGCGTCGGCGGGCACCGACACCCGCACCTGGACGCAGCCCCAGCTCCGCAGCACCTCCTCGGAGGCGAGCGCGGCGACCGTGCCCCGGCCCCTCCCCCGGTCCGGCTCGTCGATCCGGAGGTCCTGGATCACTCCCGAGGCGGCGCCGAAGGCGGGGTCGGTGGCGAGGTGGACGGAGCCGACACGGCGGCTGTTCACGCACACGTCGTAGGTGCGGGAACGGCCGCCGCCGGGCAGCTGCTGAAGCGGCTCGACCGGCCGCAGGGTGGTGGTCATCGGAAGTGTTCTACCCACCACCGGGGCCGTCCGTCATCGGGTTTACCCGCGGTCCGCGACCGGCCCTATCAGAGGCGCGGGTCCCGGTCGCGGGCCGCGTGCTCGTCGAAGGCCCGCATGGCCTTGGCGGTGACCGGTCCGGGCGCGGGCGACAGTTCGCGCCCGTCGACCCGGTGCACGGCCTGCACGTCGCGGAGGGTCGAGGTCAGGAAGACCTCGTCGGCGCTCTCCAGGACGTCCAGCGGCAGGTCGGCCTCCTCCGCGCCGGTCCACCGCACGGCGAGGGCGCGGGTGATGCCCGCGAGGCAGCCGGAGGAGACGGGCGGGGTGAGGATCCGGCCGTCGACGACGACGAAGACGTTGGAGCCGGTGCCCTCGCAGAGCCGCCCCACCGTGTTGGCGAAGAGCGCCTCGGAGGCCCCCTGCTCGCGCGCCTTCGCGAGGGCGACGACGTTCTCGGCGTACGAGGTGGTCTTGAGGCCGGTGAGGGCGCCGCGCTCGTTGCGGGTCCAGGGCACGGTGACCACGGCGGTGGTGTCGGGGCGGCGGCCGGTCTCGCCGAGGGCGACGACGAGGCTGGTCCCGGCGTCGCCGCGCTCCGAGCCGAGCGGGGAGGGGCCGCCGGTGTACGTGATGCGGAGCCGGCCGAGCTCCATCGGGTTGGCCTCCAGGACGGCGGCGCAGGCCCGGCGGACCTCGTCGAGGTCCGGGTCGGGCAGGCCGAGGCCCCGGGCCGAGCGGGTGAGGCGCTCCAGGTGGAGGGTGAGGGCGAACGTCTCCCCGCGCTCCGCCTTGACCGTCTCGAAGACGCCGTCGCCGACGGTCAGTCCGTGGTCCAGTACGGAGACCCGGGCGGTCTCCGCGTCGTGCAGCCCGCCGTTGACCCAGAGTTTCATCGAGAAATGGCCTTTCCTGTCGCCTCGGAGGCGCCTGGTTCGTAGGCGCCCGACGCTATCGCGACCAGCCGGGACGCCTTCAGCTCGGTCTCCTCCCACTCGCGCTCCGGATCGGAGCCCCAGGTGATGCCGGCGCCGGTGCCGAAGCGCAGCACGCCCTCGGGGCGGTCGATCCAGAAGGTGCGTATGCCGACGGCCAGCTCGCCGGTGGCCGCGTCGGCGTCGACCCAGCCGACGCCCCCGCAGTAGGGCCCCCGGGGCGCGGTCTCCAGGGCCTCGATGATCCGCAGCGCGCTGGACTTGGGGGCGCCGGTGACCGAGCCGGGCGGGAAGGTGGCGGCGAGCAGTCCGGGCCAGCCGGCGTCCTCGCGCAGCACTCCGGCGACGGTGGAGACCAGGTGGACCAGGCCGGGGTGCTCCTCGACCGCGCAGAGGGCGGGGACGGTGACGGAGCCGGTCTCGCTGACGCGCCCCAGGTCGTTGCGGACCAGGTCGACGATCATCACGTTCTCCGCGTGGTCCTTGGGCAGGAGGTCGGCGGCGGTGCGGCCGGTGCCCTTGATCGGCCCCGAGGAGACCAGGGCCCCGTCCCTGCGCAGGTAGAGCTCGGGGGACGCGGTGGCGATCTCCACGCCGTGGGCGGGCAGGCGGATCGTTCCGGCGTACGGGGCGGGGTTGCCCCGGGCGAGGAGCGCGGTGAGGGCGTCCACGTCGGCGGCGGCCGGGTCCGGCAGCGGCGCGGACAGCACCCGGCAGAGGTTCGCCTGGTAGACCTCGCCGCGCGCGATGTGCTCCCGCACCCGCCGTACGCCCGCGGTGTACGCGGCGCGGTCGAGGGAGGACGTCCAGGCGTCGGCGGCGGGGCCGCGCCAGGCGCCCGGCACGGGCGCGGGCACCGGGTCCGGCCGCACGTCCCCGAAGCGGGCGCAGGTCAGGCGCCCTTCGAAGTCGGCGCAGACGGCCCAGAAGCCGGTGGAGTCCAGGGCCTCGGGGTCGTGGGTGACGTCCCGGAGGTCGGTGGCGACGAGGCCGCCGAAACGGGCCAGAGGTGCGAGGTCGTACACGCGTCGAGTCTAGGTCGGGCGGGACGGGGGCACCGGGCCGCGTGCGACCTGGGCTGCGCGCGACTCCGGGAACACGGCGAGTGAACGCCGCGCGAACCCTCCGGGGGTCCCGCCGGGGGGTGGCCGTCGGCGCCCCGGTCGGCCCGCAGGTCAGCACGCTGCGGAAACGCGTTTTTGTACTGGCCCGGGAATCCGCTAGAGTTCAACACGTCGCCGGGACGCGCAAGCGGAACGGAAACGACAAGCGGACGTGGCTCAGTTGGTAGAGCATCACCTTGCCAAGGTGAGGGTCGCGAGTTCGAATCTCGTCGTCCGCTCGATGTGGGGGATCTTCCCGAACCCCCGTATTCACTCCTGGTGGAGTGGCCGAGAGGCGAGGCAACGGCCTGCAAAGCCGTCTACACGGGTTCAAATCCCGTCTCCACCTCCAAGGACGATTAGCTCAGCGGGAGAGCGCTTCCCTGACACGGAAGAGGTCACTGGTTCAATCCCAGTATCGTCCACTGGACCTTCGGGTCCCGGATCTCCGGATCCCCCGCGCGATTAGCTCAGCGGGAGAGCGCTTCCCTGACACGGAAGAGGTCACTGGTTCAATCCCAGTATCGCGCACGCAGTACGACCGCCTTCGGGTAGGTTGTGCACAGCCCGCGCGATTAGCTCAGCGGGAGAGCGCTTCCCTGACACGGAAGAGGTCACTGGTTCAATCCCAGTATCGCGCACCACAAAAAGAAGCCCCCGGCCGCATCTCGCGGCCGGGGGCTTCTTCGTTCCGAGAGGTCGGGGGCCGGGAGGTCCCGGGGAAGTCCCGGGACCTCCCGGGAGAACTCAGGAGGAGAAGAGCATCCGTCCGAAGCCGCGCTGGCGGTAGTGACCGCCGCCGTGGTGGCCGCCGTGGTGCGGGGCGCCCCAGGCCGGCGCGGCGGGAGCGGGCTGCGCCGGGTAGGCCTGCGGGGCGGGCGGCGCCGGCGGGGCCTGCTGGACCCACTGGGACTCCAGGCGGGTCAGGGCCTCCAGCTCGCCGTAGTCCAGGAATATGCCCCGGCAGCCGCTGCACTGCTCGATCTGGACGCCGTTGCGGTTGTACGTGTGCATGGCCGCATGACACTTGGGACACTGCATGCTCGGCTCAACTCCCTGACATTGCCGTTCGAATGGTGGCTTCACCTTACGTGGACGCCGAAAGTGCCTACCCGGTTCGATGTCCGGCGATGCGGGCGCAGGTGTCGATCATCACCTCCTCCACCTCGTCCAGCGGCCGGCGTTCGGCCGAGGACTTCGCGAGGGCCAGGGCGGCGGTCTGCACCGTCAGGGCACGGGCCGGCACGTCGAGCCCGACCCAGGGATCGGCCCCCACCGCCGGGCCGCCCGCCTCCTGGTACGCGCCGAGGAAACGGGACCAGACCTCCGGGGGCAGGATGCCGGCGGCGAACCAGGCGGCCGGGCGGGCCAGGTCCCAGGCGGGGTCCCCCGTGCCGAGGTCGTCGACGTCGATGAGCCGCCAGGACGAGGGGCCCTCCGGGGTGGGAGCGGGAGAGGGCGGTACGACTCGGACGAGTTGGCCCAGGTGGAAGTCGCCGTGGCAGAGCAGGCGGGGGGCGTTCGCGGGGGCCGTGGGTTCCGTGGGGATCGTCGCCCAGGCGGCGAGGACGGTGGCCGCGGCCGGGTGGTCCGGCGCCGCCCGGCGCATCCGGTCCACGGCGAGGGCCGCCTTGAGCGGGGCCCGCATCGCCGGGAGTCCGTCCACGGTCCCGGGCGGGAGCGGAGTGCGGTGGAGCAGGGCCAGGAGCCGCGCCGCCTCCTCCCACGGAGCGGCGTCGGGGTCCGCCGGGTCGACGGGCGGACCGTACGGCCAGACCGTGACCGGCCGCCCGCCGAGCACGTCCGGAGCGGCCGGCGGCAGCGGGAGGGGCGACAGGAGGACGCCGGCCACGTCCGGGCGGGCGGCCAGCGCGATCCGCGCGCGGTGCGCTTCGGGGTCGGTGTCGGGGGCGTGCGCCTTCACCACGAGCGCCCCGTGGCGCACGACGGTCCCGTCCTCCCGGTCCGCGAGCACCCCGACGAGACCGCCGTCCGCGCAGCCGCAGCGTGCGGCGCCGGGCGGATGGGCGGCGGCGCGGGCCAGGGCGGCGAGGCCGTCGATCGGGGCCGGCGGGGCGGACGGGGGCTGGGTGGACGGGGGCTGGGTGGGGGTCACGCGGGGAGCGTACGGGGTGGGGCCGTGGGTCCTCGCGGGCGGGCCGGTGCGGGAAGTTCCGGTGCGGGGTCGTGCGTGGGTTCGGGGCCGGGCATGGATTCGGGGCCGGGCGTGGATTCAGCGTCGGGCCGCTCGTGCGCCGGGGCGGTGCGGGGCGCTCGTACGGCAGGGGGCGGGAACGCGCGAGGGCCGGTCGGCTCCCCAGCCGACCGGCCCCACGCTGCCGTCCGTCGCACCCCCGTCCCCACGGGGCTGATGGTCGGATGTCCCGACCCGGGCCGCTCTCCCGGGTCCGGGGCGCCGCTCAGCGCCCCAGCATCACGCCCACGGACGACGCCTGTGTGACCACCGCTTCCCAGCCGCCGAAGACGACCACGAGCAGGGCCGCGAGAGGAAGGACCATGGCGGTGGCCACCAGGGGGTGACGGCGGCCCGAAGGCCGGCTGGTCGTCCGCGGCGCCGTGTAGGCCATGGTTCCTCTCCCGTCGTGTGGCGCGGCGGGTGCGTAACCTCGGGGGACGAGTGCTGCACCCGCCGCGTGACAACAACCTTAGGAAGCGGGGAGCGCCGGGACGTCATGCCCGCGTACCGACTTGCGGGCCTCCCGGAGGATGACGGCCGCCCGCACGGCGTACTCCCCTGGGTGGAGACGGGGGCGCACAACCCGGGGTCTTCCCCCAGGGGTTGCGCCGGGGAGGGCGTGCGGGGCGAGGGGGCGTGACATCGCTCACTTCCTTGATCGTCGCGGGGGCGTCCGGTTCCGCGGGGTGGTGGGGCTTCCCTCCGGAGGGCGGGGGGCGGGTCGCACGGGGCCGTCAAGTGGGTTTGATCGGAAGGGGGTTGGGGACGGTGGGGTGTCGCCGGTCCTCGGGGGTCCTCCCCAGCACTGACAATCGATCCCGGTGCGAGGGCGCGGCCTATGAGCGCGTGCGGGCGCCACTACGTAAGCTGTGCCACGTCGAACGGACGAGGGGACGGACATGGCGATGATGCGGCTCCGGCGCGAGGATCCGCGGATCGTCGGGTCGTTCCGGCTCCACCGCAGGCTGGGGGCCGGCGGGATGGGCGTCGTGTACCTGGGGTCCGACCGGCGCGGCCAGCGGGTCGCCCTGAAGGTCATCCGGCCCGACCTCGCCGAGGACCAGGAGTTCCGGTCGCGGTTCGCCCGCGAGGTGTCGGCGGCCCGGCGGATCCGCGGCGGCTGCACGGCCCGGCTCGTCGCCGCCGACCTGGAGGCCGACCGCCCCTGGTTCGCCACCCAGTACGTGCCCGGCCCCTCCCTGCACGACCGGGTCGCCGAGGAGGGCGCGCTGCGCGCCGCCGACGTGGCCGCGATCGGGGCGGCGCTCTCGGAGGGCCTGGTCGCCGTCCACGAGGCCGGTGTCGTGCACCGGGACCTCAAGCCGTCGAACATCCTGCTCTCCCCCAAGGGCCCCCGGATCATCGACTTCGGCATCGCCTGGGCCACCGGCGCCAGCACCCTCACCCACGTGGGCACCGCCGTCGGCTCGCCCGGCTTCCTGGCCCCCGAGCAGGTGCGCGGCGCCGCCGTCACCCCCGCCACCGACGTCTTCTCGCTCGGCGCCACCCTGGCGTACGCGGCGATGGCCGACTCCCCCTTCGGACACGGCAGTTCCGAGGTCATGCTCTACCGGGTCGTGCACGAGGAGCCCCAGCTGCACGGCGTGCCCGACGCGCTGGCGCCCCTCGTCCGGGCCTGCCTCGCGAAGGACCCCGAGGACCGGCCCAGTACGCTCCAGCTCTCGATGCGGCTCAAGGAGATCGCGGCGCGCGAGGCGCAGGGGCTGCCCGTCTCCCGGCCGCCCGTGCAGCGGGAGCGGTCCGAGGAGCGGAACACCGTCCGGCCGACGGAGCGGTACACCGAGTACACCGAACGGGACACGCGCGGGCGTGGACCGGAGCGGGCCGGTGAGCGCGGTCCCGAACGCGGCTCCGAGCGGGAGCAGCGGGAGCGGGGTCAGGGGCGGGGCGTGTCCTCGCGTTCCTCCGCCGCCGGGCCGCGCACCGGGGGCTCGCGGTCCCCGCAGTCCCGTTCCGGCACCAGGCCCGGCGTCCGCTCCACCTCGACGGGCCGCCGCCCCGCCAACCCCCGGCTGCTGCGGCAGCGGCTCTTCGTCTTCGTGGTCGTCACCCTGGTCGTCGCCCTCGGCATCGCCGCCGCGCAGGCCCTCCAGGGCTGAGCCGCCCCGGGTCCTCGCGGAGCGCGCTCAGGACTCCGGGCGGCCCGTCGCCACCGCGTAGAACGCGACGGCCGCCGCCGCTCCCACGTTGAGCGAGTCCACGCCGTGGGCCATCGGGATGCGGACCCACTCGTCGGCGGCCCGCAGCGCCTTCTGCGACAGGCCGTCGCCCTCCGCGCCCAGCATCAGCGCCACCCGGTCCCGCTTGTGCGGGGCGGCCTCGTCGATGGAGACCGCCCGCTCCGCCGGGGTGAGCGCGAGCAGTTCGAAGCCCGCCTTCCGTACGGTCTCCAGGCCCCCCGGCCAGCTCTCCAGGCGGGCGTACGGGACGGAGAAGACCGCACCCATGGACACCTTCACGGAACGCCGGTAGAGCGGGTCCGCGCAGTCCGGGGAGAGCAGGACCGCGTCCATGCCGAGGGCGGCGGCGCTGCGGAAGATGGCGCCGATGTTGGTGTGGTCGTTCACCGACTCCATGATCACGACCCGGCGGGCGTCCGCCAGCAGCTCGGCCGCCTCCGGGAGCGGCTTGCGCTGCATCGACGCGAGGGCGCCCCGGTGCACGTGGTAGCCGGTGACCCGCTCCGCGAGGTCCGGGTCGATCACGTACACCGGCGCCTCGGACGCGTCGATGACGTCCCGCATGGTGTCGACCCACTTGGCCGAGAGCAGCATCGACCGCATCGCGTACCCCGCCTGGCCCGCCCTCCGGATGACCTTCTCGCCCTCCGCGATGAACAGGCCCTCGGCCGGCTCCCGTCTGCGGCGGAGCTCCACGTCGGTCAGGCCCGTGTAGTCGTGCAGGCGGGGGTCGTCGGGAGCGTCGATCGTGATGAGTTCGGCCACGGGGTGCTGCTGCCTCGTTCGGGATGGGGTGGGGTGGGGTGGGGTTGTTCTTATGCCGTCGGCTTGTTCGGGGCCTCTGCCACCACGTCGCCTATGACGATCACCGCCGGCGGGCGCACCTCCTGCGTCCTGACCGTCTCCGCGACCGTCGCGAGCGTCGCGTCCACCCGGCGCTGGGCCGCCGTCGTGCCCTCCTGGACCAGGGCCAGGGGGGTCTCCGGGGCCTTGCCGTGGGCGATGAGGGCCTCCGCGATCTTTCCGATCTTGTCGACGCCCATGAGGATCACCAGGGTGCCCGTCAGCTTGGCGAGCGAGGCCCAGTCGACCAGGGAGCGCGGGTCGTCGGGGGCCACGTGCCCGCTGACCACCGTGAACTCGTGGGCCACTCCCCGGTGCGTGACCGGGATGCCGGCCGCTCCCGGCACCGAGATCGAGCTGGAGATGCCGGGGACCACCGTGCAGGCGATGCCCTCGGCGGCGAGCGCCTGCGCCTCCTCCATGCCCCGGCCGAAGACGAACGGGTCGCCGCCCTTCAGGCGGACCACCGACTTCCCCGCCTTCGCGTGCTCGATCAGCGCGTTGTTGATGGCCTCCTGCGCCATGAACCGGCCGTACGGGATCTTCGCCGCGTCGATCACCTCGACGTGCGGGGGCAGTTCGTCCAAGAGGTCGCGGGGGCCGAGGCGGTCCGCGATCACCACGTCCGCCTCCGCGAGCAGGCGGCGGCCGCGCACCGTGATCAGGTCCGGGTCGCCGGGGCCGCCGCCGACCAGGGCGACGAACGGGGTGCGGGCGCGGTGCTGGGGCGCCGCGATCGAGCCGTCCCGCAGGCCCTCCACGATCGCGTCCCGCACGGCGGCCGAGCGGCGCGGGTCGTGGCCGGTGAGCACCGCCACGGTGACGCCGTCGCCGCGGCCGGTGGCCGGGGTCCAGGCGGTGGCCGCCTCGGCGTCGTCCGAGCGCACGCACCAGGTCCGGGTCCGCTCGGCCTCGGCGGAGGCGGCCTCGTTCGTGGCGGGGTCGGTCGTGGCGACCAGGACGTACCAGGCGTCGGCGAGGTCGCCGTCCTCGTACCGGCGCTTGATCCAGGTGATCTCGCCCGTCTCCGCCATCACGTCCACGGACGGGGTCGCGGAGGGGGAGATCAGGGTGATGTCCGCGCCCGCGGCGATCAGGGCGGGGAGGCGGCGCTGGGCGACCTGGCCGCCGCCGAGGACGACCACGCGGCGGCCGGCGAGGCGGAGGCCCACCGGGTAGGCGGGGTGGGCGTCGGGGGTCGCCTTCTCGGTGTTCTCGGCCATGGGTGAGCGGCTCCTCGGGGCGTGGCATGTGCTGGGCCGCTGCGGCGGTGGAGCGGCTGGTGGGACGGCTGATGGGGCGCTGTTGTTCGAGCCCACGATATCCGTGGCACGGGGGCGTCACCCTGTGACGGATCTCCCCGCCGTGGGGCGTGACGTGGGGGCCGCTCCGGAACAGGGTCCGGGACTGCGTGATCTACGGCGCCCACCGCCCTGGAGAGTTCGGCTTCTCGTAGCGCCACACATCGCGCTCGACGTCCCGGACCCTGTTCCTGCGCGGCCCCCACTCCCGTGCGTGGGTGGGGGCCGCGCCGGTGGTGCCTACTTCTCGGTGACTCCCGCCGAGTCGAACGTGGCCACCTCGTGCATCGCGCGGGCCGCGCTCTGCACCAGCGGGAGGGCGAGCAGGGCGCCCGTGCCCTCGCCGAGGCGGAGGTCGAGATCGACCAGGGGGCGCAGGCCCAGCTTGTTCAGGGCCGCCACGTGGCCCGGCTCGGCGCTGCGGTGGCCCGCGATGCAGGCCGCGAGCGACTCGGGCGCGATCGCCCGGGCCACCAGGGCCGCCGCTCCGGTGGAGACGCCGTCGAGGATCACCGGGGTGCGCAGCGAGGCCGCGCCCAGGATCAGACCCACGAGGGCCGCGTGCTCCAGGCCGCCGACCGCCGCGAGGGCGCCGATCGGGTCCTCCGGGTCCGGGGTGTGCAGGGCGAGGGCGCGGCGGACCACGTCCACCTTGCGGGCGTGGGTCTCGTCGTTGATGCCGGTGCCCCGGCCCGTGACCTCGGCCGGGTCCACGTCGGTGAAGACGGAGATCAGGGCGGCGGAGGCCGTGGTGTTGGCGATGCCCATCTCGCCCGTGAGCAGTGCCTTGTTGCCCGCCGCGACCAGGTCGCGGGCCGTCTCGATGCCGACCTCGATCGCGGCCAGGACCTCTTCGCGGGTCATCGCCGGGCCCGTGGTGAAGTCGGCGGTGCCGGGGCGGACCTTGCGGGGCAGGAGGCCCGGGGTGGCCGGGAGCTCGGAGGCCACGCCGACGTCGATGACGCAGACCTCGGCGCCGACCTGGTTGGCGAACGCGTTGCAGACCGCTCCCCCGCCGAGGAAGTTGGCCACCATCTGGCCGGTGACCTCCTGCGGCCAGGGCGTGACGCCCTGGGCGTGGACGCCGTGGTCGCCCGCGAAGATCGCGACGGCCGCGGGCTCCGGGATCGGCGGCGGGCACATCCGGGAGAGGCCCGCGAGCTGGGCGGAGATGATCTCCAGCATGCCCAGGGCCCCGGCGGGCTTGGTCATGCGCTTCTGGCGCTCCCAGGCCTCGCCGAGCGCCTTGGCGTCCAGCGGACGGATGTTCGCGACGGTCTCCTGGAGGAGGTCGTGCGGCTCCTCGCCGGGCAGGGCGCGGCGGCCGTACGTCTCCTCGTGGACGACCCAGGCCAGCGGGCGGCGCTTGGACCAGCCCGCCTGCATCAGCTCGGGCTCCTCCGGGAACTCGTCCACGTAGCCCACGCAGAGGTACGCGACCACTTCGAGGTGCTCGGGGAGGCCGAGGGTGCGGACCATCTCGCGCTCGTCGAAGAAGCTGACCCAGCCGACGCCGAGGCCCTCGGCGCGGGCCGCGAGCCAGAGGTTCTCGACCGCGAGCGCGGAGGAGTACGGGGCCATCTGCGGCTGCGTGTAGCGGCCGAGGGTGTGGCGGCCGCCCCGGGTCGGGTCGGCGGTCACCACGATGTTGACCGGGGTGTCGAGGATGGCCTCGATCTTCAGTTCCTTGAACTGCTTCGCACGGGCCTTCGGCAGCGACCTGGCGTACGCCTCGCGCTGCCGCTGGGCCAGCTCGTGCATCGTCTGCCGGGTCTCGGCGGAGCGGATGACGACGAAGTCCCAGGGCTGGGAGTGGCCGACGCTGGGGGCCGTGTGGGCGGCCTCCAGGACGCGGAGCAGCACCTCGTGCGGGATCGGGTCGGAGCGGAAGCCGTTGCGGATGTCGCGGCGCTCGCGCATGACGCGGAGGACGGCCTCGCGCTCGGCGTCGTCGTAGCCCGGGGCCGCCGGGGAGGGCTCCGGGGCAGGCTCCGGGGTCAGGTCCTCAGCCGGTTCCGGGGTCGGTTCCTGGGCCTGTTCCGAGGCAGGGTCCTGCGCCGGTTCCTGGATCTGTTCGGGGGCGGGAACGGCCTCCGGGGCTTCCTCCCGGGCCGGGGCGGGTGCCGTCGGCTCCTGGGTGGGAGCCGGTTCCTCGGTGAGGGCCGGCTCCTCGGCGGACGCCGGTTCCGGGGCGGGCTGCTCGGCGGGGGCCGGCTCCAGGGGCAGGGCCGGTTCCGCCGTCGCGACGGCTTCCGGGGTCTCCTGCTCCTGCGGCTGCTCGGGAGCCTCCTCCACGACCGGTTCGGCGGGTGCCTGCTCCGCCGGGGCCTCGGGCTCGGTGGCGGGCTCCTCGGGCGCGGTCTCCTGCCGGGCCTGCTCGGGCTCGTCCGGTACGGGGGCGGGAGCGGCGGCCACGACGGGCTCCGGCTCGGGCTCGCGCGGCGCGGGCACGACGACCGCCTCGGGGCCGGTCGGCTCCTCCCAGATCTCCGGGGCGGCCTCGGGCGCGGGCTCCGCCGCGGCGGGCGCCTCGGGCTCGGGGGCCGGCTCCGCGACCGGGGGCCGTTCCGCGGTCGGCGTCGGGGCCAGGTGCGGGGCGGTCGGGACGGTGCCCTCGACCTGGACGAACTGTCCGGAGTGGTCCGGCTGCGGGACGACCGTTTCTGCGGGGGGCTGCGCCACCGGCTCCTGCGCGGTCCACGGCTCGGCGCCCTGCGGCGCGAGCTGCTGCTCCTGCGCGATCTCGAAGTACTCGGGGCCCGTGGTCGGCGGGCCCGGGGTGCGGACCGGCACGGGGACGGGGCCGGTGGCCACGAGGGGCTCCGGAGCGGGCTGCGGGACCGGGGCGGGCGCGGTGGCCGGGCCCCGGTCGGCCAGCGAGCGCACGACTCCGCCGGTGCCCTCGGGCACGGGCGGGCCCATGTGCAGCGGGCGGCGGGCGGGCGGCGGGGTCTGCGCCACGGCCGGCGGGGGCAGGGGGACGCCGCCGAGGTCGACGGAGCCCGAGTCGTGGCCGACGGCCTCGTGCGCGCCGGTGTCGAGGATGCCGGGCTCGTAGCCGTGGTCCGTGAGGACCGGCTCGTGCGGGACGGCGGGGACGCCGTGCGCGGGAGTGCCGGAGGCGGGGACGCCGTGCGCCGGGGTGCCGGCGGCGGGGACGCCGTGCGCCGGGGTGCCGGCGGCGGGGACGCCGTGCGCCGGGGTGCCGGCGGCGGGGACGCCGTGCGCCGGGGTGCCGGAGGCGGGGACGCCGTGCGCCGGGGTGCCGGTGTACGGGTCGAGCGGTACGCCCTGCGGCGGGGTCCGGTCCTGCGGGGCGGTCAGGACGTCGCCGAGGGCGGCGGGCTCGGGGAGCGGGTCCGTGAGCGGGTCGGGCAGGGGGTCCGTCAGCGGGTCGCCCAGCGGGGCCGGGGCCTCCTGGTGCGGGACCACGGGGACCGGCGGGGGCACGGCGACCGGCGGCGCGGGCACGACGCCCGGCGGGTGCTCGCTCCAGGCGCCCTGGGCGCCCGGCATCAGAAGCAGGTCGTCGTCCTCGGCGGTGTGCTCGGAGGGGTCCAGGAAGGTGTACGCGCCCGGTGCGGGGATGCCCGGCTGCTCCACCATGCCTGCGTTCTCCGGCAGCCCCTCGCCCGGGACCTGGCCGGTGTCCGTCATGCGTACCCCTCGCCCATCGCTTGTGCTCCTTCAGACCTGCGCCCGTCGACAACAACGAGCGCGCGCGCCGCGCGGCACGAAGCGCGCGGACACCTGCACATTGTCCCGGTCCTCGGCCGTCGTGGCAGGAAGATTCGCCACGGTGCGCTGTGGACTGCGCCACGTCGCGCGGTCCCCCCTGGTCGCGTACCACACCGGTCTCCCCGAGGGGCGGCCATTTCAGGACATCGGCACACGAAGTGACGAACGTCCGGATGCGGTACAACAATCGGCCAGCCTACCCCGACCGGCGGGGCGGGCGGATCACGGGGAGCGGTCGATCCTGCGCCCGGAGAGCAGGAAGACGGCCGAACGATCGCGTTCCGACCAGGTGTCCGGGTCGAGTCCGACGGTCTGGAGGAGGAGGCTCTCGACGGCGTAGCCGCCGGCGGCGGTGAGGGCGGCGGCGATCGCCTCGGCCTCGTCGCGGGTGGAGGCGTGGGCGACGATGCGCTCCGGGCGCCGGTCGGCACAGGCGGTGACGACGGTGACGCCGCCGGCCGCGATCCGCACGACGTCGGGTTCGGGCAGGCTCTCCAGGACGTGCGGGGCGCGGCCCTGGACGGTCTGGAGGGGGACGCCGTGGCGGCGGGCGGCGGCCTCGGTGCGGGCGCGGGCGGCCGGGTCGAGGTCGACGGCGATGACGGCGGCGCCGAAGCGGGCCGCCTCGACGGAGAAGGCGCCGCCCGCGCAGCCGATGTCCCAGACGAGGTCGCCGGTGCGGGGCCCGAGACGGGCGAGTTGGGCGGCTCGGAGGGCGGGGTCCTCGCCGGCTTTCGGGCGGACCTGATCGGTTCCGGTGCCGTGCCCCTCGGAGTCGTACTCCTCGGTGGGGAGGCCCCAGCCCCGGACCGGGCGGACGGACGGGTCCTGGCCCGCCAGCCAGGGGGCGGCCGGGGCGCCGCCTCCCCCGCCGATGACGAGGACGACGTTCGGGTCGCGCCAGGTGTGGTCGGCGGCCTTGTCGGAGGTGAGGACGGAGACCCGTTCGCGGTCGGTGCCCAGCTCCTCGCAGACGACGAAGGTGCGGTGGACCCCGTCGAGGAGGAGGGCGAGTTCCGCGGGGCCCGCGCCCGGCGAGGTGAGGACGGCGACCTTGGGGTGGGCGCGGCAGACGTTGACGGCCCGGCGCAGGGTGCGCTGCTGGGCGACGACGGTCCGGGCGTCCTCCCAGGGCATGCCGGCCCGGGCGAAGGCGGCGGCGACGGAGGAGACGGCGGGGACGACCTCGACCTCCAGACCGTGCTCGGGCGCGCGCAGGGTGCGGACGACCCCGAAGAAGCCCGGGTCGCCGTCGGCGAGCACGACGGCGGTGCCGCGGTGGCCCGCGATGCGGCGGGCGGCGAGGTCGACGCTGCCGAGGCGGATGCGTTCGGCGGTGGCCGGCACCTCGGGCCGGTCCAGGTGGTGGCCGGCTCCGGCCACCAGGGTGGCGGCGGAGAGCGCGGACAGGGCCGCCGGGGAAAGGGGCGATCCGCCCCAGCCGATCACCGTGACGCGGTCGGCCATCGTCGTCTGTCTCCCTGTGGTGTTGTCGCAGGTCGGGGGCGTGCCGAGCGTACCCGGTCCTCAGCTCCAGTCGGTGTACGAGGAGTATCCGGCCTCGGCCATCTGGTCGGCGACGTCGTCGAGGTCCTCGGGGAGGAGGCCCCAGAGGATGAAGTCGGTGCGCAGCTCGGTCCAGCCGCCGTCCTCGGTGCGGGTGCGGGCTATGCAGGCGTTGCGCAGGACGCCCTCGCTGATGCAGCCGATCTTCTGGGCGACCTGCTGGGAGGCGGTGTTGTCGGCGGCGGTGCGCAGTTCCAGGCGTTCGAACTTCCGGTCGTTGAAGAGCCACCGGGCGGTGGCGAGCGCGGCTTCGGAGGCGTAGCCCTCGCCGCGGGCCCAGGGGGCGACGATGTACGAGAGTTCGGTGGAGCGGACGCGCCAGTCCGTGTTGCCCAGCTGGACGACGCCGACGAGGCGCTGGGTGAGGAACTCGGTGACGGCGAGGTCGAGTCCGCGGCCGGCGGCGCGTTCGGCGGGGGCGCGCTCGGTGATCCAGCGGTGGGCGGCGGCCTCGGTGTAGGGCTGGGGCACGGCGGTCCAGGCGCCGACGAGTTCGTCGTTCATCATCTCGGCGAGCGCGGGGGCGTCCGCCTCCTCGAACGCGCGCAGCACCAACCGGTCCGTGTTGATGGAGATGTCCGGAAAGGTGGTAGTCATGCGCAGCTCCATGCCGTGGACCGTCCGAATCGACCGTGAACGCACAGCATGCAGCATGCCACCGCCGGTGCGCATGGCCGGGTCGGGTACGGCGGAAGGCCCCGCGCACCGGACGGGGTGCGGGGGCCTTCCGCTCAAGGACTGTACGGGGGAACCGGTCTGACGGCCCCTCGGACGGCGGTTACTCCTTGGGGGCGCCGAAGGCCGGGATGACCGAGCCCTTGTAGGTGTCCTCGATGTACTTCTTCACCTCGGGCGAGTTGAGGAGCTCGGCGAGCTTCTGCACGCGGGCGTCCTTCTCGTTGCCCGCCTTCACGGCGAGGAAGTTGGCGTACGGGTTGCCCTCGGCCTTCTCCAGGGCGATGGCGTCCTTCGCCGGCTCCAGCTTCGCCTCCAGGGCGTAGTTGCCGTTGATGACGGCGGCGTCGACGTCGTTCAGGGCGCGGGGCACGGTGGCGGCCTCCAGCTCCTTGAACTCCAGGCCCTTCTTGTCGGTGATGTCGGAGAGCTTGGCGTTGGTGCCGACGCCGTCCTTGAGGGTGATCAGGCCGTTCTCGGCGAGGAGCTGGAGCGAGCGGCCGCCGTTGGTGGTGTCGTTGGGGACGGCGATGGTCTGGCCGGGCTTGATGTCCTTCAGCGACTTGAGCTTCTTGGAGTAGAGGCCGAGCGGCTCCAGGTGGACGTTGACCACGGGGACGATGGTGGTCTTGTTCTTCTGGTTGAAGTCGTCGAGGTACGGCTTGTGCTGGAAGAAGTTGGCGTCGACCTGGCCGGACTGGGTGGCGGTGTTCGGCAGGACGTAGTCCGTGAACTCCTTCACCTCCAGCTTCAGGCCCGCCTTCTCGGCCAGGTTGTCCTTGACGTAGTTGAGGATGTCGGCGTGCGGCGTCGGGGACGCGGCGACGACGAGGGGCTTGTCGGCGGCGCCGGCCGAGTCCTTGGAGGAGGACGGGTCGGAGGAGGTGCCGCAGGCGCTCAGGCCGAGGGCGAGGGCTGCGGTGGCGGCGACGCCGGCGGTGAGCTTGATGTTCTTGCGCACGAAGAGTGCCTCTTTCAGGTGGAGTGGTAGTCGTCTGGACAACAAGTCCGGACTGTTCTTCGAAGGACGAAGTCGGGGGCGGGGCGGACGGCTCAGGCCGTGCGGCCCCGGTGGGCGAGGAGTCGGACGACTCCGTCGCCGATGAGCTGGACGACGGTCACGATGACGACCAGGACGACCACCGTGACGAGCATGAAGGTGGTGTCGAAGCGCTGGTAGCCGTAGGTGACGGCCTTGGATCCGAGGCCTTCGCCGCCGACCGCGCCGGCCATCGCGGAGTAGCCGATGAGCACGATCACGGTGGTGGTGACGCCCGAGACCAGGGAGGGCAGGGCCTGCGGGAGCAGGACCTTGCGGACGATGGTGGGGATGCCGCCGCCCATGGCCTGGACGGCTTCGACCAGGCCGTGGTCGACCTCGCGGATCGAGGTCTCGACGAGGCGGGCGAAGAAGGGGATGGCGCCGATGGCGAGCGGCACGATCATCGCGGTCGGGCCGATGAAGGTGCCGACGACGAAGGTGGTGAAGGGGATCAGGGCGATCAGCAGGATGATGAAGGGCAGCGAGCGGCCCACGTTCACGATCGCGCCGACGACCTTGTTCACCGGCCGGTTCTGCAGCAGTCCGCCCTTGTCCGTGAGGACGAGGAGGATGCCGAGCGGCAGGCCGCCGAGGACGGTGACGACGGTGGCCCACAGGACCATGTAGAGGGTGTCGACGGTGCCCTGCTCCAGCAGGGGCTGCATCTCGGACCAGGTCACTTGGCACCTTCCTTCACCAGTACGGTCGCCGCGTCGGACACCGATTCCTGGACAACCGTTTCTTCGGTGGTCTCGACTTCTTCCACGACCTCGACCTGGAGGCCCTGCTCGCGCAGGAAGCCGACCGGGACGACGTTCTCCTCGTACCGTCCGGGCAGTTCGATCCGCATCCGGCCGATCTGCTTGCCGCCGACGGTGTCCATCGCCGCCCCGAGGATCGAGATGTCGATGTTGTACGTGCGGGAGAGCTGGGAGATGACCGGCTGGGTCGCGGCCTCGCCGTGGAAGGTGACGTCGACGACCGTGCGGTCGGGGCCGGTGGGGGCGCCGCTGACCGGGAAGAGCTCGGCGGCCAGCTGGGAGCCGGGGGTGGCGAGCAGTTCGCCGACGGTGCCGGACTCGACGACGCGCCCGTGCTGCATGAGGGCGGCGGAGTCGCAGATGGTCTTGACGACGTCCATCTCGTGCGTGATGAGCAGGACGGTGAGGCCGAGCTGCTGGTTGAGGTCGCGCAGGAGCTGGAGGATGGAGCGGGTGGTCTCCGGGTCGAGGGCGCTGGTGGCCTCGTCGGAGAGGAGGACCTTGGGCTTGCCGGCGAGGGCGCGGGCGATGCCGACGCGCTGCTTCTGGCCGCCGGAGAGCTGGGCGGGGTAGGCCTTGGCCTTGTCGGCGAGGCCGACGAGGTCGAGGAGTTCCAGGGCGCGGCGGGAGCGCTCGGCGCCGGATATGCCGAGGATCTCCAGGGGGAGCTCGATGTTGTCCTTGACCGTGCGGGAGGACAGCAGGTTGAAGTGCTGGAAGACCATGCCGATGCTGCTGCGCGCCCGGCGCAGGTCCTTGCCCGCGCGGCGGCCCTTGCCGGCGAGGGCGGTGAGGTCGACGCCGTCGACGGTCACCGTGCCGGAGGTGGGGCGCTCCAGGAGGTTGACGCAGCGGATGAGGGAGGACTTGCCGGCGCCGCTCTGGCCGATCACGCCGAACACCTCGCCCTCGCGGACGTGGAGGTCGACGCCGTCCAGAGCGGTGACCTGCCGGCCGCGCGACTCGTAGACCTTGGTCAGGCCCGAAGTGGTGATCACAGGGGTTTCCGTCACTGTCGAGTGCGCGACGCGGGGTCCGTCACGCACGGGGCATTCGTCATCGGACAGTCAGGCGCACGGGGGCCGGTCCGGCGGATGGCCGGGCGTCGGCGGGTGCGCGGGGCAGGCACGGTCCGCCGCCGTCGGGCGGGGGAACCGGTGCGGCCGTCGGTCTCGCTTCGGGGCGCGAAAATCGGCGGGAGCCCTCAGATGGCGCACATTCGACACATACAACGAGCACCGGGCGTCGTGATCGCCTCGGTCGCAAGGGTGCGGCTGCTCGTCGTGGTCATGTCTGCAAGTAAAGCACGCACGGTCGCGAACGAAAGGGGCGTGTCCGAATAGCGGACGTCGTTGAGACGGTATTCGGACACCCCGGAGGCTCGCCCTCCGCTTCTCTTCCCTTGCGTGGCCTGGGGGGACGGGGCGGTCGGCGGACGTGGGCGAGGGCCCGCCGGGGGCCCGTCTGTGGCCAAGGCCACGTGGGCGAGGAGGGCGGCGGCAGGAGGTGGGGAGGGCCGAGCGCATCGGGTCATTCGGACCGTAATACCCTCGGGCGCATGCTCGACGCCCTGACGGTCGCGGTCTCCGCGGCCGCGCTCGCCCTCGCCGCCTGGTGCGGCTTCGCCGCCTTCCGCGACCAGCCGACCAAGGACTGGCACTTCATCGGCATGGCCGTGGTGACCTTCCTGGTCCTGGTCCAGCTGATCGTCGGCATCGTGCAGCTGGCGCGCGGCGAGAAGGCCGAGGAGGGCGCGACGATCTTCGTCGCCTATCTGCTCGGCGCGCTGTGCGCGGTGCCGATCGCCGGGTTCATGTCGCTCGCGGAGCGCAGCCGGTGGGGTTCGGCGACGGTGGCGGCCGGCGCGGTCGTCCTGGCGGTGCTCGAAGTGCGTCTCTACGACATCTGGACGGTGGGCTGACCATGACCGCGACCGAGGGAACGACCCGTCTGGTCAAGGGGCCGGGCATGCTCCTCGTCTGGCTGTACGGGGTGATGTCGGTCGGCGCGGTCTCCCGCTCGATCTACCAGATCGCCACCGAGTTCGACCGGGCGCCGCTCGCGTACTCCCTGTCGGCGGTGGCGGCCGTCGTCTACGTCTTCATCACGTACACGCTGGTGCGGGGCGGGGAGAAGGCCCGCAGGGCGGCGCTGGTGTGCTGCGCCGCCGAGCTCACGGGCGTGCTGGTCGTGGGGGCCTGGACGCTGGTCGAGCCGTCCGCCTTCCCGGACGCGACGGTCTGGTCGGACTTCGGCTACGGCTACGTCTTCATCCCGGTGCTGCTGCCGCTGACCGGGATCTGGTGGCTGCGCAGGTCCAAGGCCGCCGCCTAGCAGGTTCTCGATCCGCCGCCGGACGGGCCCTACGCGGCCTTCTCCAGGGTCACCAGGGTGAGCCGGGGGCCGAGTTCCCGGGTGGAGACCTGTGCGTACCCCTTGCTGCGGTAGAGGCGCAGGTTGACCTCGCTGCGGTGGCCGGTGAAGAGCTGGAAGCGCTTGACGGGCGGAGCGGCCTCGGGGGCGGTGGCGAAGTGGCGCTCTATGGCGTCGAGGAGCCGGCCGCCGAGGCCGTGCCGCCGCATCCGGGGGTGGACGATGAGCTTGGCGATCCGGACGGTGCCGTCCTCGTCGACGCGGGCCCGTACGGAGGCGACGACCTCGTCGCCGAGGCGGGCCACGAGCCCGTGTCCCTCCTCCAGTTCGGCGCGCAGGGCGTCGAGCGACTGGGTGAGCGGCTCGATGGACCAGTCCCCGTAGATCTCCGCCTCGCTCTGGTAGCAGAGGTACTGCAGCTTCAGGATGTGCTCCGCGTCCCGCGCGTCCGCCGCTGAGATGGTCACACTCAGGCCCATGTGTGCACGCCTCCCGCTCATCTGTCGATCATCGGTTCAACACACCCTTCCCCGACGGCCGGGGGCGGGAACCTCTGCAGCCAGCATTCTGCGCAGGCATCCCAGGCAACGGGAACGCATCGGCCCCAGACTCCCCTGTGAGATACCCAACTCTCCTGCGATTTCGCGGTAGGTGAGGTCCTCCGGGTCGAGCATCGCGGTGAGGACGCCGGGGCAGCGGCCGGGGGTGCGGGTGACGGCGGCGCGCAGGGCGCGGCGGCCCTCGGCGGCCATCAGGGAGTGCTCCGGGGAGCCGTGGGGCTCGGCGCCGCCCGGCTCGTGGGCGGGCTCGTCCCGGTAGGGGCGCTCCCGGTCGCCGGTCCTGCGGGCGCGGCGGGCCTCGGCCCGTACGGCCCGGCGCAGCCATTCGGCGGGCCGCTCGGGGGCGCCGGTCTCCCGGAGGCGTTCCAGGAGGCGGAGCCAGACGGCCTGTTCCAGGTCGCCGGGGTCGACGCCGGCGGCCGGGGCCTCGGCGTCCGACTCGGCGGCGAGGAGCGGGGCGAGCTCGTCGAGGAGGCGGGTCGACGCGTCGGCGAAGGGGGCGGGAGGTGCGGATACGGATGCGGGTGCGGGTGCGGGTGCCGGTGCCGGTGCCGGTGCCGGTGCCGGTGCGGCGAGGGTGTCGGGGGTGGTCATGCCCCGCACGATGCCGGGGCACGCGACCGTGGTTGCGGTACGGGGCGTAAACCACCCGGGAGGGGGTCGTGGGGGGGCGGGGGGGGGGGGGGGCGGGGGGGGGGGGGGGCGGGGGGGGGGGGGGGCGGGGGGGGCCCCGTCCTTAACCCCTGGGGGGCGGTCGCGGGGCCGGGGCGGCTC
>NZ_JBSHHY010000024.1:0-27619 GCF_053618675.1 Streptomyces sp. NPDC055632 | reverse complement strand
GTAGGGGGCGTAACCCACCGGGGTGGGGGTCGTGGGGGCCCGGGGGTCCGGGCCCGCGGGGGGCGTCAGCGGCGGGCGGTGAGGTCCGCGGCGGCGAGCAGGGCGGTGTCCGGGTTGTCGGAGAAGATGCCGTCGATGCCCGTCTCCAGGTACTTCTTCAGGGCGCCGAAGGAGTCCCCGTAGGCGTTCGGGTCGGTGCCCCGGCGGAACTCCGCGGGCAGGAAGGCGTTCTCGTTGCGGTGCGTGTACGGGTGGAGGACGAGCCCGGCCGCGTGCGCGTCGCGGACCAGGGTGGTCGGGGTGCCGAGCCGGCCGCCCGCGTCCCGGGGGACGACCAGGTCGAGCGTGGGGCCGATGCCCTTGGCGTACGAGGAGATCCACCGCAGGCCCTGGGGGGTGATCAGGTCCGCGACCGTGCGCGGGTCCCCGGCCTCGGTGAAGTCCCAGGGGCGGCTGCCCGCGCCGGAGAGCAGGACCACGCCGGGGGCGTCGACCAGCTTCGCCAGGCGCTGGATGCTGCTCGGCTCGAAGGACTGGAGGATGACCGGGGAGTGCGCGCGGTGGCGTCCGTACCGGCGCAGCAGCTTCGCGAGCCGCTCCTCCAGGCCGAGGCCGAGGGAGCGGAAGTAGCTGGGGTGCTTGGTCTCGACGTACAGCCAGACCTCGCGGCCCCGGCGGCGGCCCTCCTCGTCGGCCCAGCGCAGCACCTCCTCGAAGGTGGGGACCGTCCAGCGCCCGTCGTAGAGGGTGTTCTCCTGGCGGTTGCCGGGGATGCGCTCCTCGGCGCGCAGGGTCTTGAGCTCGGCGAGCGTGAAGTCCTCGGTGAACCAGCCGGTGAGCGCGGTGCCGTCGACCGTCTTGGTGGTCCTCCGGGACGCGAACTCGGGGTGGTCGGCGACGTCGGTGGTGCCGGTGATGTCGTTCTCGTGGCGGCAGACCAGGTGCCCGTCCAGGGTGGGGACGAGGTCCTGCTCGATCACGTGGGCGCCGAGGTCGAGGGCCAGCTGGTACGAGCCCAGGGTGTGTTCGGGGCGGTAGCCGCTCGCGCCGCGGTGGCCGATGACGGTGGGGACGGGCAGGGAGCGGTAGCCGCGGCCCCGGCCGTGCGCGCCGCTCGCCCCGGCGGCCGGCGCGGTCTCCGGGGCCCCGTCGGCGGCCTGCGCGGTGCCGGCGGTGAGGGCCGCGGAGGCGCCGAGGACGGTGGCGCCCGCCACGCCGAGAACCGTCCGTCGTGCCGGGGTCCGGCGTTCGCCCTGGGTCATAAGGGATCCTCCTGAGTGGACCGTGGTGTGATGTCCCGCACCTGGCGGCGGTGCCCCCGACGCTAGGCACGAAGCCCCTACGGGCGGCAGACCTGCGCAGAACATGGCGGAAACACACGTCAACACTGCGTATCCACTCGGTGAACCCGATGTGCGCGCGGTGGTGACCCGCGAGTATCGTCGCCGGGTGCACCGTCGGTGCTGCCGCCTTCGCCCGACCCGCTTCCCACCGGAGGAACCGTTGTCCCGTCTCGCGATCATCAAGGCAGTGCTCGGGCCGGTCATGCGCCTGATGTTCCGCCCCCGCGTGGAGGGCGCCGAGAACATTCCGGGGACGGGTCCCGTGATCCTCGCGGGGAACCACCTGACCTTCATCGACTCGATGATCATGCCGATCTGCCTGGACCGTCCGGTCTACTTCATCGGCAAGGACGAGTACGTGACGGGCAAGGGCCTCAAGGGCCGGGCGATGGCCTGGTTCTTCACCAGCGTCGGCATGATCCCGGTGGACCGGGACGGCGGCCGGGGCGGTGTGGCGGCGCTGATGACGGGCCGCCGGGTCCTGGAGGAGGGCAAGGTCTTCTCGATCTACCCGGAGGGCACCCGCTCCCCCGACGGCAGGCTGTACCGGGGCCGTACGGGCATCGCGCGGCTGACCCTGATGACGGGCGCGCCGGTGGTGCCGTTCGCGATGATCGGCACCGACAAGATCCAGCCGGGCGGGGCGGGCTTCCCGCGTCCGGGCCGGGTGACGGTCCGCTTCGGCGAGGCGATGGAGTTCTCGCGGTACGAGGGGATGGACCGCGACCGCTACGTCCTGCGGGCGGTGACGGACTCGGTGATGGCCGAGGTGATGCGGCTCTCCGGGCAGGAGTACGTGGACATGTACGCCACCAAGGCGAAGGCCGCGTAGGTCTTCTTCTTACGCTCACGGAAGCGCCCCCGTACGGTCCTTGCCGTACGGGGGCGTTTCCATGAGCGGGGCGGGCCCGGCCGCGGGGCCGCGCGTCAGTGTTCGATGCCGTCGGCCAGCTTCTGGCCCTTGAGCAGGAACCAGGCCGCGACCGCCGTCGCGAGGAGGACCGCCGCGCCGACGCCGGCCGCGATCCGCAGGCCGTCGACGAAGGCCTCCTGGCCGGCCGACACGAGGGCCGCCGCCGTCTGCGGGGCGAGGGACGCGGAGACCTCGACGGCGCCGCCCAGGGACTCGTGGGCGGCCGACGCGACGTCCGAGGGGACGCCGGCCGGGACGGTGAAGCCCCGGTAGACCCCGGTCACGATGGAGCCGAGGACGGCGATGCCGAGCGCGGCGCCCAGTTCGTACGCGGTCTCGGAGACGGCGGACGCGGAGCCGGCCTGCTCCTTGGGGACGCTGGAGAGGATGACGTCGGCGGTGACGGTGAAGGCGAAGCCCGCGCCGACGCCGACGACGAGCAGGGCGGCGCCGAGCAGCGGGTAGCCGGTGTGCTGGTCGAGGGTGGTCAGGACGGCGAGGGAGAGGCCGACCGCCGCGAGGCCGGCGGTCACCACGGACCGCACGGAGAAGCGGCGGGCCGCGACGCCCGCGACCAGGCCGGCGGTGACCGCGCCGATCGCGGCGGGCAGCTCGGCGAGTCCGGCCTCCAGGGGCTGGCGGCCCTGGACCAGCTGGAAGAACTGGGACAGGAAGAACACCAGGCCGGAGAGGCCGAGGATGGTCAGCAGGTCCGCGAGGACGGCGCCGGAGAAGCCGCGGTGGCGGAAGAGGCGCATGTCGAGGAGGGGCGCGGGCAGGGTGAGCTGCCTGCGGACGAACCAGGTGAGCGCGCCGGCGCCGGCGAGGGCGGCGAGGCCCGCGTCGAGGGAGGGGCCGTGCGAGGCCAGTTCCTTGACCGCGTAGACGACGCCGATCATGCCGACGAGGGAGAGGGCGACGCTGGGCAGGTCCCAGGGGCCCGGGTTCGGGTTCTTCGACTCGGGGATCAGCTTGACGCCGACGAGGACGAGGACGGCCATGACGGGCAGGTTGATGAGGAAGACCGAGCCCCACCAGAAGTGCTCCAGGAGGAAGCCGCCGACGACCGGTCCGACGGCCGCGCCGGCCGAGGCCATGGCGCCCCAGATGCCGATGGCGAGGCTGCGCTCGCGCGGGTCGTGGAAGAGGTTGCGGATGAGGGCCAGGGTGGACGGCATCAGGGTCGCGCCGGCGACGCCGAGGAGCGCGCGGGCGACGATCATCGTCTCGGGGCTGGTCGCGTAGGCGTTGAGCACGGAGACGGCGCCGAAGGCGGTGGCGCCGATCAGCAGCAGCTTCTTGCGGCCGATGCGGTCGCCGAGGCTGCCCATGGAGACCAGGAGTCCGGCGATGACGAAGGAGTAGACGTCGCCGATCCAGAGCAGCTGGGTGCCGGTGGGTTCGAGGTCCTCGGAGAGGAAGGGGGTGGCGAGGCCGAGCACCGTGGCGTCGACCGCCACGAGCAGGACGGCCAGGACGAGGACGGAGAGGGCGAGCCAGCGGCCGGGGCGGCGCACGCCCTCGGTGGGGTCGGTGTTCCTGAAGGTGCTGGTGGTCACTTCTCCACGCTCCTGCGCGCTCCGCCGAGCAGCAGCTCGACGATCATGTACTGGAAGTCCTTGGCGGCGACCCGGCCGTCCTGCACGGCCCAGGCACCGGAACCGACGAGCCCGTAGAAGGCCTCGGTGAGCCAGGCGGGGGTCAGGTCGATCCGGAAGACGCCGTTCTCCTGTCCGCGCCGGAAGAGCGCGGAGACCCGGGCGTCGATGCGGGCCCAGCCCTCGTTCTGCTGGTCGCCCTCGAAGAGCTGGTTCTCGGTGACGAGGAACGAGAGCAGGGGACCGACGGGTTCGACCGCGGCGACGAGCCGGCGTACGGCCTCGTCCTCGGGCCCCTCGTCGATCCGGGCGGCGTCGAGGGCCGCCTCCAGCTCCTGGAGCCCGAGCCCTTCGAGCGCCCGCACCAGGGCGTCGCGCCCGGCGAAGTGCCGGTGCAGCGTCGCCCGGCCGATCCCGGCGGCCCGGGCGACCTCGTCCATGGTGGCGGTCGCCTTGCGGGTGAGCAGGGCGGCGGCGGCGCGGAGCACCTGGGTGCGGTCGACTGACATGAGACGAGCGTACACCGAATGAGACATCAATGTCTCATTCAATAAATCGACGCCTCGCCGAGGCGGGAACGGAATGCTGTGAACATGACGAAACCACTGCTGCTCATCGACGTGGACGGACCTTTGAACCCGTACGCGGCCCAGCCCGAGCGGCGCCCGGAGGGGTACGAGACCCATCGGATGCGCCCCACGGGCTGGACGGGGGCGAAGCCGCTGCGGGTGTGGCTCAATCCGGACCACGGAGGCGAGCTGCTCGCGCTCGCGGAGGCGTACGAGCTGGTGTGGGCGACGACCTGGAAGGACGAGGCCAACGAGTGGATAGGGCCTCCGCTGGGGCTGCCCGAGCTGCCGTTCGTCGACTGGCCGCAGATGCACGGAAAGGCCCCTCGCGGGACCTTCTGGAAGACGCAGTACGTCTTGGAGTACGCGGCAGGGCGGCCGTTCGCCTGGATCGACGACGACATCACGTCCTACGACCACGAGTACGTGGAGCGGAACCACCTCGCCGCCGCCCTGCTCCTGCGCGTCGACGAGCGGATCGGGCTGATCCGGCCGGACTTCGACGCGCTCGCGGAGTGGGCGGCGGCGCTGTGATCCTCTGGGGTCCTACTGCTTCGCGGTGGCCCAGGCGTGCTGGATCACCAGGTCTGCCTTGACCTCGACGAGCTGGACGGCGACGGCGGAGGGGGCGGTGCCGCCGCGGCCGTTGCGGGAGGCGAGGGCGCCGGGGACGTCGAGGACCGTGCGGACCTCGGGGGTGAGGTGCTCGGAGATCTTGGCGAACTGCTCGTCCGTCAGCTCGTCCAGCTCCTTGTCCTCGGACTCGGCGACCTTCACGCACTCGCCGGCCACCTCGTGCGCCACCCGGAACGGCACGCCCTGCCTGACCAGCCACTCCGCGATGTCCGTGGCCAGCGAGAAGCCGGCCGGGGCGAGGGCCTCCATCCGCTCCCGGTGGACGGTGAGCGTGGCCATCATGCCGGTGAAGGCGGGCAGCAGGAGCTCCAGCTGGTCACAGGAGTCGAAGACCGGCTCCTTGTCCTCCTGGAGGTCCCGGTTGTAGGCGAGCGGGAGCGCCTTGAGGGTGGCCATCAGGCCGGAGAGGTTGCCGATGAGGCGGCCGGACTTGCCCCGGGCGAGCTCGGCGATGTCGGGGTTCTTCTTCTGCGGCATGATCGACGAGCCGGTGGAGAAGGCGTCGTGCAGGGTCACGAAGGAGAACTCCTTCGTGTTCCAGATGATGACCTCCTCCGCGATCCGGGAGAGGTTCACCCCGATCATCGCGGTGATGAAGGCGAACTCGGCGACGAAGTCGCGGGAGGCCGTGCCGTCGATCGAGTTGCCCGCGCTGCCCCGCTCGAAGCCGAGGTCCTTCGCGACCGCCTCCGGGTCGAGGCCGAGGGAGGAGCCGGCGAGGGCGCCGGAGCCGTACGGGGAGACCGCCGTCCGGGTGTCCCACTGGCGCAGCCGCTCGGCGTCCCGGGAGAGGGACTGGACGTGGGCCAGGACGTGGTGGGCGAAGAGCACCGGCTGGGCGTGCTGGAGGTGCGTGCGGCCGGGCATGGCGACGTCCGCGTGCGCCTCGGCGAGGCCGACGAGGGCGTCCTGGAGGTCGGCGAGCAGACCGCCGATGATCCGGGCGTGGTCGCGCAGGTACATCCGGAAGAGGGTGGCGACCTGGTCGTTCCGGGACCGGCCGGCGCGCAGCTTGCCGCCGAGGTCCGGGCCGAGGCGCTCCAGGAGGCCCCGCTCCAGGGCGGTGTGGACGTCCTCGTCGGCGATCGTGCCGACGAAGGAGCCGTCGGCGACGTCCGCCTCCAGCCGGTCGAGCCCGGCCAGCATCCGGGTCAGTTCGTCCTGGGTGAGCAGGCCGGCGGTGTGCAGCACGCGCGCGTGGGCGCGGGAACCGGCGATGTCGTACGGGGCGAGGCGCCAGTCGAAGTGGACCGACGCGGACAGCTTCGCCAGGGCCTCGGCGGGACCGTCGGCGAACCGTCCGCCCCAGAGCCGTACGTCACCGTTGTTGCTGCTCACAGCTGCTGCTCCTCGGGAGGGTGGGTGTACCGCCGCCTTCCCGGACCCGGGCCTCGCGGTGGGACAGGAGAAGACGATGGCATAACTATGCAATCCTCCGTATGTTTTGTCAACGCGCGGCGGCGGGTGCGCCACCGGCCCGATATTCGGCGGCGCCCCCGGCCTCGCGGACCTAGGCTCCGCCCATGCCGACCAGCGCTTTCGACGACCTCGCCCGCGCCCTGACGGGGGCCGACGCGGGCGCGTGGAGCGACTTCGACGAGAACGTCCGGGCCGAGCTGCGGTGGGGCCGCTCCGTCCCGCCCGTCCGCACCTGGTTCCCCGGCGACCCGGACCGGCGGCCCACCGCCGTCGAGACGGCCGTCGCCCTGTGCGGTCCGGACGGGCGGGCGCGGGAGGCCGCCCTCTCCTTCGCGCGCGGTCTCCCCGAGCTCCTGCCCCTGGTCGTCGTCCGGTGCGCCGACTGGGCCGGGCCCGTACGGGAGCGGGCGCGGTCCGTGCTGCGCGCGGAGCTGCCGGGACTGCCGCCCGAGGCGTTCGGCGGCCTCCTGGCGGTCGCCCTGCTGACCGGCGGACGCCTCCGCGGGGACGCCGCGCGGACGCTGCTGACCGGGACCCTGCGGGAGGGGCCCGAAAGCCGGGTCGCCGCGCTGCTCGGGAGCGGCGACCGCGGGGTCCGGCGACTGGCCCACCGGATCGGCGTCGAGCGCGGGCTCCTCACCCCCGACCGGCTCGCGGAGACCGCCGCCGCCGACCCCGACGCGGTCGTCCAGGACCTCTGCGCGAACGCGGTGCTCGCGACGGTCCGAGACGCGGCCGACGGGGCCCTCCTCGCCCCGCTCCTGCGCTCCCGGCAGGGCCGGGTGCGGGCCGCCGGGGTCACGGGACTGCGCCGGGCCGGGCGGGCCGCCGAGGCCGGGCCCTTCCTGTACGACCGCTCGGCGTCGGTGCGCGCCTGCGCCCGCTGGGTGCTGCGGCAGACGGGCACGGAACCGCTGCCGCTCTACCGGGCGGCCTGCGCCACCGGGGACGGGGTGCCCGACGACGCGCCGCTCGGGCTCGCCGAGTGCGGCGACCGGGCCGTGGACGTCCCGGCCCTGTGGGCGCTCACGGGACACGAGCGGCCCCGCGTACGGGCGAGCGCCGTGGCGGGACTGCGCCGGCTCGACGCCGTACGGGTCGACCCCCTCGTACCCCTGCTGGACGACGGTTCGGCGCGGGTCGTGCGGGAGACCGTGACGGCTCTGCTGCCGTGGGCCGACCGGCTTCCGGCCGACGCGCTCCTCCGGCGCGCGACCGCCGGTCCCGTCCCGCACGTGCGGAAGGGCGCGCTGCGGCTGCTCGCCGAGACCGGTGGCGCCGCGTTCCGGGAGGCGGCCCGGGTGCTCGCCGACGACCCGGACCCGAAGCTGCGCGCCCGGGCGCGCCGGGCGGGGGCATGAGCGCCTTCTTTCGCAAGGGAGTCGCCAAGGCATCGCTCCGGGTAGGGGCGCTGAGCAGAATGTGGGACATGGGAAAGACATACGAACGTATCGACGGACGCCTGCGCACCTTCATCGAGCGGCAGCCGGTCTTCTTCACCGCGACCGCTCCCCTGGCCGGTGACGGGCACGTCAACCTCTCCCCCAAGGGGCGGCACGGCACCCTCGTGGTGCTCGACGAACTGACCCTCGCCTACGTGGACTTCGGCGGCAGCACCGCCGAGACGCTGGCGCACCTGCGGGAGCCCGGCAACGGGCGGATCACCCTGATGTGGACCGCGTTCTCGGGGCCGCCGACGGTGGTCCGGGTGCACGGGACCGGGGAGGTGGTGCTCCGTGACGACCCGCGCTGGAGCGAACTGTTCGCGCGGTTCCCGGCCGAGGCCGTGGAGGGGCAGGGCAGCGCCCGGGCGATCGTCCTGGTGCGGGCGCGGCGGATCAGCGACTCCTGCGGGTTCGCCGTCCCGCTGATGGAGTACCGGGAGGACCGGACGCTGCACGCCGAGTACTTCAACCGGAAGACGGACGAGGAGTTCGCCACGTACTGCGAGGGCAAGGAGCACATCGCGAGCAGCCTGGACGGGCTGCCCGCCCTGCCGCTGCCGCTCCCGCCGCTGCCGGTGCCCACCGGCACGGCCGGGTAGACCCGTACGGGTCCTCACGGCGGGCGGCGGGTGCGGGCCGGGTCCGCGCCCGCACCTGAACGGGCGCGGGGCGACGGCCGGTTGCGTCTCCGTGCCGGCGGACGCGGTGTGGGCGGTTACCGGCCGGGCCGATCCGGCCCGCCGGCCGCGCGTCGCCGTCGGAACGCGGGGCGGTCCGACGGCGATCACGGGCCACTGAGGCCGGGGGCTACTTCTGGGCCAGCTTCAGGAGGTGGTCGGCCAGTGCCTGACCGCCCACCGGGTCGCGGCTGATCAGCAGGAGGGTGTCGTCGCCCGCGATCGTGCCGAGGATGGCGTGCAGTTCGGCCTGGTCGATGGCCGACGCGAGGAACTGGGCGGCGCCCGGCGGGGTCCGCAGGACCACCAGGTTCGCGGAGGCCTCGGCGGAGATCAGCAGTTCGCCGGAGAGGCGCCGCATGCGCTCCTCCTTGGCTGACTCGCCGAGCGGGGCCTGCGGGGTGCGGAAGCCGCCCTCGCTGGGGACCGCGTAGATCAGCTCGCCGCCGGTGTTGCGGATCTTCACCGCGCCCAGCTCGTCGAGGTCGCGGGAGAGCGTCGCCTGTGTGACGCTCAGCCCGTCGTCCGCCAGGAGCTTGGCGAGCTGGCTCTGCGAGCGCACCGGCTGCCGGTTGAGGATGTCGACGATCCTGCGGTGGCGTGCGGTGCGGGTCTGCGGAACGGACGGCCCTCCGTGCTCGTTCTCCTGCGCGTCGGTCATCGTCGTCTCATTCTCCGCTTCGTCCTTGCCCGTTCACCACGTCGAGGACTCCGGGCAGCGCCCGGACGAAGGCGTCCGCCTCGGCGTCGGTGAGGAGCAGCGAAGGCATGATCCGTACGACATCGGGGGCGGGCGCGTTCACCAGGAGGCCGGCGTCCTGAGCCGCCTGCTGCACCTGGGGCGCGAGGGACTCCGTGAGCACGATACCCAGCAGGAGGCCCGCGCCACGGACGTGGGAGACCAGTGGGTGGCCCAGGGCCTCGATTCCCTGCCGCAGCCGCTCGCCGACCGCCTTCACGTGGTCGAGGGCCGCGTCGGCGGCGAGGGTGTCCAGGACGGCGAGTCCGGCGGCGCAGGCGACCGGGTTGCCGCCGAAGGTGGTGCCGTGGTGGCCGGGGCCGAAGAGGTCGGCGGCCGGGCCGAAGGCGACGGTCGCGCCGATCGGGAGGCCGCCGCCGAGGCCCTTGGCGAGGGTGACGACGTCCGCCTCGACGCCTTCCGCCTGGGCCGCGAACCAGTGGCCGCAGCGGCCGATGCCGGTCTGGACCTCGTCGAGGACGAGCAGGGTGCCGGTGGCGCGGGTGATCTCCCGGGCGGCCTTCAGATAGCCGGGCGGCGGGACGACGACGCCGTTCTCGCCCTGGATCGGCTCGATGACGACGAGGGCGGTGTCCTCGGTGACCGCGGCCCGCAGCGCCTCGGCGTCGCCGTACGGCACGTGGGTGACGTCGCCGGGCAGCGGCAGGAAGGGGGTCTGCTTGGCGGGCTGGCCGGTGAGGGCCAGGGAGCCCATGGTCCGGCCGTGGAAGCCGCCCTGGGTGGCGACCATGTGGGGGCGGCCGGTGAGCCGGCCGATCTTGAAGGCGCCCTCGACGGCCTCGGCGCCCGAGTTGCAGAAGAAGACCCTGCCGGGCCGGCCGAAGAGCCCGAGGAGCCGCTCGGCGAGGGCCACGGGAGGTTCGGCGACGAAGAGGTTGGAGACGTGGCCGAGGGTCCCGACCTGCCGGGAGACGGCCTCGACGACCGCCGGGTGGGCGTGGCCGAGGGCGTTGACGGCGATGCCGCCGACGAAGTCCAGGTACTCCTTGCCGTCGGCGTCCCAGACCCTGGCGCCCTCACCGCGGACGAGGGGCAGCCGGGGCGTGCCGTAGTTGTTCATGAGCGAGCCCTGCCACCGGCGGGTGAGCTCCGCGTTGCCGGTGCCGTCGCCGCTGCCGGCGTTGTCGTTGGTGTCGGTGCTGTCGTTGGCGCTCATCAGTCCCCCAGTCCGTTCCGGTCGTCGGGTACGACCATCGTGCCGATGCCCTCGTCGGTGAAGATCTCCAGGAGGATCGAGTGCGGGACCCGGCCGTCGATCACGCGGGCCGTGGTGACCCCGTTCCGCACGGCGTGCAGGCAGCCCTCCATCTTGGGGACCATGCCGCTGGAGAGCTCGGGCAGCAGCTTCTCCAGCTGGTTCGCGGTGAGCCTGCTGATGACCTCGTCGCTGTTCGGCCAGTCCTCGTAGAGGCCCTCGACGTCGGTCAGGACCATCAGGGTCTCGGCACCCAGCGCCGCAGCGAGTGCCGCAGCCGCCGTATCAGCATTGACGTTGTAGACATGTCCGTCGTCCTGGGAGCGTGCGATGGAGGAGATGACCGGGATCCGGCCGTCGTCCAGGAGTGCTTCGATGGCGCCGGTCTCGATGGCGGTGATCTCGCCGACCCGGCCGATGTCGACCTGCTCGCCCTCGATGAGCGGCCGGTGCTGCGTGGCGGTGATGGTGCGGGCGTCCTCGCCGGTCATGCCGACGGCGAACGGGCCGTGCTGGTTGAGCAGCCCGACCAGCTCGCGCTGGACCTGCCCGGCGAGCACCATCCGCACGACGTCCATCGCCTCGGGGGTGGTGACCCGGAGGCCGGCCTTGAACTCGCTGACCAGGCCGTGCCGGTCGAGGGCGGCGTTGATCTGGGGGCCGCCGCCGTGCACCACGACCGGCTTGAGGCCGGCGTGGCGCAGGAAGACGACGTCCTGGGCGAAGGCCGCCTTGAGGTCCTCGTCGACCATGGCGTTGCCGCCGAACTTGATGACGACGGTCTTGCCGTGGTGGCGGGTGAGCCAGGGCAGCGCCTCGATGAGGATCTGGGCCTTGGGGAGCGCGGTGTGCTTCCGCGTGGCTCCGGTCACGACGAGTACGCGCTGTTCTCGTGGACGTAGTCCGCGGTGAGGTCGTTCGCCCAGATGACGGCGGACTCGGTGCCGGCGGCGAGGTCGGCGGTGATCGTGACCTCCCGGTAGCGCATGTCGACGAGGTCGCGGTCCTCGCCGACGGAGCCGTTCCGGCAGACCCAGACGCCGTTGATGGCGACGTTGAGCCCGTCGGGCTCGAAGGCGGCCGACGTGGTGCCGATGGCGGAGAGCACCCGGCCCCAGTTGGGGTCCTCGCCGTGGATGGCGCACTTGAGGAGGTTGTTGCGGGCGATGGAGCGGCCCACCTCGACGGCGTCGTCCTCGGTCGCGGCGTTGACCACCTCGATGCGGATGTCCTTGCTGGCGCCCTCGGCGTCGCCGATGAGCTGGCGGGCGAGGTCGTCGCAGACGGCCCGTACGGCCCCGGTGAACTCCTCCTGGGCCGGGGTGAGGCCGGAGGCGCCGGAGGCGAGGAGCAGGACGGTGTCGTTGGTGGACATGCAGCCGTCGGAGTCGACCCGGTCGAAGGTGACGCGGGTGGCGCCCCGGAGGGCGTCGTCGAGGCCCTTGGCGTCCACGTCGGCGTCGGTGGTGAGGACGACGAGCATGGTGGCGAGGCCGGGGGCGAGCATGCCGGCGCCCTTGGCCATGCCGCCGACCGTCCAGCCGTCCTTGGTCACCACGGCGGTCTTGTGGACGGTGTCGGTGGTCTTGATGGCGATGGCGGCCTTCTCGCCGCCGTGCTCGGAGAGTTCGGCCGCGGCCTTCTCGACGCCGGGGAGCAGCTTGTCCATGGGGAGCAGGATGCCGATGAGGCCGGTGGAGGCGACGGCGACCTCGCCGGCGCCGACCTCCTCGCCCTTCGCGGAGAGGACCTCCGCGACCTTCTCGGCGGTGGCGTGGGTGTCCTGGAAGCCCTGGGGGCCGGTGCAGGCGTTGGCGCCGCCGGAGTTGAGGACGACGGCCGTCAGTTCGCCGTCGGCGAGGACCTGCTGGGACCAGACGACGGGGGCGGCCTTGACGCGGTTGGAGGTGAAGACTCCCGCGGCGGCGCGGCGGGGCCCGGTGTTGACCACGAGGGCCAGGTCCGGGTTGCCGTTCTGCTTGATCCCGGCGGCGATGCCCGCCGCCGTGAATCCCTTCGCTGCGGTGACGCTCACTGTGCTTCTCCGTTCGCTTCTCCGCCCGCACGGCGCAGAGGCGCGGGCTTCGTCGTCGTCTGCCGACCGGCGGCTGTGCGTGCGTCGCTCACGGAGCGACTCCCATCGTGGAAAGTCCGGTGTCCTCGGGGAGCCCGAGGGCGATGTTCATGCTCTGCACCGCGCCGCCGGCGGTGCCCTTGGTCAGGTTGTCGATGGCGCTGATCGCGATGATCCTGTTCGCGCCCGGATCGTACGCGACCTGTACCTGAACGGCGTTGGAGCCGTAGACGGACGCGGTCGCCGGCCACTGTCCCTCGGGGAGCAGGTGGACGAACGGCTCGTCCGCGAAGGCCTTCTCGTACGCGGCCCGTACGGCCTCGGCGGTGACGCCCGGCTTCGCGGCGGCCGTGCAGGTGGCGAGGATGCCGCGGGGCATCGGGGCCAGGGTGGGCGTGAAGGAGACGGTGACCCGCTCCCCCGCCGGTCCGCTGAGGTTCTGGATCATCTCGGGGGTGTGGCGGTGGCCGCCGCCGACCCCGTACGGGGACATGCTGCCCATGACCTCGCTGCCGAGCAGGTGCGGCTTGGCGGCCTTGCCGGCGCCGGAGGTGCCGGAGGCGGCGACGATCACCGCCTCGGGCTCGGCGAGGCCGTCCGCGTACGCCGGGAAGAGCGCGAGCGAGACGGCGGTGGGGTAGCAGCCGGGCACCGCGACGCGCCTGGACCCTTCGAGGGCGGCACGGGCGCCCGGCAGTTCGGGGAGGCCGTAGGGCCAGGTCCCGGCGTGCGGGGAGCCGTAGTACGTCTCCCAGTCGGCCGGGTCCTCCAGCCGGAAGTCGGCGCCCATGTCGACGACGAGGACGTCCGGTCCGAGCTGCTCGGCGACGGCGGCGGACTGGCCGTGCGGCAGCGCGAGGAAGACGACGTCGTGCCCGGCGAGCTCCTCGGCGGCGGTGGGCACGAGGACGCGGTCGGCGAGCGGGAGCAGGTGGGGCTGGAGGGCCCCGAGTCGCTGACCGGCGTTGGAGTGGCCGGTCAGGGCCCCGATCTCGACGTGGGGGTGCGCCAGGAGCAGACGCAGGAGCTCTCCGCCCGCGTATCCGCTCGCGCCCGCCACTGCTACTCGTACCGTCATCGGAACCCTCCTCATGGATGGCATGACTATACGCAAGGCCGCAGTTTTATGCAACGAGCCGCCGGAGGGCGCGCCCGTGGGCGGCGAATCACGACGGGAGCCCCCTGGGGCCCCCTCCCCCGGGAGTCCCTTTTCGCGGACTTTCCCGACCCTCTTTGCATGATCATGCGCAATGATGCATACTCTTCCCATGTCCAAGGTCCTCACCTCCCTGCCCGCCGGCGAGCGCGTCGGCATCGCCTTCTCCGGCGGCCTCGACACCTCCGTCGCGGTCGCATGGATGCGCGACAAGGGCGCCATCCCCTGCACCTACACCGCCGACATCGGCCAGTACGACGAGCCCGACATCGCCTCGGTGCCCGGTCGCGCGAAGACCTACGGTGCCGAGATCGCGCGCCTGGTCGACTGCCGGGCGGCGCTGGTCGAGGAGGGGCTCGCCGCGCTCACCTGCGGCGCGTTCCACATCCGCTCGGGCGGCCGCGCCTACTTCAACACCACTCCCCTGGGCCGCGCCGTCACCGGCACCCTCCTGGTCCGGGCGATGCTGGAGGACGACGTCCAGATCTGGGGCGACGGCTCGACCTTCAAGGGCAACGACATCGAGCGGTTCTACCGCTACGGCCTGCTCGCCAACCCCCACCTGCGGATCTACAAGCCGTGGCTGGACACCGACTTCGTGACCGAGCTCGGCGGCCGCAAGGAGATGTCGGAGTGGCTCCTCGCCCACGACCTCCCCTACCGCGACAGCACGGAGAAGGCGTACTCCACCGACGCCAACATCTGGGGCGCCACCCACGAGGCCAAGACCCTGGAGCACCTGGACACGGGCGTGGAGACCGTGGAGCCGATCATGGGCGTCCGGTTCTGGGACCCGTCGGTCGAGATCGCCGCCGAGGACGTGACGATCGGCTTCGACCAGGGCCGCCCGGTCACGATCGACGGCAAGGAGTTCGCCTCCCCCGTCGACCTGGTGATGGAGGCCAACGCCATCGGCGGCCGCCACGGCATGGGCATGTCGGACCAGATCGAGAACCGGATCATCGAGGCCAAGAGCCGCGGCATCTACGAGGCCCCCGGCATGGCCCTGCTGCACGCCGCCTACGAGCGCCTGGTCAACGCGATCCACAACGAGGACACCCTCGCCCAGTACCACAACGAGGGCCGTCGCCTCGGCCGGCTCATGTACGAGGGCCGGTGGCTCGACCCGCAGGCCCTGATGGTCCGCGAGTCGCTCCAGCGCTGGGTCGGTGCGGCCGTCACCGGCGAGGTGACGCTGCGGCTGCGGCGCGGCGAGGACTACTCGATCCTCGACACCACGGGCCCGGCGTTCAGCTACCACCCGGACAAGCTTTCCATGGAGCGCACCGAGGACTCGGCCTTCGGCCCGGCGGACCGGATCGGCCAGCTCACCATGCGGAACCTCGACATCGCCGACTCCCGCGCCAAGCTGGAGCAGTACGCGGGCCTCGGCCTGATCGGCAGCGGCGGTCCGGCCATCGGCGCCGCGCAGGCCGCCGCGACCGGGCTGATCGGCAGCATGCCGGAGGGCGGGGCCGAGGCCATTGCCTCGCGCGGCGAGTCCTCGGACGAGGACGAGCTGCTCGACCGGGCCGCGATGGAGTTCGGCACGGACTGACGCGCGGGCCGTCGGGCGACGGCTCGTCAGCGGCGAAAGGCCGGTTCGGCACCCCGGGTGCCGGGCCGGCCTTTTCGCCGAGCGGCCCGGAGGCGGTGTGCGGGCGGCCTTTTCGCGAGCCTCGTGGACTCGGTACGGGCGGTTCCCTGCGCGAGCCTTCAGGACTCGACGCGGGTCGTCCTTGCACCAGCCTCCAGGACTCGACGCGGGCGGTCCTTGCACGAGCCTCCAGGATTCGACACGGGCGGTCCTTGCACGAGCCCCCAGGACTCGACGCGGGCCGTACGGCGGATCAGGCCGTCACTCCGCCGGGCGGGGCCGTCGTTTCCTCCTGGCTCCGGCCGCCGCCCCGCGGCCCGGCCGCGCGGGAGGCCAGTTCGTCGCGCATCCGGGTCAGCCGGGCGATCTCCTCGTCGAGGGCCGCGATCCGGCGGTCCACGACCGGGGAGGTCCGCGCGCAGACCCCCTCCGGCACCCGCCGGGAGCGGATCGCCTCCACGTCGAGGAGGGAGAGGCGGTCGACGCAGGCGCGGACGTCCTCGATCGTCAGGCCGAGGGCGAGGAGTTCGCGCACCACGCGCACGCGTGCCACGTCGTCCGGCCCGTACTCCCGCTGGCCGGCCGGGGTGCGGACGGGAGGCGGCAGGAGGCCCCGCTGCTCGTACAGGCGCAGGGCCCTGGGCGTGGTCCCCGCCGCCGCCGCCGCGTCGCCGATCCGCATGCCGACCGTCCTCCGCGGTGGCCCCGGTCGGCCACCTCCGTCAGGGCAACTCGACCACGACCGCGCCGAGATGCCGTCCCGTCATCACCTCGTGCAACGCCTCGGCGGCCCGTTCCATGCCCGCCACCCCGACGTACGGGAAGGTGATCTCCCCGGTGCGGAGCCAGCCGCCGAAGCGCTCCCGCCACTCGGCGTCCGTCTCCGGGTGGTCGAGCGGGCTGAAGCCGCGCAGCGAGATCCGCTTGAGGACGAGCGCGTACGAATCGAGCTCCACGCGCGCGGTGGCGCCGGTTCCGACGGGGTCGAGCTGGCCGGAGAGGGCGCCGACGAGGACGGCGCGGGCGCCGGGGCGGGCCGCGTCGACGGCCGCGCGCAGCTGCTCGCCGCCGACGTTGTCGAAGACCACGTCGACGCCGTCGGGCGCCGCCTCGGCGAGCTGCGCGGCGAAGGGCGCGCCAGCGTCCCGCACGACGGCCGCGTCGTAGCCGAGTTCGGCGACGAGCCGCTCGGCCTTGGCCGGTGAGCCGGTGGTGCCGACGACCCGGCCCGCGCCGAGGAGCCGGGCGATCTGCCCGGCCATCGTGCCGACGGCGCCCGCTCCGCCGGTCACCAGGACCGTGTCGCCGGGGCGCACCTCCGCGCCCCGGGTGAGGGCGGCGTACGCGGTCCTGCCCTGGGAGAGGTGGGCGACCGGGTCGGGCAGCGCGTCGCCGAGGGGCGCGCAGGCGGTGACGGGGACGGCGGCGTACTCGCGCCAGCCCTGCCAGTGGAAGACCAGTTCCCCGGGGCGCGGACCGCTGCCGGGCGGGGCGGACACGACCTCGCCGACGGTCGCGCCGAACAGCGTGTCGCCCGGCTCGACGGACGGAAGGGGCGCGCCCTCGATCCGGCCGGAGATGAGGGTCCGCAGTGCGGCCTGGACCGCGAACCAGCGGTTCCTGACGAGGAGTTCGCCGGGCGCGGGTACGGGGAGCGCGGTCGTGACGAGTTCGAGGTGGTCCGGGGTCGGGAGGCCGTGGGCGGGGCGGGTGCGCAGCCGGATCTCGCGGTGGGTGGCCATGGCGTGCTCCAGGAGGAGGGCGGGCGGGTCGGCGGGACCGTAAACCCTGACCCGCGCGTCAGGGGCAAGTCCGCCCGCCGGGTGCCGCCTCCGGGGGTCGCCTCCGGGGGTCGCCTCCCAGGGCGTTTTCGACCCTGATCCGCCGGACGGACCCTAGGAGCGGACCGCGCGCAGGACCACGAACTTCGGGTCGCTCGCGACCAGTTCGCTGTTGCCGAAGATCCGGCGGAGGGTGACGTGGTAGCCGAGGTGCCGGTTGCCGACGACCCAGAGTTCGCCGCCGGGGCGCAGGGCGCGCCGGGCGTCGGCGAACATGCGGCGGGCGGTGCGGTCGGTGGTGGCCTGGTGGCTGTGGAACGGCGGGTTGTTGAGCACCAGGTCCACCGAGCCGGGGGCCAGCTCCGCGAGTCCGTCGCCGACGAGGAACCCGGCCGTGCGCCCGTCGCCCGCGTGGGCGCGGAAGTTCTCCTCGGCCGAGGCGACGGCCTGGTACGACTCGTCGGTGAAGACCAGTTCCGCCTCGGGTTCGGCGAGGGCGACCGCGAGGCCCACCACGCCGTTGCCGCAGCCGAGGTCCGCGACGCGGGCCCGGCCGAGGCCGCGGGGCAGGTGCGCGAGGAGGAAGCGGGTGCCGATGTCGAGGCGGTCGGCGCAGAAGACGCCGGCGTGGTTGGTGACGGTCCGCCCGGGGAGGCCGGGCGCGGGGGCGTCGGCCGGGAGGGCGTACCGGTGCGGCCAGGGGTTCGGGCCCGGGGCGGCGGCGGGGTCGGGGGTGGTGTGGATCAGCCGGGCCTTCTTCACCGCGAGGGAGGTGCGGGTGGGGCCGAGGATCCGCTCGAAGAGCTTCAGCGTGGAGGTGTGGATCTCCTTGACCATGCCGGTGCCGACGACGACGGTGCCCTCGTGGACGGCGGGCGCGAGGCGGTGCAGCTGGTCCTCCAGGAGCGCGAGGCTCTTGGGGACGCGGACGAGGAGGACGTCGATCCGCTCGGGCGGCGGGTCCTGGGTGGTGAGCAGCCGGACGGCGTCCGGGGCGGCGCCGGCGCGGGCGAGGTTGGTGCGGGTGGCCCGCCCGCCGAGGTACGAGTCGGTGATCTGGACGAGTGCGCCGGGGCCCGCGGCCTGGAGGGCGGTGACGAGGGCCCCCCAGCGGTCGCCGAGGACGGCGACGGTGCCGGAGAGGTCGGTGCCGGTCTCGGCCAGGTGCCCCAGGAGGTACTCGTCGGACGCGTCCCAGGCGCGCAGCGGGTCGCGCGGGTCCTCGGGGTGGCGGGTCAGCGCGAAGGCGCCCCATGACGTGCTCAAACGGTTCATCGTGGGTTCAGGCTAGCCGGTCACGGAGCCGGGCCGTCCCGGTCGCGGTCGCGGAGCCGGGACCGGGCCCCCTGTCCCGGTCGCGGGGCCGGGCCACCCCCGCCCCGGGCACAGGGCCGCCCCCGTCCCGGTCACGGGACCGCGCCGTCCCCCGTCCCGGTCGCGCGGGCCGGTCAGCGCAGGGCCGCGCCGAGCTGGAGGTGCCAGAGGCCGGGGCGGCCGGTGAGGGTGACGGTGGAGAGGGGGCGGACGTCGACGTTCCAGTACGTGGCGGGCGGCGCCTTCAGGGCGTACACGAGGGCGGCCCGTACGACCGAAGGCTCGGCGACGGCGACGATGGCGCCGTCCTCGGCGGGTCGGGTGTCGAGCCAGTTCCCTATCCGGGTGATGAAGGCGAGGAGCGGTTCGCCTCCGTGCGGGGCGGTGCGGGCGTCGGTGAGCCAGGCGTCGACGGCGACCGGGTCGAGGGCGGCGACCTCGGCGAGGGTCAGACCGCGCCAGCGGCCCATGTCGCAGTCGCGCAGCGCGGGCTGGGCGAGGGGCGCGTAGCCGAGGGCGGTGCCGGTGGCGCGGCTGCGCGGGGTCGGGGAGCAGTAGCGCAGTTCGGCCGCGCCGAGCGGGATGAGCGCGGGCGCGGCCTGCTGCACCTCGTACCAGCCGGCCTCGTCGAGCGGCCGGTCGTCGTCGAACCGTTCGGCGAGGAGGGAGGAGCTGCGTCCCGCCGTGACGAGCGTCACACGAAGACTCATGGCCGCGATCGTGAGGCCGGTGGCGCCGCTGGTCAAGGGGTCGTTTCGAGGGGCGGAGGGGGTCCGCCTCACTGCCGCCCGAGAGCCATCCACTTGTCCGGATTTTGCAGTGGCGCGAAACCCACCTTCTCGTACACGCCGTGCGCGTCGGCGGTGGCGAGCATGATGCGGCTCAGCCCGTGCGGCTCCAGGAGGTCCCGGACGGCGGTGACGAGCGCGGTGCCGAGGCCGGTGCCCCGGGCCGAACGGTCGACGTAGACGTCGCAGAGCCAGGCGAAGGTGGCGTAGTCCGTGACGACGCGCGCGTAGGCGCTCATCTCGCCGGTCTCGCGGTGGTAGGCGCCGAGGTTGAGCGAGCCGGCGATGGCCCGGTCCTGCTTCTCCCGAGGTCGGCCCCGGGCCCAGTAGGAGTCGGTGGAGATCCAGTGGTGGACGCGGGCGGCGTCGATCCGGGCGGGGTCGGACGAGATCTCGTACGCCCCGTGCATGACGGGGTCCTTCGGGAGGCTGCTGTCGGTCATGGGCGCAGGCTTCCAGGAGTACGGGCTCTTGTCAGGCGGATTTGCCGGGAGCCCTTGCGGGACCGGGACCGGGCGGAGCGTCCGGGCGGCCCGGTCCCGGGGTCAGCCGGTGAGCTCGTCCACCGCCGTCCGCAGACGGCGCACGCCCTCCGCGATCTCCGTGGGGCCCGCGACACCCGCGAAACTCAGCCGGATGTGGCCGGCGGGCGGTTCGGCGCAGAAGTAGGGGCGGCCGGGGGCCGCGGCGACCCCGGTGCGCAGGGCGGTGGCGTGGAGGGAGGCCTCGGGCAGGGCGTCGGGGAGGCGCAGCCAGAGGTGGTAGCCGCCGTGGGGCACGTGGGGCAGGGCGAGTTCGGGGAGGTGGCGGGCGAGGGCGCCGGTCATGGCGTCCCGGCGGCTCCTGAGCTCCTGGGAGACGGCGCGGAGGTGGCGGGGCCAGGCCGGGGAGCCGACGAGTTCGAGCGCGGCCTCCTGGAGGGGCCGGGGGACGAAGAAGCTGTCGACGACCTGGATGGCGCGCAGCCGTTCCAGGACGGGGCCGCGGGCGGCGAGGGCGCCGACGCGGAGGCTGGGCGAGGTGGGCTTGGTGAGGGAGCGGACGTGGACGACGACGCCGTCCGGGTCCTGCGCGGCGAGGGGTTCGGGGAGCGGCGGGGCGTCCTCGTGGACGAGGAGGCGGGCGAAGTCGTCCTCGACGACGAAGGCCCCGGCGGCGCGGGCGATCCGGACGACCTCCCGGCGCCGGTCCGGTCCGAGGACGGCCCCCGTCGGGTTCTGGAAGAGCGGCTGGCAGACGAGGACGCGGGCGCCGGTGGCGCGGAAGGCGGCCTCGAGGAGTTCGGGGCGGACTCCCCCGGCGTCGGCGGGGACGGGGACGGGGCGGAGTCCGGCGGCGCGGGCGACGGCGAGCATGCCCGGGTAGGTGGGCGACTCGACGAGGACGGGGGTGCCGGGCGGGGCGAGGGCGCGCAGGGCGGTGGTGATCGCGGACTGGCCGCCGGCGGTGACGAGGACCTCGGCCGCGGTGACGCCGCCGCCGATCTCCCGGGCGAACCACTCGCGCAGCTCGGGCAGGCCGTCGACGGGCGGCCGGCCCCAGGCGCCGGGGCGGCGGCCGGCCCGGGCGAGGGCGGCGGCGAGGGCCCGCTCGGGCTGGAGGGAGGGGTGGAGGTAGCCGCCGTTGAACTCGATCACGCCGGGCGGCGGGGCGGAGAGGGTGACGAGGACGCCGGAGGCGTCGACGGCCCGGGGCACGAGTTCGGTGGCGGTGTCGGCGCTGAGGGCGACCTCCTGCCAGGAGGTGTCCCCGGTGACCGGGTCGGCGGTGCGGGGCTCCGCGCGGAAGGCTCCGGCGCCGGGGCGGGTGACGACGAGCCCCTCGGCGGCGAGCCGGGCGAGGGCGCGGGTGACGGTGACCGGAGAGACGCGGTGGCGCTCGACGAGCACACGACTCGACGGCAGCTTTCCACCAGGAGAGTAGCGGTCGAGCTCCGCCCGCAGGATGTTCACCAGTTCCGTGACACTGCTACGCTCATACATGAGGACACACGATAGCGCTACTACCTCCACCGCAATAGCGGTCACCGCCCCGGAGAGCACACCAGGCGCCCGTACCGCCGACGCCGGCACCGGGCGTACGGCCGCCCCCTCCGGCGCCGACGCCGGACATACAGGCGCCCGCCGGACCTCCCGGGCCGACGCCGGACACGCGACCGCCCCCTCCCGCGCGACCGCCCGCCGGACCCCCCGGGCCGACGCCGGACATACGGCCGCCCGCGAGGCCTCCGCGTCCGGTTCCCCGGCCGGGACCGTCGCCCCGGCCCGGACCCCCGCCTCCGATCCCCGGGCCCGCGGCACGCTGCTCGCCGGGCTCGGCGTCGTGGCGTTCTCGCTCACCTTCCCGTCGACCGTCTGGGGCCTGGAGAGCTTCGGCCCCTGGTCGCTCGTGGCCGTGCGGTCCACCCTCGCCGCGCTCGTCGCCGGGGTCTTCCTGCTCGTCGGCCGGGTGCCGCTGCCGGAGCGGCGCCACTGGGCGGGGCTCGCGGTGGTCGGCGGCGGGGTCGTCGTCGGCTTCCCGCTCCTGACCAGCCTGGCCCTGCAGACCTCCACCACCTCCCACGCCGCCGTGGTGGTGGGCCTCCTGCCGCTCACCACGGCGGCCTTCGCGGCCCTGCGGACGGGCCGGCGCCCCTCCCGCACCTTCTGGATCGCGGCCGTCTCCGGCGCCGTGGTGGTGCTCGGCTTCACGCTCGGGGAGAGCGGCGGGTCGCTGTCCACCGGCGACCTGTACCTCTTCGGGGCGCTGCTCGTGTGCGCGGCCGGCTACACCGAGGGCGGCCGGCTCGCCGCGCTGATGCCGGGCTGGCAGGTGATCGGCTGGGCCCTGATCCTGTGCCTGCCGCTGATGCTGGCCGCCTCGGCCGTCGCCCTGTCCCTGGAGCCGGTCCACCTCAACGCCCACGGCGTCGTCGGCCTGCTGTGGGTCGCCCTCGGCTCGACCTTCTTCGGCCTGTACGTCTGGTACCGGGGCATGGCCGCGATCGGCATCCCGAAGGCCAGCCAGCTCCAGCTCGCCCAGCCGCTCCTCACCCTCGTCTGGTCGGTCACCCTGCTCGGCGAGACCCTGTCGCCGGCCGCCCCCGTCGCGGCGGTCGCGGTCCTGGTCTGCATCGCGGTCACCCAGCGGTCGAAGTCGTGACCGGGGAGGTCCGGCGCGACGGGACCGGGTGACGCGGGTCACAATGGCAGACAGAGGCCCTGAGCAGCGAAGAACCGGCACGGGCCGAATCGCGAGGAGGTCACCCCGATGCAGGCGAGCGTGGGCGACAAACTGCTGGTGCACGGACGGACCGTCGGCCACCACGACCGCACGGCCGAGGTCCTTCAGGTACTGGGGGAGAACGGCACTCCCCCGTACCGCGTGAAGTTCGACGACGACGGACACGAGGCCCTGATGTCGCCCGGCCCCGACACCGTCGTGCGTCACCATCCGGAGGCGGGGACCGGCTGAGAGGCCGTCACCCCGGCGGGCGGACCCTGGTCGGGTAGTGGTCGGCCACCACGGCGGCCATCGCCCCGATCCGGTCCCGCGCGACCTCCTTCGCCGAGAAGAAGCAGTGGCCGCCGACCCCGGCGTACCCCTTGGCCAGTTCCAGATGGCGCGAGAGCTCCCCCGGGTCCTGCCAGGCGGCCGGCTGGGCGGGGTCGCCCGCCTTGTGGAGCGCCTCGCCGACGTAGAGGCCGACGCCGGTGCCCCGCACCGTCTCGTCCCACCAGGGCAGCAGCTCGGCGTAGTCCGCCGCGGCCAGGCCGATGTGCCAGTAGAGCTGCGGCACGACGTGGTCGATCCAGCCCTCCCGCACCCACTTCCGGGTGTCGGCGTACAGGTCGTCGTAGGTCTGGACGCCCGCGGTGGTGTCCGAGCCCTCCGGGTCGGTGGCGGCGTTCCGCCAGACCCCGAAGGGGCTCACGCCGAAGGCCACGTCCGGCTTGGCCTCCTTGATCCGGGCGGACATCTCGGAGACCAGCAGATCGGTGTTGTGCCGCCGCCAGGACGCCTTGTCGGGGAAGCCGCCGCCGTGGCGCGCGTACGTCTCGTCGTCGGCGAAGGCCTGCCCGGCGACCGGGTACGGGTAGAAGTAGTCGTCCCAGTGCACGGCGTCGACGTCGTAGCGGCGCACCGCGTCCAGCATGGCGTCCTGGACGAAGCGCCGGACCTCGGGAAGCCCCGGGTCGTAGTAGAGCTTCCCGCCGTAGGGCAGCACCCACTCCGGGTGCCGCCGCGCCGGGTGGGAGGCGGCGAGCCGGGCCGGATCGGTGTGGTTCGCCACCCGGTACGGGTTGAACCAGGCGTGCAGCTGGAGGTCCCGCGCGTGGGCCTCGGCGACGGCCGTGCCCAGCGGGTCCCAGCCGGGGGCGCGGCCCTGGGTGCCGGTGAGGCACTCGGCCCACGGCTCGTACGGCGAGGGCCACAGGGCGTCGGCGGTCGGCCGGACCTGGAGGACCACGGCGTTGAGGCGCCGCTCGGCCGCCGTGTCGAGGTGGACGAGGAGCTCGGAGCGCTGCTGCCCGGCGGTCAGGCCGGGCCGGGAGGGCCAGTCGATGTTGTTGACCGTCGCCATCCACATGCCGCGGAACTCCCGGCGGCGGTACGGCCTGCCCCGCGCCCGGCTCCCGGTCCCGGGCGCCGCGCCCGCCTCCGCGGGCCCCCGGTCCGCGGCGGAAGGCCTCCCGGCCTCCGCCGCCGCCCCTGTCGTTCCCGTCACGGCGAACACCGCTCCGGTGGCTCCAGCCACGAACCCTCTTCTCCCGATAGGCCGCACTTGTACCCCTCCTCTGTCGGATACGTCACACTCACCGGGAGAGCATGCCCACGCCCCGGGCGATCGATCATCGGTTAATGAGCGGTAACGTCGTGGGATCGAGGCGGACGCACCGGAATCGCACGGACCCGCCGCCGGCAGAAGAGCGAAAGGCACGAGGTGACGGACTCCATGGCCGACATTGAGCGCGTCGGAGTGGTCGGCTGCGGCCAGATGGGCGCGGGCATCGCGGAGGTGTGCGCCCGGAGCGGCCTTGAGGTGAAGGTCGCCGAGACCACCGGCGAGGCGCTGGAGATCGGCCGCACGCGGCTCTACAACTCGCTGGCGAAGGCCGCCGAACGCGGCAAGATCAGCGAGGAGGAGCGGGACTCGACGCTCGCGCGCCTCAGCTTCACCACCGACCTGGGCGAGTTCGCCGACCGCGACCTCGTCATCGAGGCCGTGGTGGAGAACGAGCAGGTCAAGACCGAGATCTTCCAGATCCTCGACCAGGTGATGACCCGGCCTGACGCCATCCTGGCCTCGAACACCTCCTCCATCCCGCTGGTGAAGCTGGCCGTGGCGACCTCCCGCCCCGACCAGGTCATCGGCATCCACTTCTTCAACCCGGCCCCGGTGCAGAAGCTCGTCGAGCTGATCCCGGCCCTCACCACCTCCGAGGGCACGATCAGCCGGGCCCAGGCCTTCGCCGAGAAGACGCTCGGCAAGCACGCGATCCGCGCCCAGGACCGCTCCGGCTTCGTGGTGAACGCGCTGCTCGTGCCGTACCTGCTCTCCGCGATCCGGATGTTCGAGTCGGGCATCGCGAGCCGCGAGGACATCGACAACGGCATGGAGTTCGGCTGCGCCCACCCGATGGGCCCGCTGAAGCTGTCCGACCTGATCGGCCTGGACACGATCGCCTCGATCGCCGACTCGATGTACGCGGAGTTCAAGGAGCCGCTGTACGCCGCTCCCCCGCTGCTCCAGCGCATGGTGGACGCGGGCCGGCTCGGCCGGAAGACGGGCTCGGGCTTCTACCCGTACCCCTGACACCCGCCCTCACAGACCACTCTCCGCACCACCCGGACGGCCCGTACACCCGCACAGGTACGGGCCGTCCGGCCTTTCCCCGGCTCCTTGCCGCCCCCGGCTCAGCCGAGGCGCAGGTGGTGGAGCATCAGCAGCCCGGCGGCCATGTTGGCGGCCGGGACCTCGCCCCGGGCGATCATGTCGGGAATCTGCTTCAGCGGGATCCAGGCCCGCCGCGAGGACTCGAACGCGTCCTCGGGCGGCCCGGTGTAGGTGGCCCGCTCCGCCCAGTAGAGGTGGTGGCGGGCGTCGGTGAGGCCGTTGGACGGCTCGACGGTGAGGAGGTGGCGCAGCGGCCCCGGCCGCCAGCCGGTCTCCTCCTCCATCTCGCGGGCGGCGGCGGACTCGACGTCCTCGCCGTCCTCGACCACGCCGGCGGCCAGTTCCCAGCCCCAGCTGTCGGTGATGAAGCGGTGGCGCCAGAGCATCAGGACTTCGTCGGCCTCGTTGACGGCGGTCGCGACGGCGACCGGACGGAGCCGGATCAGATAGTGGTCCAGGTGGCGGCCGTCCGGGAGTTCGACGTCCGCGAGGTTCACTCGGAACCAACGGTTCTCATAGACAGAGCGTTCGCTCAGTTTCGTCCACTGCACGTTCTTGCCACCTTCCGACTGATCGGTGCTTGTTCGGTGGCAATATCGCAGCAGCGGAAGAATCGAAGGGGATCAGAGGAGATCGGATAGGACCGAAGGCGATCGGAAAAGGCCAGAACAGGCCAGAGGCCAGGAGCCGGGATCAGAAGCCGGAGGCCAGGGGCCCAGAAGCCAGAGGTCAGAGGCCAGGGCCCAGAAGCCAGAGGCCAGAGGCCAGAGGCCAGAGGTCAGAGGTCAGAGGTCAGAAGTCAGAAGTCAGAGCGGAACGCGCAGCGCCCCGTCGATGAGGGCCGCCGCCTCCCGCGCGTCCTCCGCGCCGCTCGCGAGCAGGCGCTCCCGCACCTCCCGCAGCCGGTCCCGCAGCCGTCGCGAGTCCATCCCGCGCGCCAGCTCCGTCATCTCCACGGCCGTGTGCGCCGCCCCGTCGGCCTCCCCCCGCCGGAGCTGGACCTGGCACAGCATGGCGAGCCGGTGCACCCGGCCCCGGTCGTGCGAGGGCGCCCCGACCGCCGCCGAGGCGTGCTCGTGGGCCGCCGGGAGGTCGCCCAGACCGAGCAGGGCCTCCGCGATCTGCACGTTGACGAGCCCCGGCTGCACGTAACCCGTCTCGGCCGGCTCCTCGCCCGGACTGATCCGCTCCGCCGCCGCCTCGGCCCGCCGGATGCAGGCGAGCGCGGTCGCGCGGTCGCCCAGGTGCGCGTACGCCTTCGCCTGCATCGCCGTCAGGTCGGCGGCGAGCGCCGGGGTGATGTGGGGTCCGGACGCCCGCAGCGCCGCCTCGGCGAACGCCACCGCCTGCCGGTGCTCCCCCGTGAACAGCGACTGGTTGACCAGGAGCGCGATCACGTACGCGCCGAGCCCCCGGTCCCCGCTCGCCTTCGCGAGCCGCAGCGCCTGGTGGAAGTAGCGCTGGGCCAGGCCGTGCGCGTCGGCGTCGTAGGCGCAGATCCCGGCCACCGCCACCAGGCCGCCGGCGGCGCGGTGCAGCCGCCGCCCGAGGGCGTCGCCGTACGTGCCCCGGAGCAGCGGCGCCGTCTCGGCGGTGAGGAAGCCGACGATCCTGGCCCGGGTCGCGATGCCCCCGGCCTTGCGGTACATCTGCTCGTAGTGGGACCGGGCGGCGACCAGGACGGCGATGTCGGCGGCCGAGACCGCGGTCCGGCCGGTGCGGGAGACGTCCGTGTCCTCCGGCGGGTTCTCCCACTCCCACACGGGGATCACCGCGGGGGTGCCGGTCAGGGCGGGGGCGGTGACGACGTGCGAACGCTGCTGCTCGTCGGAGCGCCAGAGGGCGGCCGCCCGCTCGACGAAGCCGGAGAGCGGCGAACCGGACGCCGGGACCGGGCCGCCCGGCACCCCGAGGCCGATGTCGTCCAGGGTCACCTGCCGGTGCAGCCGGGCGGCGAGCACCTCGCAGATCAGGTCGGGCACCTGGCCGCGCGGCCGCTGGCCCTTCAACCAGCGGGCCACGGCGGTGTGTTCGTAGCGCAGGGTGAGTCCCCTGGCCCGGCCGGCCCGGTTCACCCGGGTGGCGAGGCCGGCGTGCGAGACGCCCGCTTCGTCGAGCAGGGCGTCGAGCAAGGTGTTGGGCTGCATGGCCGCTCCGGTCCGCTCGGTGAACTCAGCGTAGCGGTGGCCGATTTCGTATGGGGCGAAGTGGCGCGGAGTGGCCCCGTACGAGGGGAATCGCGTGCACGAGGTGTACGCGCGGAGGGTCGCGGAGGTCTCCCCGAGGATTTCGCACGGGGTGTGAACGAAGCACCCGTTCTCACGGCCCGCGCGCTCTGCCGCGCCCGTCCCGGCCCCGGTTGACTGTGCTTCTCGCCGCACGGCGACGACCGGGCCGCCGGCTCCCCCTCGTACAGTGCGGCCGCCCGGTCCGCGTCGCCCGCCCCGCTGATCTGCCCGACACTCCGTGGCGGGGC
>NZ_JBSHHY010000023.1:0-125748 GCF_053618675.1 Streptomyces sp. NPDC055632 | reverse complement strand
TCCGACCCGCGCTTCGCCGCCGCCGTCCGCGACCTCGTCCTGGAACGGGCCGCCGCCGAGCGGGGAACCCGGGTGGAGCGGTGCGCCCTGGGCGCGCTCGGGCCCTCCCACGACCTGTGCCCGATCGGCTGCTGCCCGGCCAGGACGGAACGGCCCGCGGCGGCCGGCGCCGACAGCCCGTACGCGTAGGAGGATCCGCACGCGTCCCCGTACGCGCAGGAGAACCCCGTGACCCGCCCGCACGCGCAAGGAGATCCCATGACCGAGGTCCCCGACCCCCTGCTCACCGAACTGCACGAGATCGCCCTGGAGGCCGCGCGGCGGGCCGGAGCGCTGCTGCGCGACGGCCGGCCCGACGACCTGGCCGTGGCGAAGACCAAGACGAGCCCCATCGACGTGGTCACCGAGATGGACATCGCCGCCGAAAAGCTGATCACCGGCTTCCTCGCCGAGCACCGCCCGCAGGACGGCCTCCTCGGCGAGGAGGGCGCCGCCAGCCCCGGCACCAGCGGCGTCCGCTGGGTCATCGACCCGCTCGACGGCACCGTGAACTACCTCTACGGCCTGCCCACCTGGGGCGTCTCGATCGCCGCCGAACGCAACGGCGAGGCCGTCGTCGGCGTGGTCGAGGCGCCGCTGCGCGGCGAGACGTACCACGCGGTCCTCGGCCGGGGCGCGTACGCGGGGGACCGGCGGCTCGCCGTCCGCCCCTCGCCCCCGTTCGACCAGGCCCTGGTCGGCACCGGCTTCGCCTACGTCCAGACCCGGCGCGCCCACCAGGCCGAGGTGGCCCGGCAGGTGATCCCGCGCGTCCGCGACATCCGGCGCGCCGGCTCGGCCGCCCTCGACCTCTGCGACGTCGCCGCGGGCCGCCTCGACGCGTACTACGAGCGCGGCCTCAACCCCTGGGACCTCGCGGCGGGCGGACTCGTCGCCCGCGAGGCGGGCGCCCTGACCGGCGGCCGCCCCGGGGAGCCGGCCTCCGGCGACCTGGTGGTCGCGGCCTCCCCGGGCCTCTTCGCGCCCCTCCAGGAGCTCCTGGAGGAGCTGGGGGCCTGGCACGACTGACCCCGCCCGCACGGCCGCCCGTACGACCGGCCCGGCCCCGGCGGGCCGGGAGCGGACGGACGAGGGCCCCGGTGCCGGGACGGGCACCGGGGCCCTCGCGGGTCCACGACTCCAAGGGGGAGCGGCGGGTCAGGCGCCGAGCGCGGCCACCTCCACGCCGTGCTCGGCGGCCAGGCGGTGCAGGTCCTCCAGCTCCGCCTGCTCCACGTCCACCAGGTAGTCGTCTCCCGTCTCACGCGCCCGCGTGAGGTCCGTCTGCGTGGTCCTGATGCGGTGCAGCAGGCCGGCCGTGAAAGCGTCCATCGTGCGCCCCCTCGTCATGGGTCGAGTGGCACCGGGGTGTGCCGAGGGTGGGTCGGATCACGCACCGTGGTCTCTGGGGGACAGAGAGCTCCGGGTGGCGTGCCACATACAGGGCGTGATCGCGGGGTGTGCAGTCGTCCTCCCCAGCCCCTTCCGCGGAGAAACCTCAACTGGCCCGCGAATCAGGTGAATTCTCGGTGCCCCTTTCCGGGGCCCGATCCGGCCGGGGGCCCGCACCGCCGCCTTACAGCCGGTTTACGCGCGTACGGGGCAGGATGGACACCCACAGTCAGCACAGGTATCGGCCGGTCCCCGTCCCGGGTCGCGGCTCAACGGAAGGATGTACGACGTGCGCGTACTCGTCGTCGAGGACGAGCAGCTGCTCGCCGATGCGGTGGCCACCGGACTGCGCCGGGAGGCCATGGCCGTCGACGTCGTGTACGACGGCGCGGCGGCCCTGGAGCGCGTGGGGGTCAACGACTACGACGTCGTCGTCCTCGACCGCGACCTGCCCCTCGTGCACGGCGACGACGTCTGCCGCAGGATCGTCGAGCTGGGCATGCCCACCCGCGTCCTGATGCTCACCGCCTCCGGCGACGTCAGCGACCGCGTGGAGGGCCTCGAACTGGGCGCGGACGACTACCTCCCCAAGCCCTTCGCCTTCACCGAGCTCACCGCGCGCGTGCGGGCCCTCGGCCGCCGCACGACCGTGCCCCTCCCGCCCGTCCTGGAGCGCGCCGGCATCAAGCTCGACCCCAACCGCCGCGAGGTCTTCCGCGACGGCCGCGAGGTCCAGCTCGCGCCGAAGGAGTTCGCCGTCCTGGAGGTCCTCATGCGCAGCGAGGGCGCCGTCGTCTCGGCGGAGCAGCTCCTGGAGAAGGCCTGGGACGAGAACACCGACCCGTTCACCAACGTCGTGCGCGTCACCGTCATGACCCTGCGCCGCAAGCTCGGCGAGCCCCCCGTCATCGTCACCGTGCCCGGCTCCGGGTACCGGATCTGACCACGATGGCCACGACCCCCGCGCCCCACCCCCAGGCGCCCCCCAAGCCGACCTGGGACCCCAGGGACCCGGTCCGCCCGCTCCTCCGCCCGACCATCCGGATACGGCTCACCCTGCTGTACGGCGGGATGTTCCTCATCGCGGGCATCCTGCTGCTCTCGATCATCTACCTCTTCACCGCGCAGGCGCTCAGCGACAGCGCGGCCCAGCTGCCCTTCAAGATCGTCAAGGGCGAGGTCCAGGCCACCACCTCGTGGTGCGACCTGCCGAACACGGGCACCGTCGAGCAGTTCAACGACGCGGTGTCCGTCTGCCTCCGGCACCAGAGCGACCGGGCCCTGGACGACCTCCTGCGCCGCTCGCTCTTCGCCCTGCTGGGCCTGAGCATCATCGCCTTCGCCTTCGGCTACGCCATGGCGGGACGGGTGCTCTCCCCGCTCGGCCGGATCACCCGCACCGCCCGCCAGGTGGCCGGTTCCGACCTGTCCCGGCGGATCGAGCTGGACGGCCCGGACGACGAGCTCAAGGAGCTCGCCGACACCTTCGACGAGATGCTGGAGCGCCTGGAGCGGGCCTTCACCGCCCAGCAGCGGTTCGTCGCGAACGCCTCGCACGAGCTGCGGACCCCGCTCGCGATCAACCGCACCCTCCTGGAGGTGCACCTCTCGGACCCCGGCGCCCCCGTGGAGCTCCAGCAGCTCGGCAAGACCCTGCTCGCCACCAACGAGCGCAGCGAGCAGCTCGTCGAGGGCCTGCTGCTGCTCGCCCGGAGCGACAACCAGATCATCGAGCGCAAGCCCGTCGACCTCGCCGAGGTCGCCGAGCAGGCCGTCGACCAGGTGAACGCCGAGGCCGAGGCCAAGGGCGTCGAGATCCGGGGCGAGCGCGCGCCGGCCGTCGTCCAGGGCAACGGCGTCCTGCTGGAACGGATCGCGCTGAACCTGCTCCAGAACGCCGTGCGGTACAACGTGCCGGAGGACGGCTGGGTGGAGGTCACCACCGAGGTCGGGAACGGCCAGGCGGTGCTGCTCGTCTCGAACACGGGACCCGTGGTCCCCGCGTACGAGATCGACAACCTCTTCGAGCCGTTCCGGCGGCTCCGGCAGGAGCGGACCGGCAGCGACAAGGGGGTCGGCCTCGGCCTGTCGATCGCCCGGTCCGTGGCTCGCGCACACGGCGGCCGTATCATCGCGGAGCCCCGCCAGGGCGGCGGCCTCGTGATGCGCGTCACTCTGCCGATCTGACACACTGCACGAGCCGACCGGTTCCGTTCGCTTTGCGCGGAATTCCACGGCCCGACCCCTGAGACGCTCATGTGTGATCGATCACAGGGGAGGGTGCGCGGGCATCCACTCTCCGTGACCGGGAAATCCCTCCGAAAACCAGGAAAAGTCCGGGTTTTCAGGGCCCCGAATGACGGGAAGTACACGGGGTGGCGCCCGTGAGGGACGCCCGCGGGACCGTGTACGGTCCGGTTCGCCACCCGAAGCCGATCACTCGTGAGAGGGCGCGACGGGTGTCGATTGAGTAACAGACCTTGATGTGAGGCAAAATCTCCGCCTCAGGTCGGGCACAAGTCCGACCTCTCACGCGTTACGTGCGCTGGAGACACCGCAACCACCCAGAGGGGGAGAGCGACATGGCAACGGATTACGACACCCCACGCAAGACCGACGACGACGTCGACTCGGACAGCCTTGAGGAACTGAAGGCCCGCCGGAACGACAAGTCGACCTCGACCGTCGACGTCGACGAGTTCGAGGCCGCCGAAGGCCTGGAGCTTCCCGGCGCCGACCTCTCGAACGAGGAGCTGGCCGTCCGGGTCCTGCCCAAGCAGGCCGACGAGTTCACCTGCATGAGCTGCTTCCTCGTGCACCACCGGAGCCAGCTGGCCCGGGAGAAGAACGGTCAGCCCATCTGCCGCGACTGCGACTGAGAACGCTCGACCGTGGCAGGCGACACACCGTCCCGGAAGCGGCGTCTGCGGCTCCCCGGGAGCCCGCGGACGGACAAGGGCGGACCAGGCCCGGCAGAGGGCGCCCAGGAGGCCCCCGACGCCGAGCCCACCGCCTCCCTGCCCTCCCTCGGCGCACGTGACGACGAGCGGGGCCTACCGGCCTCGCTCGAAGCGGCCGCCGAGCAGGAGACGTCACCCCTTCCCCCGGAGTCGCCCCTCCCCGCGGAGCGGGAGACGGGGCAGGGCGACGGGTCGCCCGTCGAAGCGCGACGGGCCGGGCGCCTCGGCGCCGTCAAACGGCTCGCCGACCCCGCGCGGGGCCGGCTCGACAAGCTGAAGATCGACTCCGACCGGATCGACGCCGTCCGGCGCGGCGTCGCGCAGGGCGTGAAGCGCGGCGGAGACAGCGCCAGGGCCGGCATCGGCCATCTGGCCGACCGGCTGATCGACCTCGCCCCGCGGATCCCCGTCCGCGACCTGGCGACCCTTCGCAGACAGTTCCCCGGGCTCGGACCCGAGGAGATCGCCGACAAGCTCGTCGCCGGCGCGGCGAACGCCTCGTCGACCGTGGGCGCGAGCATCGGCGCCGCCGCCATGCTGCCCGTGCCCCCGGCCATGCCCGCCGAGCTGGCGGCCGAGATCACCGGCGTCGCCGCCGTGGAGCTCAAGCTCATCGCCGAACTGCACGAGGTGTACGGACTGCGGCCCCCCGGCCGGCTCACCCAGCGCTCGGCGGCCTATCTGACGTCCTGGTCCGAGGAGCGGGGCATCGACCCCACCAAGCCCACCACCGTCAACGCGGCGCTCGGCGGACAGCTCAAGCGCGAACTGCGCCAGCAGATCATGAAGCGCATGGTGCGCAACCTGCCGAACCTCATGCCGTTCATGGTGGGCGCCGCCGTCGGCGCCGTCATGAACCGCCGCGACACCAAGAAGCTCGCCTCGCACATCCGCAAGGACCTGCGCGAGCGCCAGGTCCCCTGGAGCGCCCTCCCGGAGCTGCCCCCGCTGGAGCAGCCCGAGAACCCCGAGGAACTGGGCTTCTAGGACCCGTCCCGCGGACCGCGGCCGGGGCTCCGCCGCCCCGGCCCCGCCGCCGTCGTCCCTCAGGCCCCGGCGTCGGCCCGCACGGCCTCGACGGCCGCCTCCAGGGCCTCCGGCTCACGGCTGGACAGGTACACGTACGGCGTCGGGTCCGCCGGGTCCGTCACCTCGATCCGCACCGCCCGCGGCACGTAGCTGCGCATCAGCATGAAGGCGCGCGGATCCGCCTTGTGCGTGCGCCAGGCGCGCGCCTCCTCGGCGTCGAGCACCTCGACCGCCCCCAGGGCGGAGACCGGGATCCGCGCGTCCCCCGCCACCAGCGACCCGGCCACCACCCGGATGCGGGCGGAGCCGTACGAGGAGACCGCTGCACCGGCGAGCACCGCCGCCACGATCAGACCGCCCAGCATCGGTACCGTGCCGAACGGGACCATGATCAGACCGCCGGACAGGCCGAGCAGACCCGCGATCACCCACCAGGAGCCGGGCGCCGTCAGCCGCTCGTCGAAGCGCGGCGCGGCCGGGACGGCGGAGGACTCGGGGGAGGGGGCCGGGGACGGTACGGAAGGCTGCATGCGTCCAAGCTTGGCACGGCGCGACCCGCGTCCGTCCGCGCGGGTAAGGTCTGCGCCTGTGACTGCAACATCTGCCGCCCTCACCCCGCCGGCCGACGCCATACCGCCGGTACGCCACCCCGACGCGCCGGCCCCCGGCGAGCTGCTCGGCTCGCACTACGGGCACTGTTTCGGGTGCGGCGGCGGGCAGCCCCACGGCCTCCACCTGGAGGCGCGGGCGGGCGAGGGCGTGACCGTCACCGCCGAGTTCACGGTGACCGCCGACCACCAGGGCGCCCCCGGCCTCGCGCACGGCGGCGTCCTCGCCACCGCGCTCGACGAGACCCTCGGCTCCCTCAACTGGCTGCTGCGGGTCATCGCCGTGACCGGACGCCTGGAGACCGACTTCCTCCGGCCCGTGCCGGTCGGCACCGTGCTCCACCTGGAGGCCGCCGTCACCGCCGTGCACGGCCGCAAGCTCTACTCGACCGCCGTCGGCCGGATCGGCGGGCCCGAGGGCCCCGTCGCCGTCCGCGCCGACGCCCTCTTCATCGAGGTCAAGGTCGACCACTTCATCGACAACGGGCGCCCGGAGGAGATCCGGGCGGCCATGTCCGACCCCGACCAGGTCAGGCGCGCCCGCGCCTTCGAGGTGAACCCCTGATGCGCAACCCCGTCGACGTACTGATCCGGCGCGTGGACCCCGAGGTCCCCATCCCGGCCTACGGACACCCCGGCGACGCCGGCGCCGACCTCGTCACCACGGAGGCCGCCGTACTGGCCCCCGGAGAGCGCGCCGTCCTGCCCACCGGCGTCTCCCTGGCCCTCCCCGACGGGTACGCCGCCTTCGTGCACCCGCGCTCCGGCCTCGCGGCCCGCTGCGGAGTGGCGCTCGTGAATGCCCCGGGGACGGTGGATGCCGGGTACCGTGGAGAGATCAAGGTGATCGTGGTCAATCTCGACCCGCGCGAGAGCGTGCGGTTCGAACGATTCGACCGGATTGCCCAACTCGTCGTCCAGCAGGTCGAGAAGGTGCGCTTCCACGAGGTGGCGGAACTTCCCGGTTCGGCGCGGGCCGAGGGGGGCTTCGGGTCCACCGGCGGCCACGCCGCCGTGGACGGCACAACGGGTGGGAATCGATACGCTTCGGCCGTATCCGACCGGGAAGGACAGTGACGTGTTCGGACGTCGCAAGAAGAGCGGTGCCGCCGAGGACGCGGCGGGCGAGGCCGAGCAGGTCGTCGACGCGGTGGAGGGCGAGGACGCGGCCGAGCCGCGTCGGGTGAACCTTCCGCCCGCGCCCCGGCCCGACGGGCCCTGGGACATCTCCGAGGTCACCAAGCCCGACGAGGGCCGCGTGGACCTCGGCGGGGTCTTCGTACCCGGCGTCGAGGGAATGGAGCTGCGGGTCGAGGTGGCGGGCGACGCGATCGTCGCGGCCACCGTCGTGCTGCGCGACAGCGCCGTACAGCTCCAGGCCTTCGCCGCCCCCAAGAACGAGGGCATCTGGGGCGAGGTCCGTGACGAGATCGCCACGGGCATCGTCGAGCAGGGCGGTGTCATCGACGAGGTCGAGGGGCCGCTGGGCTGGGAGCTGCGCGCGCAGGTCCCCGTGCAGCTGCCGGACGGCAACCGCGGCGTGCAGCTCGTGCGCTTCGTGGGCGTCGACGGGCCCCGCTGGTTCCTGCGCGGAGTGATCTCCGGCCAGGGCGCGGTCCAGCCCGAGGCGGCCGGGCTCCTGGAGCAGATCGTCCGCGACACCGTGGTCGTCCGCGGCGACGGCCCGATGGCCCCGCGCGACCCGATCGTCCTCAAGCTGCCGAACGACGCGCAGATGGTGCCGGACGGCGTGCAGCAGGAGGAGCAGGAGAACTCCCGCTTCTCCGGCGGCATGGGCCAGCTCCAGCGCGGCCCGGAGATCTCCGAGATCCGCTGAACGGCGGGCTCCGGAAGCTCGCGGACAGGGCCGGTGGGCCGTTTCCCGTACCTCGCGCACGGGAAGCGGCCCACCGGCCTTTTCGACCGGCCCTCCCGGTGACTCCCCGGGTTCTCCACAGGTGGGAGCCCCGGCCCTGGTCCTCGGGACCCGCGGCGGACCATACTGGCGAGCGCACACGTCCGAAGAGGGGGAGCACAGGGTGAGCGAGAGCAGCACGGGGTCCGCGACGGCCGTCGTCGAGGACCCGGCGGACCTGCCCATGGTCCGCGTCGAGGACCTGCGCCGCTCGTACGGCACGGGCGAGGCCGCGGTCCACGCCCTGCGCGGCGTCTCCTTCGACATCCCGCGCGGCGAGCTCGTCGCGCTCAAGGGCCGCTCCGGCTCCGGCAAGACGACGCTGCTCAACCTCGTGGGCGGCCTCGACAGCGCCGACGGCGGCCGGATCGTCATCGACGGCACCGACCTCTCCACGCTCGGCGAGAGCGGGCTCCTGGAGCTGCGCCGCGACCGGATCGGCTTCATCTTCCAGTCCTTCGGCCTCCTCCCGATCCTCTCCGCCGCGGAGAACGTCGGCGTTCCCCTGCGGCTGCGCAAGGCGGACCCGAAGGAGCGCGAGGAGCGGGTGGCCCTGCTGCTCGGCCTGGTGGGCCTCGCCGACCACGCGGCCCAGCGGCCCGGCGAGCTCTCCGGCGGCCAGCAGCAGCGCGTCGCCATCGCCCGCGCCCTCGCCAACCGGCCGGCCCTGCTCATAGCCGACGAGCCGACCGGCCAGCTCGACGCGGAGACCGGGCTCGCCGTCATGCAGCTGCTGCGCGCCGTGGTCCGCAGCGAGGGCTGCACGGCCCTGGTCGCCACCCACGACCCCCAGCTCCTGGGCCTGGCGGACCGGGTCCTCGAACTGCGCGACGGCGAGATCACCGAGCACTGAGACCGGGCGCCGGGCACCGGGGGCGCACGGGCCGGGGCCCGCATCAGGATCACGTCAATACCGCCCCGGACCGTTCTCCGCGTGCGGGACACCCGATCGGCTGGACGTATGGTCGGTCCATGGGACGCGGCAAGCTACGCATCTACCTCGGCGCTGCGCCGGGCGTCGGCAAGACCTACGCGATGCTCTCCGAGGGCCACCGCCGGGTGGAGCGCGGCACGGACTGCGTGGTGGCGTTCGTCGAGCACCACGGACGGCCGCGCACGGAGACGGTCCTGCGCGGCCTGGAGCAGGTCCCGCGCCGCACCCTGGAGCACCGGGGGGCCGCCCTCACCGAGATGGACGTCGACGCGGTCCTGGCCCGCCGTCCCGCGGTCGCCCTCGTCGACGAGCTCGCCCACACGAACGCGCCCGGCTCCCGCAACCCCAAGCGGTGGCAGGACGTCGCCGAACTGCTCGCGGCCGGCATCGACGTCGTCTCCACCGTCAACATCCAGCACCTGGAGTCGCTCGGCGACGTCGTCGAGGCGATCACGGGCGTGCGCCAGCGGGAGACCGTCCCCGACGAGGTCGTGCGCCGGGCGGACCAGATCGAACTGGTCGACATGAGCCCGGAGGCGCTGCGGCGCCGGATGGCCCACGGCAACGTCTACACCTCCGACAAGGTCGACGCGGCCCTCTCCAACTACTTCCGCCCCGGCAACCTCACCGCCCTGCGCGAACTGGCGCTGCTCTGGACCGCCGACCGGGTCGACGAGTACCTCCGCAAGTACCGGGGCGAGCACAACATCCGCTCCACCTGGCAGGCCCGGGAGCGCATCGTCGTCGGCCTGACCGGCGGGCCCGAGGGCCGCACCCTCATACGCCGGGCCACCCGCCTCGCCGAGAAGGGCGCCGGAGGCGAGGTCCTCGCCGTCTACATCGCCCGCAGCGACGGGCTCACCGCGGCCTCCCCCAAGGAGCTGGCCGTCCAGCGCACCCTCGTCGAGGACCTCGGCGGCACCTTCCACCACGTCATCGGCGACGACGTCCCCACCGCGCTCCTGGAGTTCGCCCGGGGGGTCAACGCCACCCAGGTCGTCCTCGGCTCCAGCCGCCGCCGGTCCTGGCAGTACGTCTTCGGCCCCGGCGTCGGCCAGACCGTCGCCCGCGACTCCGGGCCCGACCTGGACGTCCACATCGTCACCCACGGCGAGGTCGCCAAGGGACGCGGCCTGCCGGTCGCGCGCGGCGCCCGCCTCGGCCGCTCCCGGATCCTCGCCGCCTGGACGATCGGCGTCGCCGGACCCGCCTGCCTCGCCCTGCTCCTCACCCATGTCGACGCCGACCTCGGGCTCGCCAACGACATGCTGCTCTTCCTCGCCCTGACGGTGGCCGCCGCGCTGCTCGGCGGCTTCCTGCCGGCGCTCGCCTCGGCCGCCGCCGGCTCGCTCCTCCTCAACTGGTTCTTCACCCCGCCCGTCCACCGGCTCACCATCGCCGACCCCAAGAACATCGTCGCCCTCACCGTCTTCCTCGGCGTCGCCATGTCGGTCGCCTCGGTGGTCGACCTGGCCGCCCGCCGCACCCACCAGGCCGCCCGGCTGCGCGCCGAGTCCGAGGTGCTCTCGTACCTCGCGGGCAGCGTGCTGCGCGGCGAGACCAGCCTCGACGCCCTCCTCGAACGGGTCCGCGAGACCTTCTCCATGGAGTCGGTCGCCCTCCTGGAGCGCGAGGACGAGGTCGAACCCTGGACCTCCGCCGCGAGCGTCGGCCCCCACCCGGCGGCCCGGCCGGAGGAGGCGGACGTCGACATGCCGGTCGGGGACCGCCTGGCGCTGGCCCTGTCCGGCCGGGTGCTGCCCGCCGAGGACCGGCGGGTCCTCGGCGCCTTCGCCGCCCAGGCCGCCGTCGTCCTCGACCGGCAGCGCCTCGTCGGCGAGGCGGAGGAGGCGCGGAAGCTGGCCGAGGGCAACAAGATCCGCACCTCCCTGCTCGCCGCCGTCAGCCACGACCTGCGGACCCCGCTCGCGAGCATCAAGGCCTCCGTCTCCTCCCTCCGCTCCGACGACGTCGAGTGGTCCGAGCAGGACCGGGCCGAGTTCCTGGAGGGCATCGAGGCCGGGGCCGACCGCCTCGACCACCTCGTCGGCAACCTCCTCGACATGTCCCGGCTCCGGACCGGCACCGTCGCCCCCCTCATGCGGGTCGTCGACCTCGACGAGGTCGTCCCCATGGCCCTCGGGGGAGTGCCGGACGGCAGCGCCGAGCTCGACATACCCGAGACGCTGCCCATGGTCGAGGTCGACAAGGGCCTCCTGGAACGGGCCGTCGCCAACATCGTGGAGAACGCCGTGAAGTACAGCCCCGGGGGCGTGCCCGTCGCCGTCGCCGCCAGCGCCCTGGGGGACCGGGTCGAACTGAGGGTCGTGGACCGCGGCCCCGGCGTCCCCGACGAGGCCAAGGACGGCATCTTCGAACCCTTCCAGCGCTTCGGCGACGCCCCGCGCGGCTCCGGCGTCGGCCTCGGCCTGGCGGTGGCCCGCGGCTTCGTCGAGGCGATGGGCGGGACCCTCGGCGCCGAGGACACCCCGGGCGGCGGCCTCACCATGGTGCTCACCCTGCGGGCCGCGCGGGGCGTGCCCCCGGCACCCTCCGCCGACCTGCCGGTCCACGCGGCGACCTGAGCCGCGAACCCGACCCCTCCCCGCACTCCCCTCCGCCCGCCCGGCGGCCGAAAAGGAAGGCCTTTCCCCATGACCCGGGTCCTCGTGGTCGACGACGAGCCCCAGATCGTCCGCGCCCTGGTGATCAACCTCAAGGCACGGAAGTACGAGGTCGACTCCGCCCCCGACGGCGCCACCGCCCTCCGGCTCGCCGCCGACCGGCACCCCGACGTCGTCGTCCTCGACCTCGGCCTGCCCGACATGGACGGCGTCGAGGTCATCAAGGGCCTGCGCGGCTGGACGCGGGTGCCGATCCTGGTCCTCTCGGCCCGGCAGACCTCCGACGAGAAGGTCGAGGCCCTCGACGCGGGCGCCGACGACTACGTCACCAAGCCCTTCGGCATGGACGAGCTGCTCGCCCGGCTGCGCGCCGCCGTGCGCCGCAACGAGCCGGTCGGCGTCCCCGAGGGCGGGGTCGCCCTGGTCGAGACCGAGGACTTCACCGTCGACCTGGCGGCGAAGAAGGTCCACCGCGACGGCCGGGACGTGCGGCTCACCCCCACCGAATGGCACCTCCTCGAAGTCCTCGTCCGCAACGTCGGCCGCCTGGTCGGCCAGAAGCAGCTGCTCCAGGAGGTCTGGGGACCCTCGTACGGCACGGAGACCAACTACCTCCGGGTGTACATGGCGCAGCTCCGCCGCAAGCTGGAGCGCGACCCGTCCCACCCGCGCCACTTCGTCACCGAACCGGGCATGGGGTACCGCTTCGAACGGTGAACGGAGAGGCGTCCCGGGACGGTCTCCCCGTCCGGACCCGGGACCGTCGCCTCCCCGGATCCGGGCCCTGCTCCCCTTGTCACCGGGCCCGGCCCCCGTGACAGCGGCGGCCGGTACGCTTTCTGTATGAGTGCTGCACCGCGTACAGAGAGGCCGGCCGGCAGGTTCCGCCGGATGCTCGACCGGCTCTCCTCCTCTCCCGAGGACCTGGAGTCCGAGGAGCTCCAGGAGGACGCCGAGGCGTCGGGGTGCACGCGTATCTCCGACTGCTCCGACCGCCAGATAGTCAAGGTGACTGGTACCTTGCGCACGGTCACGCTGCGCCCCCGGGCCGGTGTGCCCGCCCTCGAGGCCGAGCTCTTCGACGGCACGGCGCCGCTCGACGTCGTCTGGCTCGGCCGCCGCTCCATCGTGGGCATCGAGCCGGGCCGCAAGCTGATCGCCTCCGGCCGGATCTCCATGAGCCACGGCCGGCGGGTCCTCTTCAACCCCAAATACGAGCTCCGACCGCTCGGACAGGAGTAGCCGGTGACGTCCCTCGACAAGCCGACCAGCACGGACCAGGACGAACGCGCCTCGAAGGAGGTCACCGAGGCCGCGCTGTTCGAGGCCTTCGGCGGTCTGCGGGGCATGGTCGAGACGGTCGTGCCGGGCCTGTTGTTCGTCACGATCTTCACGATCAACAAGAACCTGCAGATCTCCGCGATCGCGGCGCTCGCCGTCTCCCTCGTCCTCGTCGCCGTCCGGCTGATCCGCCGCGACACCGTCAAGCACGCCTTCAGCGGCGTCTTCGGCGTCGCCTTCGGCGTGGTCTTCGCGATGATGACGGGCAACGCCAAGGACTTCTACCTGCCGGGCATGCTGTACACGCTCGGCCTCGCCCTGGCGTACATCGTCACCGCCATCGCCGGAGTGCCCCTGATCGGCCTGATCCTCGGCCCGGTCTTCAAGGAGAACCTCTCCTGGCGCACCCGCAACCCGGGCCGCAAGAAGGCGTACACGAAGGCGAGCTGGGCCTGGGGCCTGATCCTGCTCGGCAAGTGCGCGGTCCTCTTCCCGCTGTACTGGTGGGCCGACCCGACCCGGTTCGGCTGGGTCTCGGTCGCCCTGAAGATCCCGCCGTTCCTGCTCGCGGTCTACCTCACCTGGGTGTTCCTCGCGAAGGCCCCGCCGCCGATCGACGTCTTCGCCGAGATGGAGGCCGAGGAGCGCGCGGAGAAGGCCCGCGAGGAGGCGGCCGCGGCCGAGGGCAGGCCGGAGGCCTGATCATCACCCGTACGACCGGGGCCTCGGACCCGCCCGTACGACCGGGGACCTGAGCCCCGCCCGTATGACCGGGGACCTGAGCCCCGCCCGTACGCGAGTACGTGCGCGAGGCCCCGAGCACGTGTGCGAAGAAGGGCCCGGACCTGACGAACAGGTCCGGGCCCTTCCCGTACGACGGCCTGCCGTCAGGGCGTCTCGCGGCGCACCTGGAGCAGGTCCTCCAACTGCTCCTCGCGGGCCTGCGCGGCCACGAACAGCAACTCGTCACCGGCCTCCAGTGTCTCCTCGGGGCTCGGCGTGAGCACCCGCGAACCGCGGATGATCGTCACGAGCGAGGTGTCCTGCGGCCAGTCCACGTCCCCGACCGCGGTGCCGGCGACGGCCGACTCCGGCGGGAGCGTCAGCTCGACCAGGTTCGCGTCGCCGTGGCTGAAGCGCAGCAGCCGGACCAGGTCGCCGACGCTCACCGCCTCCTCGACCAGGGCCGACATCAGACGCGGCGTCGAGACGGCCACGTCCACGCCCCAGGCCTCGTTGAACAGCCACTCGTTCTTCGGGTTGTTCACCCGGGCGACCACCCGCGGCACGCCGTACTCGGTCTTGGCGAGCAGCGAGACGACCAGGTTCACCTTGTCGTCGCCGGTCGCCGCGATCACCACGTTGCAGCGCTGGAGCGCCGCCTCGTCGAGCGAGGTGATCTCGCAGGCGTCGGCGAGCAGCCACTCCGCCTGCGGCACCCGCTCCACCGAGATGGCGGTCGGCGCCTTGTCGACGAGGAGGACCTCGTGCCCGTTCTCCAGGAGCTCGCCCGCGATGGAACGGCCCACCGCACCCGCGCCCGCAATGGCGACACGCATCAGTGACCACCCTCCTCGGGACCCTCGGCGAAGGCCTCCTCGATCTTCGCGATCTCGTCCGTGCGCATCATCACGTGCACCAGGTCGCCCTCCTGGAGCACCGTCTGCGACGAGGGGATGACGGCCTCGCCGAGCCGGGTCAGGAACGCGACGCGCACCCCCGTCTCGTCCTGGAGCCGGCTGATCTTGTGACCGATCCAGGCCGGCGAGGTGTGCACCTCGGCGAGCTGGACCCCGCCGCTCGGGTCCGTCCACAGCGGCTCGGCGCCCGAGGGCAGCAGCCGCCGCAGCATCTGGTCGGCGGTCCAGCGGACCGTCGCGACCGTCGGGATGCCCAGGCGCTGGTAGACCTCGGCACGGCGCGGGTCGTAGATGCGCGCCGCCACGTTCTCGATGCCGAACATCTCGCGCGCGACCCGCGCCGCGATGATGTTCGAGTTGTCGCCGCTGCTCACCGCGGCGAAGGCCCCGGCGTCCTCGATCCCGGCCTCGCGCAGCGTGTCCTGGTCGAACCCCACGCCCGTGACGCGACGACCGCCGAAACCCGACCCCAGGCGACGGAAGGCCGTCGGGTCCTGGTCCACGACCGCGACCGTGTGCCCCTGCTGTTCGAGGGTCTGCGCGAGAGCGGCTCCCACTCGCCCGCAGCCCATGATGACGATGTGCACGTCCCCTTACCCCGCACTCCTGATCGCCCTGCTGACCTGCGAAAACACCCTGCTCACAACTTTCCTCGCCCGATCCGCCCGGGCCGCGGCGGGCGACGCCCTGTCGGGTCGCCCGCTCCGAGCTTAAGCGGCAACACCGACGGGGACCGCATCCGAGGTGGTAGACGGAAAGATTCCGTATGGATAGGGGGTCGCGGTGAACTTGGCTCTTTTCGAACGCTTACGATCCTCTCCGTGTCCAAACTGACCGACGTGCCCAAACGGATCCTGATCGGGCGGGCCCTACGCAGCGACAAGCTCGGAGAAACGCTCCTCTCGAAGCGGATCGCCCTCCCCGTCTTCGCCTCCGACCCGCTCTCCTCGGTGGCGTACGCGCCCGGCGAGGTCCTCCTCGTCCTCTCCGTGGCCGGTCTGTCGGCCTACCACTTCAGTCCTTGGATCGCGCTCGCGGTCGTCGTCCTGATGTTCACGGTCGTCGCCTCCTACCGGCAGAACGTGCATGCCTACCCGAGCGGCGGAGGCGACTACGAGGTCGCCAACACCAACCTCGGGCCGAAGGCCGGGCTCACCGTGGCGAGCGCCCTGCTCGTCGACTACGTCCTGACCGTCGCCGTCTCCATCTCCTCGGGCATCGAGAACCTGGGCTCGGCGGTCCCCTTCGTCGTCGAGCACAAGGTCGCCTCGGCGGTAGCCGTCATCCTGCTGCTCACCCTGATGAACCTGCGCGGCGTGAAGGAGTCCGGCACCCTCTTCGCCATCCCGACGTACGTCTTCGTCGCCGGCGTCTTCCTGATGATCGCCTGGGGCGCGTACCGGGGCATCGTCCTCGGCGACACGATGAAGGCGCCCACCGCCGACTTCGAGATCAAGCCCGAGCACCAGGGCCTGGCCGGATTCGCCCTCGTCTTCCTGCTGCTCCGCGCCTTCTCCTCCGGCTGTGCGGCGCTCACCGGCGTCGAGGCCATCTCCAACGGCGTCCCCGCCTTCCGCAAGCCCAAGTCGAAGAACGCCGCCACCACGCTCGCCCTCATGGGCGGCCTGGCCGTCACCATGTTCTGCGGCATCATCTTCCTGGCCATGGCCACCGACGTCCGGATGGCCGAGAAGCCCGCGCACGACCTGCTCCGCGACGGCGTCCCGGTCGGCCCGGACTACGTCCAGGACCCGGTCATCTCGCAGGTCGCGGCCGCCGTCTTCGGCGACGGGACGTTCCTCTTCGTCGTCCTCGCCGCCGCCACCGCGCTCGTCCTCTTCCTGGCCGCGAACACCGCGTACAACGGCTTCCCGCTCCTCGGCTCGATCCTCGCCCAGGACCGCTACCTGCCGCGCCAGCTCCACACCCGGGGCGACCGGCTCACCTTCTCCAACGGCATCGTGCTCCTCGCCGGCGCCGCCGCCCTCCTCGTCTGGATCTACGGAGCCGACTCGACCCGGCTGATCCAGCTGTACATCGTCGGCGTCTTCGTCTCCTTCACCCTCAGCCAGATCGGCATGGTCCGGCACTGGAACCGGCACCTGAAGGACGAGCGGGACCCCGCCAAGCGCCGCCACATGATCCGCTCCCGCGCGATCAACACCTTCGGCGCCTTCTTCACCGGCCTCGTCCTGGTCGTCGTCCTCGCCACCAAGTTCACCCACGGCGCCTGGGTCGCCCTGCTCGGCATGGTGATCTTCTACGGGACGATGACCGCGATCCGCAGGCACTACGACTCGGTGGCCGCGGAGATCGCCGCCGCCGAGGAGCGCCCCGACGAGTACGTGCGCCCCTCCCGGGTCCGCTCCCTCGTCCTCGTCTCCAAGCTCCACAAGCCGACCCTGCGCGCCCTGGCCTACGCCAAGCTCATGCGCGCGGGCGAGCTGGAGGCGCTGACCGTCAACGTCGACCCGGCCGAGACGAAGGCGCTCAAGGAGGAGTGGGAGCGGCGCGGCATCAACGTCCCGCTCAAGATCCTCGACTCGCCGTACCGCGAGATCACCCGCCCGGTGATCGAGTACGTGAAGAGCCTGCGCCGCGAGAGCCCGCGCGACGCCGTCTCCGTCTACATCCCCGAGTACGTCGTCGGCCACTGGTACGAGCACCTGCTGCACAACCAGAGCGCCCTGCGCCTCAAGGGCCGGCTCCTCTTCACCCCGGGCGTGATGGTGACCTCGGTCCCGTACCAGCTCCGGTCCTCCGAGGCCGCGCGGAAGCGGGCCAGGAAGCGCCAGGAGTGGAACCCGCCGGGCGCGGTCCGCCGGGGCCCGGTGGAGAAGGGCCACAAGGAAACGGCCGGAAAGAGCAACTAGCCGGTCCGAGAGGAACGCCTGGACCGGCCGGAAAGAACAACCGAAAAAGAACAACTAGACTGGTGGGCTGCCGTCCGAACGGCAGCCCACGCGTCTCTTCCCCCTTCTCGTCTGGAGCGCCCCCGCCATGCAGAACACCCCTGTCTCGTCGCTGGTCGGGGAGGAGTACGAGGTCGAGGTCGGCCCGGTCGCCCACGGCGGCCACTGCATCGCCCGTACGGAGGCCGGCCGGGTCCTCTTCGTCCGCCACGCCCTCCCGGGGGAGCGGGTCGTCGCCCGCGTCACCGAGGGCGAGGAGACCTCCCGCTTCCTGCGCGCCGACGCGGTCGAGATCCTCGACCCGTCCAAGGACCGGGTCGAGGCCCCCTGCCCCTTCGCCGGCCCCGGAAAGTGCGGCGGCTGCGACTGGCAGCACGCCAAGCCCGGCGCCCAGCGCCGCCTCAAGGGCGAGGTCATCGCGGAACAGCTCCTGCGCCTTGCCGGGCTCACCCCGGAGGAGGCCGGCTGGGACGGCACGGTCATGCCGGCCGAGGGCGACAAGCTGCCCGCGGGCGAGGTCCCGCAGTGGCGCACCCGCGTCCAGTACGCGATCGACCCCGAGGGCCGCGCCGGCCTGCGCAAGCACCGCTCCCACGACGTGGAGGTCGTCGACCACTGCATGATCGCCGCGCAGGGCGTCTCGGAGCTGGGCGTCGAGAAGCGCACCTGGGAGGGCATGGCGTCGGTCGAGGCGATCGCGGCCTCGGGCTCGAACGACCGCCAGGTCATCCTGACCCCGCGCCCGGGCGCCCGCCTCCCGCTCGTCGAGCTGGACAAGCCGGTCTCGGTCATGCGGGTCGACGAGAAGGACGGCGGGGTCCACCGCGTCCACGGCCGCGCCTTCGTCCGCGAGCGCGCCGACGAGCGCACCCACCGGGTGGGCAGCGGCGGCTTCTGGCAGGTCCACCCGAAGGCCGCCGACACCCTGATGAAGGCCGTCATGCAGGGCCTCCTGCCGCGCAAGGGCGACACCGCGCTCGACCTCTACTGCGGCGTCGGCCTCTTCGCGGGCGCCCTCGCCGACCGCGTCGGCGACCGGGGCGCGGTCCTCGGCATCGAGTCCGGCAAGCGCGCGGTGGAGGACGCCCGCCACAACCTGGCCGACTTCCCGCGCGTCCGCATCGAACAGGGCAAGGTCGAATCGGTCCTCCCGCGCACGGGCATCACCGAGGTCGACCTCATCGTCCTCGACCCCCCGCGCGCCGGCGCCGGTAAGCAGACGGTCCACCACCTGACCGGCCTCGGCGCCCGCCGCATCGCCTACGTCGCCTGCGACCCGGCGGCCCTGGCCCGCGACCTGGGTTATTTCGGGGAGCGGGGATACCGGGTGCGGACGCTGAGGGCGTTCGATCTGTTTCCTATGACGCACCACGTGGAGTGCGTGGCGATCCTTGAGCCGGTGAAGAAGGACGCCTGACCTGGGGTTTTGTGGATGCGCGGTATGCGCCGTGTGGGCGTTACGGGCGATATCTTGACGCTGAGATGACGCTCGTGACGCTCATTTGACGCTCGTTCTGATGGGGAGTCAGTTGGCGCTGAGGGCACGAACGACCCGCAGCTCCTATCCGGACACTGTCCAGTACACGCTCTGGAGCAGTTGCTTGCCCAGAGGTGTTTCGGTGCCGTGCCGGCGCATCTTCATCTCGCCGTAGTGGAAGTCCGCCGGGCCTGTTTCGATATGCCATCTTCCAACACTTAGGGAAGTTCCGCTCCGGCAGCACGCGCAGGCTCCGGGGGCGATCGGCAAGAGCACGTCGAGGAGGTCCCAAAGCTGAACCATGGGACGCTGGCTGCTGCCTCTGGCAGAGTGATCGGCACTGCTAGACGATTCTCGTAAGGAACCTTGTGAGCACGCTCGGTAGCTTCATCTGGTCACTTGCTGACCGGCTTCGGGCCCCTATCGCCCCAACCAGTACGGGACGGTGATTCTCCCGTTCACGATTTTGAGACGGCTCGACTGCATCCTCGAGCCGGACCGCGCGGCGGTACGGGAGCTGGCTGCGAGGTACGAGAACCCGAACCGGCTCAAGGTCGAGGTCAAGAAGGTCACGGGGCGGAGCTTCTACAACACCTCCAACTACGAGTTCGCGAACCTGCTGGCCGATCCGGACGGGCTGGCGGACAACCTCGCTGACTACATCGACCGGTTCTCCGCCGACGTGGACGTGTTCGAGTCCTTCGACTTCAAGAAGGAGATTCTGGCCCTGGAGAAGGCTGGGCTCCTGCGCGAGATCGTCCAGTCCTTCGGCGACGTCGACCTGCACCCCGACGAGGTGTCCAACGCGGACATGGGGGATGCGTTCGAGTACATCATCCGCAAGTTCAACGAGGCCGCGAACGAGACCTCCGGAGACCACTACACGCCGCGCGACGCGATCCGGCTGCTGGTCGACCTGCTCTTCGCAGAGAAGGACGTTGACCTCACCGAGGACGGCATCATCCGGTCGCTGTACGACCCCACTGCCGGCACCGGCGGCATGCTCTCCCTGGCAGAGGAACACCTGCTTGCCGAGAACCCCGAGGCGAAGCTGAGCCTGTACGGCCAGGAGTACAACCCGCAGTCGTACGCCATCTGCAAGTCCGACCTGCTCGCCAAGGGCCACGACGCGACCAATATCGCCTTCGGCAACACGCTTACCGACGACGCCTTTAAGGGGCGTCAGTTTGACTACTGCATGTCCAACCCGCCCTACGGGGTGGACTGGAAGCAGTACGCCAAGGCGGTCAAGGAGGAGCGCGACTCCGCCGGCCCCTTCGGCCGCTTCGCGCCGGGACTCCCCGCGACCTCGGACGGCCAGATGCTCTTTCTGCTCCACTTGGCCCACAAGATGCGCGGACCCGAGGATGGCGGCGGCCGCGTCGGCATCGTCATGAACGGCTCCCCTCTCTTCAACGGTGCTGCTGAGTCCGGCCCCTCCAACATCCGCAGGTGGCTGCTGGAGAACGACCTGGTCGAGGCGATCATCGCGCTGCCGACCAACATGTTCTTTAACACTGGCATCGCCACCTACATCTGGATCCTCGACAACACCAAGCACCCCGACCGCCGGGGCAAGGTCCAGCTCATCGACGGCACGTCGTTCTGGACCAAGATGCGCAAGAACCTCGGGTCCAAGGGACGCGAGATCAGCGGCCGTGACCGCGCCGAGGTCGTGCGGCTGTACGCCGACTTCGAGGAGGGCGACCCTGACTTCTCCAAGGTGCTTCGCAACGACGAGTTCGGCTACTGGACCATCACCGTCGAGCGTCCCCTACTCGATGAGGACGGGAACCCTGTCGTCGACCGGAAGAGCAACCCGAAGCCCGACTCGAAGAAGCGTGACATCGAGAACGTGCCCTTCACCTACGGCGGCTCAACCGTCGGCGCCGCAGGGGAGCGTGAAGTCATCCAGACGTACTTCGACGCGGAGGTGAAGCCGCACGTTCCTGACGCCTGGGTCGATTGGGCCAAGACCAAGACCGGCTACGAGATCCCCTTCACCCGCCATTTTTACAAGTACGTTCCACCCCGCCCCCTTGCAGAGATCGATGCCGACCTGGAGAAGCAGGTCGCCAAGATCCTCGACCTGCTGCGGGAGGTGGAGCAGTGATCACCACGCCGCCGCCCGACTGGCGTGAGATAACGGTGCGGCGAGTGTTGCGCCCCTGGGACCGACCTGCTCAGTCGGGGCTCGGCGTTATCACCGCCTATCGGGATGGCACAGTCACTCTGCGCTCGAACCGCCGTGAGGGCGGCTATACCTTCTCCGATACTGAGAACGGCTATCAGGAGATCTATCCCGGTGACCTGGTCTTCCACGCCCTCGACGGTTTTGCCGGTGCCGTCGGCGTCTCGGACAGTCATGGCAACGGTTCGCCCGTCTACCACGTCTGTGAGCCTGTGGCGGGCGACGATCCCGCTTACCTTGCCCGCCTCCTACGTCACCTTGGTACCTCGGGCTTCCTGGCCACCCAGGCGCCGAACGTCCGCGAGCGCAGCGTTGACTTCCGCAACTGGAGCACCTTCGCTCGCATTCCTCTGGTACTGCCCCCGGCCGACGAGCAGCGAGCCATTGCCTACTACCTCGACCGCGAGACGGCCCGCATCGACACGCTCATCGAGGAGCAGCAGCGGCTGATCGAGTTGCTCCACGAGCGCCGCCACTCGCTTGTCGACGGAGTCTTCGATATTCAGCCGCTCAACGCCCGACTGCAGAACGCATGCACGGACGTCGTCGATTGCCCACATACGACGCCGGAAGTTGCGGTTGACGGCGCATACGAGGCAGTCCGAACCGCCTCGGTCAGGAATGGAAAGTTCCGGCCGGGAAACGGACTGTCCGTCAGCGCGGAGACTTGGAAGGCTCGGAACGCTGGGGGTGCACCGTCCGTCGGCGACGTGTTGTTCACGCGTGAGGCGCCCGCCGGTGAGGCATGCATGGTTCCCAATGAGCAGATCTGCCTTGGCCAGCGGATGGTCCTGCTACGGATCGACGACACAGTTTGCGTGGGGGAGTTTCTGTTGTGGCAGATCTACTCGGACCGTGTGCAGGACCACTTCGTGCTTTCGGCAAATGGCTCGACAGTGGCAAACGTTCGGCTTCCGATCTTGCGCACAACGCCGATCTGGTTGCCGACTCTTGCGGAGCAGCGCCAGATCGTTGCGTACCTCGACGAGCAGACGACCAAGATTGACGAGCTTGTTGCGGAGGCTGAGCGGTTCATCGAGCTCTCTAGGGAACGGCGGTCGGCGTTGATCACGGCGGCGGTGACGGGGCAGATCGATGTACGTGAGGTGGCGTGATGGCCGACCACAACGAGGTCGTCTTCGAGACGGAGATCTGCGAGTACCTGCGGGAACATGGCTGGCTGTACTCGAAGAATGACCGTGATGGCGGTGAGTACGACCAGGAGCGGGCGCTGTTCCCGGCGGATCTGTTCGCGTGGCTGGAGGTGACGCAGGGGCCGGCGTACGAGAAGGCGTTGAAGGCGGCGGGGTCGCAGGCGAAGTTCCTCGACGTGCTGACCGCGGCGCTCGACCGGCCGCTGGAACATGGCGGCGGGACGCTGAACATCCTGCGTAACGGGGTGCAGTACATCGGTGGCGGCCGGTTGAAGATGGCGCAGTTCCGTCCGGAGACGTCGCTCAACGAGACCACGACGGCGCATTACGAGGCGATGCGGGTGCGGGTGGTGCAGCAGGTGCACTTCTCGACCGCTGACCAGCGCAGTATCGATCTGGTGTACTTCGTCAACGGGCTCCCGGTGGCAACGGTGGAGCTGAAGACCGACTTCACCCAGTCGCTGGACGAGGCGGTCAACCAGTACAAGCAGAATCGCAACCCGTTGACGAACGGGCGGCCGGAGCCGTTGCTGTCGTTCGGCCACCGGGCTCTGGTGCACTTCGCGGTCTCGAACGACCTGGCGGCGATGACCACCAGGCTGGAGGGGGAAAAGACCCACTTCTTGCCGTTCAACATCGGCTTCGAAAGCGGTGCCGGTAACCCGCCCGGCGCGAACGGCCGGTCGTCGACGGCGTACCTGTGGGAGCGGGTGTGGGAGAAGCACGCCTGGCTGAACATCATCGGGCGGCTGATGATCGTGCAGACTAAGGAGGAGTGGGACGTCACCACCGGCAACTCGGTGCGGCGTACGAGCATGCTCTTCCCGCGGTTCCACCAGTGGGAGGCCGTCACGAGCATCGTCGAGGCGGTGAAGGAGGAGGGTGTCGGGCAGCGGTACCTGATTGAGCACTCGGCCGGGTCGGGGAAGACGAACACCATCGCCTGGACAGCCCATCGGCTGGCGCGGCTACATGTCGATGACCAGAAGGTCTTCGACTCGGTCATCGTGGTCGTAGACCGCACGGTGCTCGACTCCCAGTTGCAGGATGCGATCCGGCAGATCGACGGCACCGGCAAGATCGTCGCAACTATCAGCCCCGAAGACGTCCGCAAGGCCGGCGCGAAGTCGAAGTCGGGTCTGCTGGCTCAGGCGTTGAAGAACGGTGAGCTGATCATCGTCGTGACGATGCAGACCTTCCCGCATGCGCTGGACGAGATACGAAGCGACGCCGGCCTGAAGGGCAAGCGGTTCGCCGTCATCGCCGATGAGGCGCACTCCTCCCAGTCGGGTCAGATCTCCTCGAAGCTGAAGCAGGTGCTGACTGCTGAAGAGGTGAAGGAGATCGAGGATGGTGGCGAGATCAGTGTGGAGTCGTTGCTGGCCTCGGAGATGACCGAGCGGGCCGAGTCGGAGAACATCTCCTACTTCGCCTTCACTGCGACGCCGAAGAACAAGACGTTGGAGCTGTTCGGCCGCAAGGGCGCCGACGGGAAGCCGCACGAGTTCCACCTGTATTCAATGAAGCAGGCGATCGAGGAGGGCTACATCCTCGACGTGCTCAAGGGCTACCAGCACTACGACACCGCGTTGAAGATCGCTGGCAGGGCAGAGAGCGGTGACGGAGGGGAGGTCGAGGAGGGCGCCGCCCGCAAGGGCCTGATGCGGTGGGTGCAGCTCCACCCGACGAACATCAGCCAGAAGGTGCGGATCATCGTCGAGCACTTCCACTCCAACGTCGCCTACCTCCTCGAAGGCAAGGCGAAGGCGATGGTGGTGACCGACTCGCGCAAGTCCGCGGTGAAGTACAAGCGGGCCATCGACACCTACATCGCCAGGCGCAGCGCCGAGGACGCCTCGTACAACTATCGCACCCTGGTCGCTTTCTCTGCCGGGGTGACGATGGCCGAGGACGAGACCTGGCACAGCGACTGGGGCCCGCAGCCGTCGAAGGATGACGAGTTCACCGAGGCCAACATGAACCCCGGTGCCGGGGCTGATCTGGCGGCCGCGTTCAAGGGTGATACGTACAAGATCATGCTGGTTGCCAACAAGTTCCAGACCGGCTTCGACCAGCCCTTACTCTCGGCGATGTATGTCGACAAGAAGCTGTCGGGGGTCGCCGCGGTGCAGACGCTCTCGCGGCTCAACCGCACCCACCGCACCGCTGGTGGGGAGCAGAAGCGCAAGACGTTCGTCATCGATTTCGCCAACAAGCCCGAGGACATCAAGGCGGCCTTCGAGCCGTACTTCAAGAACGCGGCCCTGGAGACCGAGACCGACCCGTACGTCGTCGTCCACCTGTCCAACAAGCTTGCCCAGGCCGGAATCTACACCGAGGACGACGTCCGCAAGGTCGCTGAACTGTGGGTGACCCGGAAGGGCAACAACGCCCTCTCGGCGGCGATCAGCCCGGCGCAGCACGACTTCCGGCGCCGCTACGCGCGGGCGATCGAGGAAGAGGACAAGGTCACGCTCCAGGCGCTCGACCTGTTCCGCAAGGACGTCTCCACCTACGTACGCCTCTATGACTTCATGTCCCAGATCGTCGACTACGGCGACCCCTACATGGAGATGCTCTCGATCTTCCTGCGCCTGCTGGAGAAGGTCATCGCCGAGTCCGCGTGGGCGGCCGACGTCGACCTCTCCGACGTGGTGCTGGTCGGGGTCAAGCACAACAGGGCGATCCCGGTCGACATCTCACTCGTGGGCGACGGGCAACTGAAGGGCATCAGCGCCGCCGGCACGGGAACGAAGAAGGACCCGAAGTATGTCGCGCTCCAGGTCGTCATAGACAAGATGAACGACCTCTTCGGCGCCGAGTCGTTCGCCGAGTACCAGATCAGGGAGTTCGTGCAGGGCCTCGTCCAGCGGTTGCTCGCCGACCCGAACCTGGTGAAGCAGACCAAGGTGAACTCCAAGAAGCAGTTCGTGGAGTCGCAGGACTTCCAGGCAGCCGTCACGGAGGCGGTCGCAGATAACCAGGACGCCCACAACACGATGGCTGACTACTTCTTCACCGACGGGCCGGCTATCAACTCCATCATCATCGCCCTCGCGGATGCCTTCTACGAAGCAGCGGTCGATCAACAGGTGGATTCCTAGGTACGACAGCACGCAGGGTCCCCGGCCTGCTTCTCCAGAACTGAGATGCTAGGGGTTAGGCATTCTGCGGGGCGCGTGAGGGATGGGACAGCGTGCTGTGGACGCCTTGTTTCTGGCTGTGCGCCGACCCGGCCGAAGGCGGTCAGCATGCTGACAGGCGGCCGACGCCGCAGAAGCTAGTCCGTTCGATCGCTAACGGATTCACTGAAGGGCCTCGCCGGGGCGGCAGCTCCACCCCGGCGAGTGGGGGTACGCCTGTCTTGCGAGGTATTGGGTGACGTGCTGGTGTCGCTCCACGTACGCTCCGTGCATGGTTTACGTCATCGCTCTTAGTGCCAAAGAGTTGGACCGTATCGATGAGGAGCTGCTGGTCAAGCAGTCCTTCACGAAAACAGTTGCTACAGCCTCTCTACCTAGCGATCGAACGCCCCACATTGCTCTGCTCGTCACGCGGTCTGCCGGCGAGGCCGACCAGTGTCCGTTGCGCTGGCTGGGAGTCGTGCGGCAGCCTCGTGGGGACAAGGTGGCGGCCGTTGATTCCCGCATCACCGTCGAGTTGGTGCGGGAGACCCCGGTGCCAGTCCTGATGCGATCACTTAGTGACGAGATGTCGCTTCCTCTCCGGCGCACCCTTGTAAGTGCCTGGACGAGTGAAGTCACGGTGCTCGAAGACGAGGACTCCGAGGTTCTGCTGGAGGGTCTGGCTCGGCAGGGTGACGTGCTGCGAAGGATGCTCGACTTCTTGGGTGAGGCGGCCGAGCCCGACCCGTTCGACCCTCGGCGCTCAGAGGATCGTGCTTGGCAGGAGCAGTACGACATGACGCGCCTGGGTCTGGCCATCGCCAACATCCCTCCAGCGCGGCTCGCAGCCTGGCGGCGCCCGAGTGACCCGGATGCTCCTCACTTGGCCGGGCTCATCCCGGAGCCGTTTGAACAGGGCTTGATCGAAAACGATGCCCGGCACATCGATTTCCATTCGGACGTGTTCACTGAGGCCGGGTGGCCTTCCGGAGGCGGTGCCACCGGGGCGTCGTTCCGGTGTGACATTCATGTCTTCGAACATCTCGGCAGCCGTATCGAGGTGGCGAATATCAACGCAACGCCAGTGGAATCTCGACTCGGTGCAGACCTGATCTATTACCACGAGGCCACTCAGAGTTTCATTCTTGTGCAAGTGAAGCGGCTCCCTTCTGAGGCGGGCGCACGGTGGATGTATGCGGATAAGCAACTCCTTGGACAGATGGATCGTTTGGACCGAGTGGCCGCAATGAGTAAAGTGCCATCGTCGCCTCACGAATGGCGTCTGGGTTCGGACCCCTGCTTTATTAAACTTGCCTACTGGTCACAAAAGGAAACTGCCGACCCAGGGCCGGCGCCAGGCATGTATCTCCCGGTGCCATATGCGCGAATGCTGTTGAATGACGATGTGACGAGCGGTCCGAACCAGGGTAGCCGCCTCGGGTACGGGTATGTCGAGCGGTATTTGGGAAATACTGAGTTCACTCAACTCGTGAAGAATGGGCTCGTAGGCACAGTGGGCACCACGCTCGACGATCTGAGGGCGCTCGGTATGGAGCGAGCAGAGGAAGGAATGTCCGTATCCATCGTTGTGGACCGGGCCACCGCCCCGACAAGTGAGGTGGTTAAGGAACGGCACAAGCGAAACCACACACGGGGATACGATAAGACCCTCGCCAAGAAAGTGCGCCGTAGGCAATCTCGTGATCCTGGCCCTGGTCAGCAGTCGATCTTTGGTCTTGAATAGGGTGACGGGTGATCGCCATGCGTTTAAATTTCCCGGCCTGAGGAATCTGCTGCGCTCTACTACCGAAGTCTTCTGGGTCCCGCCGGATGGGCCAGCCACGGCATCGGCACCGACACTCTCTCCGGAGTGCATTTACCTAAGCCCCAGCTGCTGCGCGCGGCGGTCTCGGTGATTCCTAACCTCGTCCTCGAATACGAGCCAGGGTCCTCGAGCCGCCGCGTTGCCTTTGTTTGCGGCCTCCCTTTTTCACGGCCTCATCGTTGCGCTCGATCGTCCTACGGGCCGGCTGCTGTAGTCCACTGAACAGTCGGCTGATGAACGCCTTCACCAGGTTAGCGTCCACCCCTGCTGATTTGCCCTCCGTGAACCAGGAGACCTCGCTTCAATGTCGTCTCAAGTTTGCGAATTCGTTTCTCCCTAAGCCTCCGCTACCACGGAGATCTCTTCTAGCGGACCCAGATCTGGTCGCCTTCCCGCCACTGCCGGTGCCACCGGTCCACCGACCGCTTATCCACCGCAACGCGGCCGCGGCCTCTCCCGCATGGCCCTCTCGGCGTCGATCTAATCGCCGCCCTGCGCGTAAGCCACAGCCTCAGGGCTAACGGATCGTCCCGGGCGATGCCAGGTGGACAGCCCTAACATCAGCCAATCAAGTCCGATAGAAAGGTTGGCTCTAGCTCTGCAGCGGTATTACTGGAAGCCGGTGTGATGGAGCGGGTGCTTAGAAGGCACCTGCTCTGTCCTCGCGCTTCATGGCCGCCGACGTGCAGGTACGTGTGGGTTTGGGAAGATTCGCCAACAGCAGACACATTGATTCTCATACGGACTGGATTAACTCGGCGAAGGAAGCAAACCTAGAGCGGTCTTGGGAAAGCAGAACCTGCTCTCTCGGCATCAACCGAGACCGTGAGAGGTGCGTCGCGGGCGCAACATAGCCGACAATCGCCGGTTGGCCAAACCGGCGCTTCTCCAGACCATTGAATGACCAGGGGATGCCAACGCGTCCCGATGTCTCGTGTGAGGAGTCATGTAGCTTGTCGAAGCTGGCCATAAACGAATCGTCTTTGCTCTCTGCAGACCATGTGCGCGCCCTTCTGGAGTGGATCCAGAAGGAATCTTCGGGAGCCGTTTTCCCGTTCCTCGCCTCTATGGCAGGCGTCGCGCTTTCGCCTGGCGAAGCAGCCTCGGTTCGGGTGAAGGACGTGACGCTCCCGGACGGGGAGTTCGGGGAGGTGCTGGTTCGTGCCGGCGAGAGCCGGAGGGTTCCTGTCTCCCCGGATATCGTGCGTGTGCTGAGGCGCTGGATCGACGAGGTGGATCTGGAAGCTGAGGATCTGCTGTTCCCGGCCGAGCGGGGCGGGCCGTTGGCGTCCTCCGAGTACAAGAGGGCGTGGAGGCACGCTCGCCAAGCGGTGTTGAGCCCGGACGAGGTGCAGGCGGGCTTGGGGGAGCAGGTCTCCAGCCTGCGTGACTCCTGCCTGGACCGCTGGCTCGGGGCGGGCGTTCCTGCGTGGGGCGTCGCCGAGTGGGCTGGCGTGAATGCGAGCTGGATTGCACTGCGGTACCCCCACCGCTTCCGGCTGGAAGACGTCGAGATCGACTGGCAGCACCTGGAAGAGATCCTGCGCCTTCCGGACATTCCCGAGCGGTAGTTTCCCCTCTCGCGCTCTGACTCACGATCCGAGCGCGAGACCACCCGCCGATCATATTTCGAACGTCGGCGGTCCACGCCGCACGCGGCCGTGTCACATGGCTCGACCCCCAGCGATCTGGTCCCACTCCCCTACAGGGCCGGTTGACCTGTGCCGTGGACTGCCGGCAGCCCGGCTGGATCAATTTACCTGCTTGGCCTTTCCCCTTCTGTTTCCGAGGACTCGCGCATGCCTGCCCGTTTGCTGTCCATTCCCGCTGTGGCCGCCGCCCTGGACGTCGACCGCCGCACCGTCTATCGCTTTATCACCGCTGGCGATCTTCCCGTCGTCGATCTGCGCACCGGGACGGAACGATCTCGCGTCCGTGTCCCTGCTGCCGGGCTTGAGGAGTTCATCGCCAGGAGATTGGTTGGTTCCCCGCGCCCCCGTCGGTGAATTCTCGCCCCCAGCCCAGCCCTCACCGCTTCCGAACAAAGGAGTAGTACCGCGTACCTGCGCAAATTGAAGTCCGGCAAGTGGCAGGCGACCGTACGCAACCGGGCCGGAGACCGGTTCAGCGAGTCCTTCCCCCTCAAGGCCCAGGCGCGGGCCTGGGGCATCGAGCTGGAGACCCAGTTCGCCCGCGGAGGTATGCGCGACCCGCGGGCCGGCGAGATCGCGTTCCGGGAGTGGCACGACCGGTGGTGGAACGCCCGCATCGTCGAACCCCACACGCTGCGGGGCGACGCGTCCAGCATCAAGAATCACGTCATGCCCTACTGGGCTGACTGGGAAATGCGGGCCATCACCCGCATGGACGTCCAGAGCTGGATACGCTCCCTGGTCGAGAAGGGCGCAGGCCCTGCCGCGATCAAGCGGGCCTACAACCTGACGTCATCCATCATGCGTGCGGCGGTCGACGACGATGTGATCGCAGTGAGCCCGTGCCGCAGCATCGATCTGCCGCCCATCGCGGTCAAACCGCCGCAGTGGTTCACGCCCGACCAGGCGCAGAGCATCCTCGACGGACTCGCCCCCGCCTGGCGGACGATGTGCCTGCTCGGCTTCTATACCGGACTGCGCTGGGGAGAGCTCTCCGGCCTGCACCGCCACCGCATCGACACACGCCGCTCGCGCCTGTTCGTGGTGGAGGTCAATACCAAGAGTGGCATCAAGGAGTACCCCAAGAGCTCCAAGAGCCGCCGGGAAGTCCCGCTCCCGCCCCACGTCCTCGAAGCCCTCGAACGCCACATCCACCGGTTCGACCGCGACGCAGTGGTCTTTACGACCATCACCAAGGGCCGCTCCGGGCGCCTCCTCGCCGACAGCAACTGGCGTCGGCAGACCTGGTGGCCTGCTGTCGAGGCTGCCTATCATTTCGGCGACGACGGCGAGTTGCAGCTCGTCCCCCACTACCCGCCGCACTCCATGCGCCACACCTGCGCCTCGTGGCTGGTCCAGAAGGGGGTCTCGCTCTACGAGGTCCAGCACCTCCTCGGCCACGAGAGCTTCCAGACCACCCAGCGCTACGCCCACCTCCAGCCGGACGCCCACAAGGCCGTCCTTGGAGCCTGGGAACGCATAGAAACCCCGCTCACCATCGCCGCATGAACGTTCCTTCGCCCTGTCCTCCATGGACAGGGCGAAGTCGTTTCCTGGCCGGATAGGGTCGGGTCACGTTCGTGGGTCGGTTGGCCGGTCGTCGGGAAGCGTCCAGCGGCCGTCGGTGTCGAACGGCCACGGGTAGGCGTAGGAGTCGATCTTCGCCAGCTCACGCAGCACCTCCCGCCCGGCCGGCGGATCCACAGGAGTGCGCAAGGGTTCCCGTAGGGGGTCGAGTTGCGCCGCGTACGCCTCAGCCCATTCCAGCCAGTCCGCCTCGTCCGCCGCAACCGGCGCGTCGCCGGCTCGGGCGCGGGCTGCCTGGCAGAAGGCGCGGATCTCGTCAGCCTGCCGCCAGGCCCGAATCTGCCCGGTAAGAACCGTCGCCCGGTGCTGCTCGATCTGCTCCTCGCGAGCCCGCGCGACGGCCGCGTACCAACGGCGCCGCTGTTCGGCCTCACGCAGCTCCTTCTCCTGTTCTTGGCGGTCGGCTTCCGCCGCAATGCGTTCGAGATCCTGCAGCAGATGGCCCAGCCGTGACTCCAGTGTCCACCGGGCACCGTCGCTGTAGGAGTACGAGTGCTGGTACCAGCTCCCAGAGGGCGCGCCGAGAGCGAGGCGGCCGTTGAACTCTTCGTCGTACTTGGGCAGGCGCGTCCAGGGATTGCGCTCCTGCTGACGCAGCTCCTGTGGGGTCGGCTTGTGCGGGACCTTGGTCGTCCGTTCGGTGAGAGCGAGGGGAAAGGCCCGGCCCCAGATCACGATTGCCACCGTGTGCACGGCTTCTCCGCGTTTCAGGTCGCCCTGGTGGGTCTCGACCGCGTAGCCGCGGCTTTCCGCTTCCATCAACAGTGCGTGCATGATCCGCAGAGCCCGGTCGGCGAGTGGACGCGACAGGTGCAGCGGGATGACTTCCGGCTTGTCCCTGGTGTCGACCACCCTCTGGGATCGGCCGAGAGCCTTGCGCGTCGCACGAACGAGACGATGAGGTTGATCGAGGGTCTCCGGCACGTCGACGGCCGGAACGGGAGGAGGCTGGGCTGCACTCTCAGCCTCCTCGTCAACCAGCGTGAAGACGCAATCGCCGCGCTGCCGGCCGTTCCACCGCAGCTTGCACCCTGTGGGTACGTGCCCGTGGTGGAGCGCGTCGTAGTACGCCGCCCGCCATCGGCCCCGGGTCTGCTCGGCAGGATTGGGAACCGTGATCTTCCCCGAGGCCGACTGTAGACGGGAGATTAGCTCGGCTCCGTCGGCCGGAGCCCGCGCGGCCTGGGCGGCATCGCCCTCCAGCCGTTCCTTCTCGACCTGGACCTGCCGGGGATGCTTGCCGTGCTTGAGGTAGTAACGGCCGTCCGCCGTGACTACGGCGACGTGTCCGCTTCCACGCCAGGTCCGCTTGATCAGGTCCCGCTGTTCCAAGGCCCAGGACGTCTGGATCCGGGCAGGTGGGATAGGCATCGCACTGGAAGCTGCCCCGATCTCACGGAGCAAGTCGACTTGAGGCTCCGTCAACGCGTACTTCACTACGTCGGCTCCTCGGCGGTCCGTGGGCGGGAAGGCCAACCTAGGGGAGTGGACCGCACCTGGAGTGCGATGGTCCTCCGTACAGGTACCTCGGGCTGATACCGGCCACGGCCGTTATGGCGGCGGTGCAGGGTCTCGCAGCGGTCTACCCCAGCGTCATCCATTCATCACCGTGACGCTCGTCTGACGCTCCGAGCCCTGTCCGTCTCCCTGGTCGAGTCGGAAAACGGTGCCTGACCTGCTGTTTCGTGCACAGCCGTCCGGGCCGACACCTTTCCGATGACGCACCACGTGGAGTGCGTGGCGATTCTGGAGCCGGTGAAGTAGGGCGCCCGACCTGCCGTTTCTCCGAGTGTGCGCCATGGGTGTTACGTGCGATGCCTTGACGCGTATCTGACGCACGGACGACACGTTGCCTGATGGGTCGCCATGCACGGTTCCAGGGTGCAGGTCGGGGCACTGGCCCATATGGAGGTGGCCGCCGCAGTGGGCCGGTAAGGCCGGCTGCCGACCGCCCTCGCAGCTTGACAGACGACATGAGGAATCACCGTTCTTCAGGTGCTGCCATTCAGCACGGCGGAACATCCCGTCACGGAGGAGGACCGGGCATGGTCGCACGCCATGACCTGAGCGGTGCCACATGCCGCAAGAGCACCTGTAGTAGCGGGTAGCGCGGCGACTGCGGCGAAGGCGAGACAGTCGTCCGCCGGTCCCTGAACGAACTGGAGCGCGCCGGGTGCATTGCCCGGCCCGGCGCCCCTCGTCACCTGCGACGGCTGTGAGCGGGCCTTCCGCAGCCGCGAACCGGGCGCCTGCTGCGGGGGATTGCCGAGAGGCCGCCGACGCGTGGATCATGCCCCGTCCACGACCGCCAGGTGATGGCGCAGTTCGTCGGCCACTCGCTCCGCATCGCCCGCACCCGGCAGGCGCCAGTCCGTCTCGATGCCCTGGTCCACGGCCGCCTCGCCGCTGAAGCGGATCGGATCGGGGGCGGGCAGGTGGCTGTCCCGCAGCCGGATGAGGAAGGACGTGGCCTCACCGGCCGTCGTGTCGGCCAGTACCACGCAGTCCCGCCCGTGGACGGTGGCCGTGCCGTCGTACTCGGTGCCGTCGTCGGTGGCGGCCCAGAAGGAGAGGTACGGCTCGCCCTGGTGGGTGTGGTCCTGACGGACCTTGTAGCGGGCTTCGGTGAACGACTGCCGCAGCGCTTCGCCCAGGCCGGCCAGGTCCAGGGACCAGGCATGCGGCTGCCGTTCCGGGGCGTAGAAGAGAAAGGTGGTCCGGTCGTCGTCATCGGGTGCCGCGGGCAAGTCTTTGGGGGAGAAGGCGGCAAAGGAGAAGGGAACGGGACGGACTCGGGGGTCTGCGAACCCGGCGTCACCTCATATGGCGGGCAGTGCCGGGCACCTGCTGGAGAGCCATGAGCGTCTGCCGGTACGGCACGGCCTCCTTGTCGTCGGTGACGATCTCCAGGCCCCGGATCCGGTCGTGCTCGTTCATCGCCTGGCGGTACTTCTCGAGTTCAGCCTCGTCCTTGCCGATGAGGACGTCCTTCTTGTTCCACTTCTTCGTCCCGTCCTCCTTGTACTCGTCCTCGATCTCGAACGTGGACCGGCGACGCCGGGTGCTCTTCCGGCAGCCGTCGTCGGCGTCCTCGACGTACTTGGCGTCCACCGTCATCCCGTCGGCGGGCCGATTCCCTCCGCTCCTCCCGCGTGAGCAACCGTGGCGGAGGCACCGCGGCCGGCGGAATCGGGTCCCGCCACGGGATGCCCGGATCGGGGTCCCGGTAGACCGCGGGCACGATCCCCGGCATCCCGCCGGTGTACGAGGCGAGGACGAACGGCACGGGTGCCGGTACCGGCACAGGAACGGGGATCGGCGGAGGCGGGAACGGCAGACCCGGTGCGCTCGGTCCCCCACCGCCCTCCGGCAGCCGTATCCGTTTCTCGGCCGAGTCCAGGGCGTGCCCCACCTCGCCCAGACGACGGATCCACGGGTCGCCCAGGACGGCGTCGAGCAGGCCCCCGTCGGAGCCGTTCCCGCCGAACATCGGACTGTCCCAGGGCATGTCGACGGCGAAGAGGTCCAGCCTGTGCTGCCGGATCGCCGACTCGGCCGCTTCGACGTGCTCGGCGTATCGGTCGCAGGCCTTCGCGATCTCGTTGCAGGCGGCCACGAGGTTGGCGACGAGCGGCTCGTCCTCCTGGACCTGGCCGGGAGGGCGGGCCAGGCCGACGGACATCTTGAAGTACGTCCGGAACGCGTCGGCCGCTTCACCCGAGTGCGCCTTGTCGGCCGTCATGGCCGATGCCTGGGCGTCCTCCAGGAAGCGCAGCATCAGCCTGCCCCCGCCGTGCCAGGACCCCGCCACCTCGCGCAGCTTCTCGGGCGATCCCCGGTAGCGGTCGCTGCCGCCGCCGGGGGCGTACTGCTCGTACCGGCTCCTCCGGACCGGTGCGCCGGCGAGGGGATCTTCCTGCGCGTCGACGACTCCTCGGTCGCCGACCGGGAACAGCGTGTCGTGGGATCAGCCGCTCTCACGGCCCATCGCGACGCCTACGTCGAGTTCCACCGCAATCGGTACTCGGGCCGGGTGCAGGATGCCGACGACCCTCTGCGCGGTTGGCCCGGGGCCCGCCACATCGCCCTGCACACCTTGTCGCACCTGCTGATCCGTGCGATCTCCCTGGCATGCGGCTACTCCTCGGCGAGCCTGTCCGACAACGCCCTCAGCGGCGGAGCACGTGCGGGAGCTCCAGCGTCGGGGGTGCTCGAACGTTACTGGTGGGGTCTGGAGCCGTTCGCAGTGAACGGCGACAGGTCGTCGGAGCCGGGAGGAGGCCGGGGTACGGGGCAAAACGCTTGTGCGGCTCGGGTTTTCCGCTTTTCTCACTCTGCGGTTTCCTGTAACACCCGGGGAAATACGGCGCCCGGTGCTGGAATGGAACCATGGTCGACACCCCGTCCCGTACCGGTTCGCCCGTCCACCACGACACGGACCTGATCGTCGTCGGCGGTGGTCCGGCGGGCTGTGCCGCCGTCCGTACGGCCGCCGGTGTCGGCATGCGCTCGGTCCTGATCGAGCCGGACCGGCTGTGCCGCAATCTGTATCGGATTCCGGCCCTGAACAACGTCCTCGGCGGTCACGCCGGCGGCCCCGCGCTCGCCGACGCCATCACCGAGGAGCTCAGGGGCACGGAGCTGTGCCGTCTCGAACTCGGCCGGTACGTCACCGAACTCCGCGCCGACGAGGACCGGGTGACCGTCACGGTCGACGACGGGGTCCGCCTCACCGCCCCGTACGCCGTCGTCGCCACCGGCGTCCGGCCCCTCCAGCCCCGTGACGTCGCATGGATCACCGCCCCCGGAAGTCTGTCCCTGCCCCCGCTCTGGCAGGCCGGCGCGGACGACGCCGGGGGCCGTACCCTGCTCGTCCTCGGTGGCGACCGGCCGATCGGGACCTTCCTGCGTGCCCATCCGACCGCCGATGTGCGTCTGCTCGTGGCGTACCCGGCGGCCGACGCGTACAAGGTCGAGGAGGTTCGTGAGGACCCCCGGGTCGTGCTGCTTCCCGTCGAGCACCTGACGTTGGGCTCCGTCAAAGGTGCTGCGGTGTCGGCGGAAGTGGTGGGCCCGGGCGGTGAGCGGCGGACGGTCGCGGCGGACGCCGTTCACCTCAGCATCGGCAACGCGCCGACCGCCCCGCCCGGCGACCTCGTACGCGGCACGGACGGGTACTGCCCGCCCGCCGGCCAGCGTCCCCGCGTCATCGTGGCCGGCGACCTCCGGTCCGCCCGCTTCCAGCGGATCATGACCGCCATGGGCTCCGGCAGTGAGGCCGCGCTGCGTGCCTACTACGCGGCGAGGGAGCCGACCGTGTAGGGGACTGGGGGAGGACTGTGTGGAGGATCGCGCAGAGGTTCAATCCAGTGGTCCGAGGTCGGCCTCGATGACCGTCCGGGTGATCGGGGGGCGGTTCCGCAGGGCGAGGATCTCGTTGGCCAGGCCGATGATCTCCAGGGGGTGCCGTTCGCCCCGCACCTCGATCGCGGCGGCCGACAGCCCGCGCGGTACGGCCCCGGCGTCGAGCAGGACGCGCCACTCCTCCGGGGCGAGCTCCAGGAACTCCAGGCCGTCGAGGCGGGCGATCTCCAGCGGGTCGGCGAGGGTGCCCGGACAGGCGGTCAGGGTGCGCAGGCGCGGGAGGCCGACGAGGGGTTCGAGGCTGAGCGGTTCGCCCTCCCACACGCCGATGGCCAGTGCCTCCAGGCCGGGGTGGGCGGCGGCCGCCACGCCGGGGACGCCGCTCCTGTTCACCCGGGCGACGACCGGGGACCGTTCCCCCCGACCCGTGCCGCGCCCCTCCGCCGCACGCCGGCCGAGGACCAGGTCGGTGAGGGAGTCGGCGACCAGCCCCGCGCCGCAGTTCTCCTCGTGGCTCATCACGATGACCTGCCCCAGGTGGCCACGCGGCCCCGGGGTCAGGTCGAGCGCGATCGGGTCCCCGCCCCCGGTGTCCCCGAAGACGATCCAGCCGGGCGAACCGACGAGCCCCTGCACGGCCGCGTCCGGCCCGGTCTCGACCGCGTTCATCGCGGCGTGCTTCCAGGGGGCCGGACGGGACGCGGCGTCGGCCACGTACACCCTGTCGGGGGAGAGGAGTTCACAGCCGACCGCTTCCGTCACGCGCATCGCCGCGTCGTAGTCCTCGCCGAGGTCCTGCCGGCGCGCCCGGGTGACCCGGTACAGGGCCCTCAGCTCCTCGGGCAGCGCGACGCCCAGGCGCTCCTCCACCGCCGCGAGCTCCTCCCCGGTGGCGCCGACCGCGTCGGGCAGCCGCTCCCGGAGCGTCCGCTCCAGGAGCGCCGCGTCCGCCGTCGGGGCGGGCACCGCGTCCGGTACCGGGTCCGGCAGTCGCCGCCAGGGCTCGGGGACGGCCCCCTCGACCAGGACGAGCGCGCCCAAGCGGGTCCCGATGCCCGGCTCGACGGCGGGGCCCCCGTCGAAGAGGTGGAGCAGGGCCTTGCCGGGTGCGGGCGCCTCCACCATGAAGGAGACCCCGTCGACGCCCGACTCCTCCAGGACGTCCCGCACGCGGCCGACCGCGTCCCACTCCGCCCGCGTGTCACCGACCAGCGAGGCCCGCCCGGGCCGGACCCGCGGCCGGGCCGTCGGCACGCTCCAACTCCCCCTGCCCACCCTCCCCTCGACGTACCCGCCGGGCGCGGCGAGCCGTTCCGCGTTGTCCTGGAGCAGGAGCCGCAGCAGGGGCTCCCAGGTGGTGACGTCGTGCATCGAGGTCAACTCTCTTCCTCCGTCGGGTCGTCATCGGATCCAGGGGTGTGGTCGGGCGGGGACGTCAGGGTGCGGGATGCTGCCGAGCCGGGTGCTCTCCGCGTCCCGCGATCTCCGCCGCGGTCGCGCCGAGGGCCAGGACGGACCGAGCAGTGCCGTCAGCCCCGTCAGGAGGGGGCGGAGCGGTCCTCGGTCACGCGTGCCAGGGCCGCGTGTTCCGGCCCCGGCGCGCTCCAGGAGGACGCGGTCACCCGGCCCGGACACGGCTGCACCGCACCGCGCGACCAGGGGAAAGCCGAGGCGCGGGCGGCAGTGGATTATCGATCACCCGGCTGTCGTCACGTCAACTCCGCGTCCGGCCCGCGCGACGCGGACGCCGGGCCGGTGCGGGCGTTCCGAGCGGGGCGCCCGGTCTTCGATCACCCGCAATCCGAGCGGGTGCCCGGTCTTTGATCACCCGCAATCCGAGCGGGTGCCCGGTCTTTGATCACCCGCAATCCGAGCGGGTGCCCGGTCTTCGATCACCCGCAATCCGAGCGGGTGCCCGGTCTTCGACCACCCGCAATCCGAGCGGGCGCCCGGTCTTCGACCACCCGTAACCGGCACCCCCTCGCCCCGCCTCCTCCGCAGCCCCCGAACCGGGTGACAAGACCAAAGCCGTCCGGGATCCCCGGGGGCCGTTCGTGGCATGCTCGTTCCATGACGGGTAGTCGCGACGAGCCGGACGTGCCTGAGCCGGGAAGCAGCGGCTTCGGGGGAGCTCCCGCGCTCTCCCGTACGGCCGGTGAGGGATCCGCCTTCTCGTCGAGCCGCTACGTGGCCCGCCGGCAGCCGACGGTGACGGCCGCGGGCACGCGCGCGCCCGCCCTGACGGCGTCCGCGGTCCAGGAGGTGCTCGACGGCCTGCCCGGCTCGGCGATCTTCCTCGTGCCGCTGCTCGGGGCGGACGGCGGGGTCGGGGACTTCCGGATCGCGGCCGCCTCGCCCGACGCGCTCGACATCGGCGGCCGCAGGGGCAAGGAACTGGTGGGACTCAGCGTCCTGGAGACGTATCCGAGCGTGCTCGGCACCGACCTGTGGCGCGGATACCTCGACGCCCTGGAGAACGGCGTCCGCTACGAAGGGGAGCCCTTCGCGTACGAGGAGGTGCTCGCCGGCATCCCCCGCCTCTCCCGGTTCGCCGTCCGCGCGGCCGCCTGCCAGGGCGGACTGATCGTCTCCTGGGTGCGCCTCGACAGCGGCGAGCGCGAGCAGCGCCGCCTGGAGGTGATGCAGCGCCTGGGCAACATGGGCTGGGCCAACTGGGACCTCGTACGGAACGCCATCTCCTGGTCGGAACAGGTCTACGACATCTTCGCCCGCGACCCCTCCCTCGGTCCCATGACGCTGGAGGAACTGCCCCGGCACGTCCTGGACGACGACCTGCCCGCCCTGGGCGCCGAGGTGCGCCGCCTCCTCGGGGACGGGCGGCCCATCGACCACACCTTCCGCATCACCACCCCCCACGGGGAGGTCCGGCACCTCCGGATCGTCGCGGAGGCCGAGGCGGACGCCCACGGCTCGCCGGTCGAGGTCCACGGCTTCTTCCAGGACCTCACCGCCGTGCAGCGGGCCAAGGAGCAGCTCCTCGAACGCGACCGCACCGCCGTGGCGCAGCAGGAGACGCTGACGGCCGAGCGCGTCCTCGCCGCCCGGCTCCAGCATGCCCTGCTGCCCCTTCCCCAGCAGTCGCTGCGCCTGGCCGGCCTCACCGTCGACGTCGCCTACCAGCCCCTCCAGCAGGGTCTCAACGTCGGGGGCGACTGGTACAGCGCCATCGAACTGCCCGACCGCAGCGCCCTGCTCGTCGTCGGCGACGTCGCCGGCCACGGGCTCGACGCCGTGGCCACGATGGCCCAGCTCCGCTTCACCGCCAAGGGCATGGCCATCACCGGCACCCCGCTCGCCACGATCCTCGCCCGCCTCAACACCCTCCTGTGGCACAGCGGGGACCGCGCCTTCAGCACGGCCACGATGGTCATGGGCCGCTACGAGCCCTCCTCGGGCATCCTCACCTGGGTGCAGGCCGGCCACCTGCCGCCCCTGCTCCTGCGCGACGGCGAGACCCGCTACCTGCCGTCGCCCCGCGGCGTCCTCCTGGGCGCCACGACCGCCCCGCGCTACGAATCGTCCGCCATCCGCCTGCTGCCCGGCGACCACCTGCTGTTCTTCACCGACGGCCTGGTCGAGGCCCCGGGCGTGCTCCTCGACGACGGACTCGACCGCCTGGCCCGCACGGTCGCCGGGCTCGGCGACGGCCCGCGGCCCCTGGACGCCGTCCTGGAGGCACTCGTCGACCCGGCCACCCGCCGCGACGACATCTGCGTCCTGCACGTCAGCGTCTGATGGGACGGACCGACCCCACGGGACCGGACGGGCCCCTCGTCGTCCACGCGAACCTCGTCTCCGACCTCGCCGTCGACCCGGAGGAGCGCGCGGTGCTCCGCGCCTGGGCGGAGCAGGCGCCGCGCGAGGCGTGGCTGCTGCGGCCCGGCGACGTCCTGGTCTCCCCGGTGCCGGTCGGCGAGGAGTTCCTGCGGTACGTCTGCGGGCTGACCGGCGTCCCCCGGGACTCGGTCACGGTGGTCGTCCCGCCCGGGGCCGGTACGGCCGACCTGTGCCACCACGTCGTCGGGGCGGTGGGCGGCCGGCCCCTCCGGGCGGTCCTCCCCACGGCCCTGGACGGTGCGGCGATCGGCCTGGCGCGCGCCCTGGGCGTCCCCGTCGCCCCGTACTCCTCCGTGGCGGCGGCCGAGGCGGCCCTCGGTGTGACCGGGCTGCTCAACACGAAGGCCGGGTTCCGGAGCGCGGCGCTCGCCCTGGGCATGAGGCTGCCGGACGGCCTGGTCCGCCGCCGCGACGGGGTGCCGGGCGCCGTGAGGGAACTCCTCGCCTCGTACGGACGGGTCGTGGTCAAGCCCGACCGGTCGGCGGGCGGCCACGGCATGCTCTTCCTCACGGAGGCCGCGGACGCGCCGGATCCGTGGACCGGCGACGGACTCGCGCCGGTGGGCGGCCCCGAGGGGCTGTGGGTCGTCGAGGAGCGGATCGACGTGGCCCGGTCGGTGAGCGTGCAGATGGAGACGGGACCCGGCGGGACGCGGGCGCTGTTCAGCGGCGAGATGCGGACCGCGGACGGCGCCTTCACCGGCTACCTCTCGCCCCTGCCCGACCCGGCGGCGCACGTCGCGGCCGCGCTGGAGGCCTGGGGACACGCCCTGGGCGGCTTCCTCGCGGCGCGCGGGTACGCCGGGCCCTTCGGCCTCGACGCGATGGTGACGCCCGGCGGCGAGGTCTTCGCGGGGGAGAGCAACGTGCGGCGCACGGCCACCACCACTCCGCGGGCCATGGTGACCCGGCTCGTCGCAGACGACGTGAGCAGGGCCGGGGCCGGGGGTCCGGTCTGGGCGACGGGCAAGGTCCGGGCCCCGGCCGCGTACCCCTTCGGCGCCGCCGTCGAGCGGCTGCGCCGCGAACGGCTCGCCTACGACCCGGCGCGCGGCGAGGGGATCGTCCTGTACGCCGGACCGCCGCCGGACGGTCTGACCTGGCGTTACGCGGTGATCGCCGACGACCACGCGGGCGTGGCGCGCTACGAGGAGCTGCTGCGGGCCTCCTGGGCCCCCGCCCCCGGCGGCTCTACGGCTCGATCAGGCCCACCCGGATCGCGTAGCGGGTGAGTTCGAGGCGGTCGCGCATGCCCAGCTTCTGGAGGAGGTTGGCGCGGTGGCGCTCGACGGTCTTCGGGCTGATGACGAGGAGGTCCGCGATCTCCTTCGAGCTGTGCCCCTCCGCGACGAGCTTGAGGATCTCCTCCTCGCGTTCGGTGACGGCCTTGTCGGGCAGGGGCCTGCCCTGTTCCGCCCGGTCGAGGTAGGTGCGGATCAGGGCGGTCTCGGCGCCGGGGTAGATGAACGGCTCGTCGCGCACCGCCGCCCGGCACGCCTCCACCAGGTCCCGGTCGGCCACGGACTTCAGGACGTAACCGCTCGCCCCGGCCTTGAGCGCCTCGAAGAAGTACTGCTCGTTGTCGTACATCGTGAGGATCAGGATCCTCAGCTCCGGCACGAGGCGGCTGAGTTCGCGGGCCGCCTGGAGCCCCGTCCGGCGGGGCATGGAGATGTCGAGGACGGCCAGGTCGACCCGCTCGGAGCGGGCCAGGGCGACGGCCTCCGCCCCGTCCGCGGCCTCGGCGACGACCATGAGGTCCGGCTCGGCGTCGAGGATCAGCCGCACCCCGTTGCGCACCAGGGCGTGGTCGTCCGCGAGCAGGATGCGGGTCGGGCGTTCCCCGGTCACGACGCCTTCCTCCCCGGGCCGCCGGTCGTGACGGTCCTCGTCCCCGCGTCCCCGTTCATGGCACCTCTTTTTCCGGGCCGCCGGCCATGCCGTCCCCCTTCGCCGTACCGCCGGTCATGGCGTCTCCTCTTCCGCACCGCCGGTCACGACGGCCCCTCCTCGGTGCCGTCGGCCGTGCCGCTCTCCGCGTCGTCATGACGGGCCCCCGCGCCACCGGCCGTGTCCAGGCGGACCTCCGTCCCCCCGTCCCGGCCGTCCCGCACCGTCAGTTCCGCGCCGATCAGCAGGGCCCGCTCGCGCATGCCCCGCAGCCCGGCGCCCTCGGCCGCGTTCCCGATGCCCCGCCCGTCGTCCCGTACGAGCAGCCCCACCCCGCCCCGGGGCAGGAGCCGCAGCCGCAGGTCGACGTGGCTCGCGCCCGAGTGGCGGGCCGTGTTGGTCAGACCCTCCTGCGCCACCCGGTAGAGCACGAGCTCCGTCTCGTGGTCGAGCTTCGGCAGACCCGCGTCGATGTGGGGCCGCACCGTCAGACCGCGCGTGGAGAACTCCGACGCCAGCGACCTGAGCGCGCTGTGCAGCCCCAGCTCCTCCAGGACGCCCGGCCGCAGCCGGCGCGCTATGCGCCGGATCTCGTCGAGGCTGCCCCGGGTGGTCTCCTGCGCCTGGAGCAGCTCGGCCCGCAGGCCGGCGGGGGCGTGGTCGGCGGAGTGCTTCAGCTGGAGCAGTACGGCGGTGAGGGTCTGCCCCACCTCGTCGTGCAGCTCCTGCGCGATCCGCCGCCGCTCGGCCTCCTGGGCGGACAGCACCCGGGCGCTGCTCGCGGCCCGTTCGGCCTCCAGCCGGTCGAGCATCGTGTTGAACGTACGGGTCAGGTCGGCGATCTCGCCGCGCCCCGCCACCTCCGCGCGCCGGCCGGGCCTCAGCAGGTCCGCCGTCCGCATCACCCGGGTGAGGCGCTGGAGCGGCGCGAGGCCGACCCGCAGCAGGAAGGCGTTGGCGACGAGCATCGCCACCAGGCCGACCACGAGGACGAACGCCTCGCCGACGAGGACCGGGGTGGAGACCGTGACGGGGCCGAAGAGCAGCAGCACGGCGACGACCAGGATCACGGCGTTCAGCAGGAAGAGGCGCCAGTACAGCGACACCGTCCCGCCTCTCTCCGGGCCCGACGTGTCGCCCGGCCGCTCGATGCTCACCGCGTGTTCGATGCCCACCGCGCATCCGCTACGTACCGCGCATCCGACACGCACGGCGCATACGACACGTACCGCGCATCCGATACGCGCCGCGTACCGGGTACGCACCGCGCATCCGGTACGTACCGCGCAGGTGACGCGCACCGTGCGTCCGATGCGCGCCGCGCGCCCTCCGGCCCGCGGCGGGACCCGTGTCCCGCCTCATCCTGACCGGTTTGTCGGTGTTCTGTCCATCCGTGCTGACACCCATGTTCCGCGTCTCCACGCGGATGGCACCATGACGGGGCCGCGGGGCGCGGGACGACGCCGTTCCCCCCGTGGCGCATCCCTTTCCATGAATGGCCGGAACCGGCCCCGACCGGCTGTGGCCGGTCACGACGACAGGAGGCGACGGGCCAGTGCCTGCCCCGCGGACCAGAACGACACCCCTGCCCGGAATCGGAGTCCAGTACGACTTCACGACGCGCGAGCACCAGCACCTCTCGGTCATCGCGCACCGCGACGGAACGCGGACGGTGAACGTCTACCGGGCCGACGACCCCGACGCCTGCGCCCAGTCCCTCCACCTCACCGAGGGGGAGACGGCCTCCCTGATCGACGCGCTGATGCCCGCGCACCACAGCCCCAACGTCCTGCACACCACGGACCTGGGACTCGTCGCCGAGCGGATCGAGCTGTCCGGGCACTCGTACTGGAACGGGCGCGTGCTCGGCGACACCCGGATGCGCACCGAGGCGGGCGCCTCCGTCGTCGCCGTACTGCGCCGCTCCGGAGCGATTCCGTCCCCGACGCCGGACTTCCGGCTCGCGGGCGGCGACACGCTCATCGTGATCGGCACCCGCGAGGGCGTCGACGCCGCGGCCGCGATTCTCGGACGGGAGTGAGGGGAGGGTGCACTCCGCTGTCTTTCTGATCGAGTTCGGCGCCATCATCCTCGGCCTGGGCCTGCTCGGCCGCTTCGCGGCCCGGTTCAGCTTCTCCCCGATCCCGCTCTACCTCCTCGCGGGCCTCGCCTTCGGCAACGGCGGTCTGCTGCCGCTCGGCGCCAGTGAGGAGTTCGTCGCCATCGGCGCCGAGATCGGGGTCATCCTCCTGCTCCTGATGCTGGGCCTGGAGTACACGGCGAGCGACCTCGTCTCCAACCTGAAGACCCAGTACCCGGCCGGGCTCGTCGACTTCACCCTCAACGCCGTGCCCGGCGCCGTCGCCGCGCTGCTGCTCGGCTGGGGGCCGGTCGCCGCCGTCGTCCTGGCGGGCGTCACCTGGATCTCCTCGTCCGGGGTCATCGCCAAGGTCCTCGGCGACCTCGGCCGCCTGGGCAACCGCGAGACCCCGGTGATCCTCAGCATCCTGGTCCTCGAAGACCTGGCGATGGCCGTCTACCTGCCCATCATCACGGCCCTGCTCGCCGGTGTCGGCCTGGCCGCCGGCAGCGTGACGCTGGCCATCGCCCTGGGCGTGGCCGGACTCGTGCTCTTCCTCGCCCTCCGGTACGGGCGCCTGATCTCGCGGTTCGTCTCCAGTGACGACCCGGAGAAGCTGCTCCTGGTCGTCCTCGGCCTGACCCTGCTCGTCGCCGGTGTCGCCCAGCAGCTCCAGGTCTCCGCCGCCGTCGGCGCGTTCCTCGTCGGCATCGCCCTCTCCGGCGAGGTCGCGGAGGGCGCCCACACCCTGCTGAGCCCGCTGCGCGACCTGTTCGCCGCGGTGTTCTTCGTCTTCTTCGGCCTGCACACCGACCCCGCCAGCATCCCGCCGGTGATCCTGCCGGCGCTCGCCCTGGCGATCGTCACCGCGCTGACCAAGATAGCCACCGGCTACTGGGCCGCGCGCCGGGCCGGGATCGGGGTCAAGGGCCGCTGGCGGGCGGGCGGCACGCTGGTCGCGCGCGGCGAGTTCTCCATCGTCATCGCCGGACTCGCCGTCAGCGCCGGCGTCCAGCCGCAGATGGGGCCCTTCGCCACCGCCTACGTCCTGGTCCTCGTCGTGATCGGGCCGCTCACCGCCCGCTTCACCGAGCCGATCGCCGCCTACGTCGCCCGTCGCCGGGGCACGCCGACGACTCCGGCCTCGGGAGACGGGGCGGTGCTCGCGGGGTCCGCGCCGGACGCGGGGTCCGCCCCGGACCTCTCGAAGGCCGACAGCGGTGACGTGGAGGCGGGAAGCGGGGCTTCCGGCCGCGTCTGACGCCGCGTCGTGCGGACGAAAAGGCCCGGGGCACGTCTCCTGGGCCTTTTCTTCATCCCTGGGCCTTTTCCTCGTCCCCGGGCCTTTTCCTCGTCCCCGGTCCTCAGCCGGTGATCTCGACGGTCCCGCCCTGGTTCCCCTGGTTTCCCCGCCCGCTCAGTACGATGGTCTGCCGACCGGGCGGGCGGCGGACGGTGCCGCCGGGCGCGGCAGGAGCGGAAGGGCGGCGGCATGGTGGACCGGAGCGAGGACGGGGCGGAGGGCCCTGCCCGCAGGCGCGGGCAGGGCGAGCTGGAGGCCCAGGTGCTCGCCGTCCTCCGCGAGGCGTCCGAGCCGGTGCCCGTGGCGTGGGTGCGGGAGCGGCTCGGCGGCGGCCTCGCCTACACCACCGTGATCACCATCCTGACCCGTCTGCGCGCGAAGGGCGCCGTCGAACGCGAGCGCGCCGGCCGGTCCTTCCGGTGGACGGCGGTCGCGGACGAGGCGGGGCTCGCCGCGCTGCGGATGCGGAAGGTCCTGGACGCCGAGGCGGACCGGCAGGCGGTCCTGGCCAGTTTCGTGACCGCCCTCTCGCCGAACGACGAGCGACTCCTCCGTGAACTCCTCGCCCCGGAGACCCCGGAGACCCCGGAGACCCCGGAGACCCCGGAGGAGGAAGGCTGACCGTCATGGGAGTCTTCGTCTTCCTTCCCCTGGTCCTTCCGCTCACCGCGTGGCCGGTCGCCCGCCTCGCCGAACAGCGGCTCCACCCCCGCACCGCGACCCGGCTGCTCGCCGCCGTCGCCGGTGTCTCCGCCGTGTGCAGCACGCTCTGCCTCGGGCTGCTCATGATCGTGGGCACCGCCCAACTGCCCGGCAACCCGCTCCCCGACAGCTGGTCGGACCCCGAGGTGCGGGCGGCCGTCCCGTACGACGAGATCGCGGGCCGGGCGGCCATCCCCGCGCTGCTCGCCGTCCTGGTCTCCTGCGCCGTCGCCGCGTGGCGGCAGGCGCGGGTGCGCCGCCGGACGGCGGGCGCGCTCGCCGGGCTGCCGCCGACGTCCGTCGCGGTGCTGCCGGACCGCACGCCGTACGCGTACGCGCTCCCCGGCGGTCGCGGTCGTGGGCACGGCCGAGGGCGGGTCGTGGTCAGCACCGGCATGCTCGCCGGGCTCGGGTCCGCCGAGCGCCGGGCCCTCTTCGCCCATGAGCGGGCCCATCTGAACGGGCGTCACCACCGGCACCTGCTCACGGTCCACCTGGCGGCCCGCGCCAACCCGTTCCTGCGCCCGCTGCGCACCGCCGTCGCGTACACCGCCGAGCGCTGGGCCGACGAGGAGGCGGCGGCCGAGGTCGGCAGCCGCCGCACCGTGGCCCGGGCGATCGGCAGGGCCGCGCTGCTCGCCCCGCGCGCGCCCGCCGCCACGCTCCCCGCCCTGGCGGCGGTGGGCCCGGTGCCCCGGCGGGTCGCCGCCCTGATGCGCCCGGCCCCGATGGGCCGCGCCTGGCCGCCGGTGTGCACGGCGGCCGGTCTGGCCGCCTGGGGCGCCGCCTTCGGCACGACGGTCTCGGCCCTGTCCTCGGCCAACTCGGCCGTCACGCTGTACTTCGTGCTGCACGCGGCCACGACGTCGGTGTAGCCGGTACGCCGGACGGCTGGTGCGGCTGGTGCGGCTGGTGCGGCTGGTGCGGCTGGTGTGGTCGGTGCGGCCGGTGTGCCGGACCCTCGGCTCCCGGCGTGCCGACCGTACCGAAACCGCCGGACGGGCCCCAGGGATTGCCCGGCGGATCAGGGCCGGACGGGCCCTAGAGGTCGAACTCGTGGGGCGGCAGGTCCAGGGTGAAGCACGCCTCGCGGACCACGGACTGTTCCGTCTTGTCGAAGTCGCCGTCGGCGCCGCCGATGACGATGCCGATCTGGACGACGGCGCGGGCCTCGGCGGGCTTCTTCTTCGCCTTGGCGATCTCCTGGAGGACGCCGACCCTGCCGAGGTCGAAGTCGGCGGTGAGCTTGTCCAGGTTCGCGTCGAAGCGGCGCTGGAGGTCGAGCGCGTCGAAGTTCCGCAGCACCTCGTTGGTCGCGATGAGCTGGGCGACCCGGCGGCGCTCGGAGGCGTCGATCGTGCCGTCGGCGGCGGCGACGAGGGCGCACATGGCCATGCTCACGTCCCGGAACGCGCCGCTCTTGAGGTCGTTCTTCTTCGCCACCAGCTGGGTCTGCATCGTCGATGCGGATTCCTTGATGCGGTCCCACAGGGCCATGAGCACTCCAGACGTCGATCGCTTACTTCTACGTGTGTGTAGAACTTAGCAGTGCCGCCGGGAGTTTCCGGGCCCGCGGATCCCGGTCACCCGCCCAGGACCAGGAGCGAGACCCACAGGGCCGCCGTCGAGGCGACGAGGGCGGCGGGGACGGTGAGCAGGCCGAGGCGGGTGAACTCCCCGAGGTCGACCGGATGGCGGTGGTGGTGGGCGATGCGGCGCCAGAGGAGGGTGGCGAGCGAGCCCGCGTACGTGAGGTTGGGGCCGATGTTCACGCCGATCAGGACGGCGAGCACCGCGCCGGGCCCGGAGCCGGCCGCCAGCGGGACCAGGGCCAGGGTCGCGGGCAGGTTGTTGATGAGGTTGGCGAGGACGGCGGCGAGCGCGGCGGCGCCGAGCAGGGCCGGCAGCGAGGTGCCGTCCGGCAGGAGGTGGGCCAGGACGGTCCCGAGGCCGTTGTCGACGACGGCGCGGACGACGACGCCCAGGGCCAGGACGAACGCGAGGAAGGGCAGCGAGGCCGAGCGGACGAGCGCGCGCGGGGTGGTGCGGCGGCGCGCCAGGGCCCGTACGGCGAGGACGGCGGCGCCCGCCGCGGCCGCCCAGGCCGGGTCCACCCCGACGGCCGAGGCGACGGCGAAGCCGACGAGGGTCGCGGCCACGGTGACCAGGGCGAAGAGCGGGAGCTCGATGGGCTCCGGCGACTCGGGGGCGTCGGCCGGTGCGGCGAGGTCGCGGGCGAAGAAGCGGCGGAAGACCGCGTACTCGACCGCGACGGCGGTGAGCCAGGGCAGCAGCATCAGGAGCGCGAACCGGGTGAAGCCGAGGCCGGTGGCCGTGAAGGCGAGCAGGTTGGTCAGGTTCGAGACGGGCAGGAGCAGCGAGGCCGTGTTCGACAGGTGGGCGCTCGCGTAGACGTGGGGTTTGGGGCGGGCCCCCATCCGGGCGGCCGTCGCGAAGACCACCGGGGTCAGCAGGACGACCGTCGCGTCCAGGCTCAGCACGGCGGTGATCAGCGAGGCGAGGCCGAAGACGGCGCCGAGCAGCCGCTGGGGCCGGCGGCGGGACCAGCGGGCCATCCAGGCGCCGCAGGCGTGGAAGAGGCCCTCGTCGTCGCAGAGCTTGGCGAGGACGAGGACGGCCGCGAGGAAGCCGATCACCGGCCCGAGCCGCTCGGCCTCCTCGCGTACGGCGTCGGGCGTGACCGCCCCCACCGCGAGGACGGCGCCGGCGGCGGGCAGCGCGAAGACCGCCTCGGGGAGGCGGAAGGGGCGGACGACGGCGCAGAGGAGCACCACGGCCAGGGCGAGCACGGACACGGACGAGACGAGCATGCGTCCGATCATCCGGGGTGGCGGAGGGCGCGACGGCCCCGGGTCCCGGCGGGTCCCGGCGGGCCTGCTCCCGCCGTGCTTTTTTCGGCCGGGTTCTCGCTCACCCCTTGTCAGTGCAATTTCACATTACTATTGTACCGATCGCGCCGCAGTCGTGAGCGAGGTCAACTCGGCGCGCGCACGAGCGAGATGACCGTGAGGCACCCCGCACCGCCCCGCCCGTCCCCGAGAGAATGCGACACACCGCCGCCGTGTCCAAGAGCCAGAGCCCGGACGCCGTGATCATCGGCGCGGGCGTCGTCGGAGCCGCCTGCGCGTACTTCGCCGGCCGCGCGGGACTCTCCGTCGCGGTCGTCGACCGGGGCCCGGTCGCGGGCGGCACCACCGGCGCCGGCGAGGGCAACCTCCTCGTCTCCGACAAGGAGCCCGGACCCGAACTCGACCTCGCCCTGCTCTCCGTGCGCCTCTGGCGCGACCTCTCCGCCCTGCTCCCGCCCGACATCGAGTACGAGGCCAAGGGCGGCCTCGTCGTGGCGCCCGACCCGACCGCCCTCAAGGCCCTGCGCGCCTTCGCGGAGGGGCAGCGGACGGCCGGCGTCGAGACCGCCGAGGTCCCCGGCGACGGGCTGCGCGCCCTCGAACCCCACCTCGCCGACGGCCTCGCGGGCGGCTTCCACTACCCGCAGGACTCCCAGGTCCAGCCCGCCCGCGCGGCGGCCCGCCTCCTCGCCGCCTCCGGCGCCGCCGTCCACCTCGGCGAGGAGGTCACCGGCATCCTCCGCACCCCCTCCGGGGCCGTGCGCGGAGTCCGCACCGCCCGCCGCGAACTCGCCGCCCCCGCCGTCGTCAACGCGGCCGGCACCTGGGGCGGCGCGGTCGCCGCCCTCGCCGGCACGGAGCTTCCGGTACGGCCCCGGCGCGGCTTCGTGCTCGTGACCGAACCCCTGCCCAGGGTCGTGCGCCACAAGGTGTACGCGGCCGACTACATCGCGGACGTGGCCAGCGGTTCGGCCACGCTCCAGTCCTCGGCCGTCGTCGAGGGCACCCCCGCCGGGCCCGTGCTCATCGGCGCCACCCGCGAGCGCGTCGGCTTCGACCGCTCCCTGTCCACCGAGGCCCTGCGCCGGCTCGCCGTCCAGGCCGCCGCGCTCTTCCCGGTCCTCGCCGACGTGCGGGTGCTGCGCGCCTACCACGGCTTCCGCCCCTACCTGCCGGACCACCTCCCGGCGATCGGACCCGACCCGCGCGTCCCGGGACTGCTGCACGCCTGCGGTCACGAGGGCGCGGGCATCGGCCTCGCCCCGGCCACGGGACTCCTGATCGCCGCCGCGCTCACGGGTGGCGCGGGGGAGGGGGCGGAGGAGGCGGAGGGCGTGGACCCGGGGCCCTTCCGGCCCGAACGGTTCGACCACACCTCCGGCCCCGGACGACGGGAGAGCATCCGATGAGACGACGCCGCACCCCGCGCGACCTGGTCGGCGGCCGGGCCGGGGCCGCCTTCACCGTCACGTTCGACGGGCGCCCGCTCACCGCGCTCGACGGCCAGTCCGTCGCCGCCGTCCTGTGGGGCGCGGGCATCCTGACCTGGCGCACCACGCGGAACGCCGGGGCGCCGCGCGGGGTCTTCTGCGGCATGGGCAGCTGCTTCGACTGCCTCGTCACGGTCAACGGACGCCCCAACCAGCGCGCCTGCCTCACCCCGGCCCGCCCCGGCGACGCCGTCACGACACAGGAGGGGACGGGCCGTGCCGAACTCACCGTCTGAGCCGTTCGATCCGTCTGAGTCGTCCGGGCCGTCCGGGTCGTCCGGGTCGCCGGGAGGGTCCGCGTCCGAGCCGCCCGCGCCGCCCGCGCCGTCCGAGCCGCCCGCGCCCTCGAACGGGCCCTCGGAGAAGGGATCGGGAGCGTCGTACGACTCCGACCTCGCCGTCGTCGGCGCCGGGCCCGCCGGGCTCGCCGCCGCCGTGGAGGCGGCCCGGCGCGGGCTCCGGGTGGTCCTCGTCGACGCGGGGGACCGGCCCGGGGGTCAGTACCACCGGCATCCCGCGCCCGGTCTCGGCGCGCTGCGGCCCGGGGCGCTCCACCACGACTGGCGGGAGTTCACCCGCCGGACGGCGGCCCTGGACGGCTTCGTCCGGGCGGGCCGGGTCGTCCACCTGCCCGGCCACCACGTCTGGGCGGTGGTGGCCGAGGGTGCGGGCCGGACGCTGCACGCCGTGGCCGCGGGCGACGAGAGCGCCGCGACCGTCCGGGCCCGCGCGGTGCTCCTGGCCACCGGCTCCCACGAGCGCCAACTGCCCTTCCCCGGCTGGACGCTGCCGGGCGTGGTGGGTGCCGGGGGAGCGCAGGCGATGCTCAAGGGCGGGCTCGTCCTGCCCGGCCGCCGGGTCGTCGTGGCCGGCAGCGGCCCCCTGCTCCTGGCGGTCGCCGGCTCCCTGGCGGCGGCGGGCGCCCGTGTCCCCGCAGTCGTCGAGGCCGGTGCGTACCTCGGCTACTCCGGCTTCGTCCCGGCGCTCCTCCGCAACCCCGCCAAGCTCGCCGAAGGGGCTTTGCACGGGAGCGCGTTGCTGCGGTACGGCACCAGGCTCCTCGCCCGTCACGCGGTCGTCGAGGCCCACGGCTCCGCGCGCGTCGAGGCGGTGACCGTGGCGCGGCTCGGCCCCGACTGGCGGCCCCTGCCGGGCACCGGCCGCCGGATCCCCTGCGACGCGCTCGCCGTCGGCCACGGCCTCGTACCGCAGCTCGAACTCGCCACGGCGCTCGGCTGCGCGACCCGCACGGCCGCCGACGGGACGGCCGCCCTCGTCCTCGACGCCGCACAGGCGACCTCGGTCTCCGGCGTCTGGGCCGCCGGGGAGGCGGGCGGCATCGGCGGCGCCCGGCTCGCGGTCGTCGAAGGGACGCTGGCGGCCCTCTCCGTCGCCCGCGCCCTCCTCGGCGGCCGGGGGCCGCAGCCCCGCGAGGCCGCGCTCCGGCGCCACCGCGACCGGCTGCGCGCCTTCGCGGAGGCGATGGGCGCCGTGCACCGGCCCGGGCCCGGCTGGACCGGGTGGCTGCGGCCGGACACCGAGGTCTGCCGCTGCGAGGAGGTGCCGGCGGCCCGCGTGACGGAGGCCGTCGACCTCCTGGGCGCGCGGGACGCCCGTACGGTCAAGCTGTTCACCCGGGCCGGCATGGGCTGGTGCCAGGGCCGCGTGTGCGGTCCCGCCGTGGCCGCCCTCGCCGGAACGGCCTCCGGGGACGGGGCGGCCCCGGACCGGCGCCCGCTCTCCTGCCCCGTACCGCTCCGGCACCTGGCGGAGCTCCCGGAGCGGGGCCGCACCGATAACTGATCGGCCGTCAGAACCGAACGTGTGCGGGCCTCTTGTGGCCCGTCCGTCCATCAGTAAAATGTCACACATCACACAAGGGAGTCCTTTCATGGTCCACGAGCAAGCACCCGTGCACCGCGACCGACCCTGGCGCGGGATCATGGTCGCCACCGCCCTCCCGCTGCGCGACGACGGCTCCGTCGACCACGACGCCTACGCGCGCCACGTGGCCCGGCTGATCGCCGAGGGCTGCGACGGGGTCGTCCCGAACGGCTCCCTCGGCGAGTACCAGACGCTCACCGACGACGAGCGCGCCCGCGTCGTGCGGACCGCCGTCGAAGCCGCCGGGGACGGCGCCCGCGTCATGCCGGGCGTCTCCGCGTACGGCGCCGCCGAGGCCCGCCGCTGGGCCGAGCAGGCCGCCGAGGCCGGCGCCGGCTCCGTCCTGCTCCTGCCGCCCAACGCCTACCGGGCCGACGAGGCCGCCGTGCGCGACCACTTCGCCTCCGTCGCCTCCGTCGGCCTGCCCGTCGTCGCCTACAACAACCCCCTCGACACCAAGGTCGACCTCACCCCCGGCCTCCTCGCCCGGCTGTACGCCGACGGCAGCGTCGTCGCCGTCAAGGAGTTCAGCGGGGACGTCCGCCGCGCCTACGAGATCGCCGAACTCGCCCCCGGCCTCGACCTGCTGGCCGGCGCCGACGACGTCCTCCTCGAACTCGTCCTCGCCGGCGCGGTCGGCTGGGTCGCCGGCTACCCCAACGCCCTCCCGCGCACCTGCGCGACCCTCTACCGGGCCGCCGTCGCCGGGGACCTCGACACCGCCCTCCCGCTCTACCGGTCCCTCCACCCGCTCTTCCGCTGGGACTCGAAGACCGAGTTCGTCCAGGCGATCAAGCTCTCCATGGACCTCGCCGGACACCACGGCGGCGTCTCCCGGCCGCCCCGGCTCCCGCTCGCCCCCGAGCAGGAGGCCGCCGTGCGGGCCGCCACGGAGAAGGTCCTCGCGGAGGGCCACGCGTAACCCCGCACACCCCCGGCCCCGAGGCCGCGTACACCCCCGGCCCCGAGGCCGCGTACACCCCCGGCCCCGAAGCCGCGTACACCCCCGGCCCCGAAGCCGCTTCCCACGACAGAAGGGGACCCATGCGCACCCGCCACGTCTACCACGCGGTGGACTCCCACACCGAAGGCATGCCCACCCGGGTGATCACCGGCGGCCTCGGGGTGATCCCCGGCGCCACGATGGCCGAGCGGCGGCTGCACTTCGCCGAGCACCTCGACCACGTCCGCACCCTCCTCATGTACGAGCCGCGCGGCCACGCGGCGATGAGCGGCGCGATCCTCCAGCCGCCCACCCGCCCCGACGCCGACTACGGCGTCCTCTACATCGAGGTCTCCGGCCTCCTCCCGATGTGCGGCCACGGCACCCTCGGGGTCGCCACCGTCCTCGTCGAGACGGGCATGGTGCCGGTCGTCGAACCGGTCACCACCGTCCGCCTCGACACCCCGGCGGGGCTCGTGAGCGTCGACGTGCGGGTGGAGGACGGCGCGGCGAAGGCGGTCACGCTCACCAACGTGCCCTCCTATTGCGTCGGCCTCGACCTCAAGGCGGACGTGCCCGGGTACGACACCGTCACCTACGACCTCGCCTACGGCGGCAACTTCTACGCCTTCGTCGACCTCGACTCCCTGGGGCTGCCCTTCGACCGCGCCCGCAAGGACGAACTCCTCGCCGCCGGACTCGCCGTCATGGCCGCGATCGAGGCCGGGCCCGACCGGCCCGTCCACCCGGAGAACCCCGCCATTGCCGGGGTCAAGCACGTCTACCTGGCCGCGCCCGGCTCCGACGCGACCCGCTCGCGCCACGCCATGGCCATCCATCCCGGCTGGTTCGACCGCTCCCCGTGCGGCACCGGCACCAGCGCCCGCATGGCCCAGCTGCACGCCCGGGGGCTGCTCGCCCCGGGCGCCGACTTCGTCAACGAGTCCTTCATCGGAACCGAGTTCACCGGCCGGATCGTCGGCGAGACCACCGTGGGCGGACTGCCCGCCGTCGTCCCGACCGTCACCGGCCGGGCCTGGATCACCGGCACGGCGCAGTACTTCCTCGACCCCGACGACCCGTTCCCCGCCGGCTTCCTCCTCTGAGACCGCCGGTTTCCCGCTCCGGGTCCGTGGGAGGCGGGCGGTCGGACGGCGAAACGTGACATTGTACGATGCTCCTCCGTGACTTCTCGGAGGACGCACGATGGGTGACCTGAAGCAGTACGGCCTCGTCAGAGCGCAGGAGAGGCTCCGCGACCAGGTCGCGCACGCCCTCCGCGCGGCCCTGATCGCCGGGGAACTGCGCCCCGGCCAGGTCTACTCGGCCCCCGGCCTCGCGGCCGACCTCGGCGTCTCCGCGACCCCGGTCCGCGAGGCCATGCTCGACCTGGCCCGGGAGGGCCTGGTCGAGCCCGTCCGCAACAAGGGCTTCCGCATCACCGAGGTCAGCGAGCGCGACCTCGACCAGTACACCGAACTGCGCACCCTCATCGAGGTCCCCACCGTCGGCCGGGTCACCAAGTCGGCCGCGCGGGAGCAGCTGGAGGAACTCCGCCCGGTCGCCGAGGAGATCGTCGCCCGCGCCCGCGAGCACGACCTCATCGGCTACCTGGAGGCGGACCGCCGCTTCCACCTCGCCCTGCTCGGCCTCTCCGGCAACGAGCGGCTCGTCGAGACCGTCGGGGAGCTGCGCAAGCGCTCCCGCCTCTACGGCCTGACGGGCCTGGACGAGGCCGGCCTGCTCGTCTCCTCCGCCGAGGAGCACGTCGAACTCCTCGACCTCATGATCGCCGGGGACGCGCGCGGCGCCGAGGCCTGCATGCGCCGCCACCTCGGCCACGTCCGCTCCCTGTGGGCCGAGGGCCGCGACGAGCCGGCGGGACGCCGGTAGGAAGCCTCCCGCCGGGAAGAGCCTCCCGCCGGGAAGCCTCCCGCGAAGGCTCCGGAGTCCCTCCGGAGACGGCCCCGGAGCACGCCAACTCGGCCTTTCCCGGCGGGAATCGCACGACCTGGACACCCTCCCGGGCATCTATATGCTGACACCATGCTTTCCGCCGCCGCCACGCCCGCGCACGCCGATTCCGCCTCCTCCGCCGCCTCCGCGCCCGTGCCGGCCGTCGCCTCCCGGCTGGCCGGTGTCGGTTCGTCGCCGGTACGGGACATCCTGGCGCTCACGGCGCGCCCCGAGATGATCTCCTTCGCGGGCGGGCTGCCCGCACCCGAGCTGTTCGACGTGGCCGGGATCCGGGCCGCGTACGACGGGGTCCTCACGGACCTCCCGCGGCAGGCGCTCCAGTACTCGACGACCGAGGGCGACCCGGAGCTGCGCGCCGCCGTCGCTGGCCGGCTCACCGCGCGCGGACTGCCCACGGACGCCGACGACCTGCTCGTCACCACCGGCTCGCAGCAGGCCCTCACGCTCCTCGCCACCGCCCTCCTCGAACCGGGCGGCGTGGTCCTCGTCGAGGACCCCTGCTACCTGGCCGCCCTCCAGACCTTCGCCTTCGCCGGGGCCCGCGTCGTCCCCGTGCCCACCGACGAGGAGGGCATCGTCCCGGAGGCGCTTGAGGAGATCGCGGCCCGCGAGAACCCGACCCTCCTCTACGTCGTCCCCACCTTCCAGAACCCCACGGGCCGCACCCTCCCCGCCGAGCGCCGCACCGCCGTCGCCGAGGCCGCGGCCCGCCACGGCTTCTGGATCGTCGAGGACGACCCGTACGGCGAACTGCGCTACGACGGCGAGCCCGTCCCCTGGATCGCCGCCGATCCCGCGGCGGCCGACCGCACCGTCCTGCTCGGCTCCTTCTCCAAGGTGATGGCCCCCGGCCTGCGGCTCGGACACCTGCGCGCCCCCGCCGGGCTCCGCCGCTCCTGCGTCATCGCCAAGCAGGCCGCCGACCTGCACACCTCGACCGTCGACCAGGCCGCGGCCGTGCGCTACCTGCGCGACAGCGACCTCGACGCGCACGTCGCGGTGATGCGCGCCGCCTACCGGGAGCGCAGGGACGCCATGCTCGACGGACTGCCGGCCGCGCTGCCCGAGGGCAGCCGGTGGAACAGGCCGGAGGGCGGCATGTTCGTCTGGGCGACCCTGCCCGAGGGGTACGACGCCACCGCGCTCCTGAGGACCGCCGTCGGGCACGAGGTGGCGTACGTGCCGGGGGCTCCGTTCTTCTGCGGAGAACCGGACCCGGGCGCCATGCGTCTGTCGTTCACGACGCACTCGGCCGAGGAGATCGGGGAAGGCCTCCGCAGGCTCGCCAAGAGCTTCGTCTGACACGGCGGACGGGGGACGGCGAACGGGGGCGGGCGACGGGGGCCCGGCACGGGGGCGGAGTGGGCCGACCGGGTGACCTTCCGGTCCGTCCGCCCGCCATGCCGTCATCACGTCGTGTCGTTGTTGGGCCGAACGGGTGAGGAGCGGGAGGATGGACCCATGAGTAGGTACGAGAGGTACGACGTCACCGACGAGCAGTGGGAGGGCCTCGCGCAGGTCGTGCCCCTGCGCGGCCGTGACGAATGGCCGTCCAGGGTCGACCACCGCACGATCCCCGAGCAGTACGAAACCGCCGAGCAGCGCCGCATGGTCGTGCTCCGCGTGCAGGTCTTCGCCGACGCCCGCGAGGTCGCCGAGTACCTCGTCGCCCAGATCCCGGTGCTCCTCGACCTGACCGGCGCCGACACCGAAGTCGCCAAGCGGATCCTCGACTTCAGCAGCGGCGTCGTCTTCGGGCTCGGCAGCGGGATGCACCGCGTCGACCGCAACGTCTTCCTCCTCGCCCCGGCGGGCACGGAGGTCGAGGGTGCGGAGGGCGCGGACGAGGAGGAGGCCGTGGGCGGCCGGGCCGCCGGCGTCCCCCGATCGTAGGAAGGTCCGCTCGACGTAACGGTTCGCCGGGGAAAGGCCTGCGTACGGTCCGGACATGGACCTCACCGGCGGCTCCGCGCTCGCCCGCACGTCGAAGAACCACCCCTCCGACCCCGCTTCCGCTCCCGTTCCTGATCCCGCTTCCGCTTCCGTCCCGGGCTCCGCCTCCGTACCCGGCGCCGCTTCCCCCTCCGACGCCGCTCCCCCTGCCGGACCGCGTGTCCCGGAGGCCCGTACTCCCGCCGCGTACGCCCCTGCTCCGGGGACGGGCGTCCCCTCCCGGACGGCCGCCCCCTCCGGTGCGGGCACCTCCCCTCCGCGCGCCTCCCGGCCCCGCGCCTCCGTCCCCGAGGCACGGGGCCCGGTCGTGCCGGAGGCGCGGGAGGAGCGGCCCGACGCCCGGCCCACCGTCACCGAGCTGCGCCTCTCCGCGTTCGCCGGCCACCGCTCCGCCGCGCACGCGCTCGGCCCCGTGACCCTCTTCGCCGGGCCCAGCGGCAGCGGCAAGACCACCACCCTGCGGGCGTACGAGGCACTGGCCCGGCTCTGCGCGGGCGACCCGCTCGACGAGGTGTTCCCGGACGCCGCCGACCTCGTCCCCGAGCGCGCCCGGCCCGACGCCCAGGGCAGGCGCGGATTCCGCATCGGCTGCACCGTCGACGGGCCGTGCGGCCCCGTCCTCCTGGACCTCGCCGTGCAGGCCGAGCCCCGGCTCCGGATCGTCGGCGAACGGCTCACCGCCCGGGGCCGCACCCTGCTCGCCACCGCCCTGCGCGATCCCGGCCGCAGCACCGTCCAGGCCGAGTGGCACACGGCGGGCACCACCCCCGTGACCAGGGCCCCGCTCCCCGACGACCTCCTCGGCACGGCCCTGCTGCCGCTGCGGGTCGCCGGCCGGACCCCCGGACAGCTGGAGGTCCTGGCCGCCGCCGAACAGGTGGTCGTCGGACTGCGGTCCGCCTTCGCCTGCGACCCCCGGCCCGAGCGGATGCGGGCCCCCGTGCCGCCCGGCGAGGGACGGCTGCGGCGCGACTGCGCCAACCTCGCCGAGGTCCTGCACCGCACCCACAACGACTGCCCGCGCCGCCACCACCGCCTCGCGACCGTGGCGGGAGCCGGCTGCGCGGGGACCGTCACGGGGCTCGGGGTGCGGGAGCTCCGCGAGGGCACCGTCCGGGCGGTGCTCGAACGGGGCGGTCGGCCCGAGACCCCGCTCGGCCGCCTCGGCGACGGGGAACTGCGCTACCTGGCGCTCGCGCTCACCCTGCTCACGGGGCCGGGGGTCCTGGAGATGGACCGCATCGCCGAGGTGCCCGACGCCATGCAGAGCCTGACGCTGCTCGCCGACGGCCTCGACCGGGGCCTCGACCGGCGCCAGTCGGGCGAACTGCTCCGCCTCGCCGTGGAGATCGCCGGGGACGGGCACATCCGGCTGGCGGGCGCGGTGGGCGACCGGACGGCGGCGGAGGCGCGCCGGACGCCCGGGGTGACGGTGGTAGACCTGAGCGCGTGACGTACGAAGACGCGACGGACAACAGCGTGGTGGGGCTCCGGCGCAGGCTGGTCGAGTTCGCGGCCGCCCGCGACTGGCAGCCCTACCACACGCCCAAGAACCTGGCGGCGGCCCTCAGCGTGGAGGCGGCCGAACTCCTGGAGATCTTCCAGTGGTTGACCCCCGAGCAGGCCGAGCGGGTCATGGAGGACCCGGAGTCGGCCCACCGGGTCGCCGACGAGGTGGCGGACGTGCTCGCCTACCTCCTCCAGTTCTGCGAGGCGCTCGGGATCGATCCGCTGGCGGCGCTCGCGGCCAAGATCGACCGCAACGAGCTCCGGTTCCCCGCCGGGCGGCGGGGCGGGAAGGACGAGAGGCGGGACCGGGAGGGCGAGAGGCAGGACGGAGAGGGCGAGAGGCAGGACGGAGAGGGCGAGGAGCGGGACGGAGAGGGTGAGGGGCGTGGCGGAGAGGGCGAGAGGGAGGAGACGGGTGGGGAGCGGGGTGAGGAAGCGATGAGAGAGGGGCCGTGAGCGAAGATCGTCACTCTTCGGAGTGATCGACTTCTCCCCGTCAGGCCTCCTGTCCACAGATTTCCGAATTCCCCTGGTGTTTGGGCTCAGGCCGCCTCACTCTGGGTAATGACTGAGTGGGTGGCAAGTCGCAGGAACGGGGGCGGTGTTGATGGAAGCGGAGCGACTGATCGCGCTCGGCCGGCACGCGCTGGCGGAGAGCGGGACGGCGCAGGACATCGTGGCGGAGGCCTGGCAGGCCCAGGCCCTCGCCCAGGCGATGGGGAACAGGCTCGCGCTCTGCGGGCCGCAGGAGTTGCGCGGCGAGGCGCGGGGTCTGGGCGAGACCGGGGAGTATCCGGCGGTGTGGGGCGCCGGAGGGCCGCGCGCGGCCCGGCTGACCGAGGTCGCGGACCCCCACCGGGCGCTGACCGCGCTGGGGGAGCTGCTCGGCGAGGTGGGGATCGCGCTGGTGGGCGTGGCCTGCGCCACCGACGACGAGGGGCTCTACTGGCAGTGCATCGAGGCGATCGACGCCACCGACGAGTCGGGCGACCGGGTGCGCGGGATGTTACGGCGCCTCGCCGTCCGCGACGGAGAGCGCGCCCGCCCGCCCGACCCCGCCCGGGGCCGCGCGGCCCCACGACGGGAGCCGTCGTGCTGACGCCCCCGGCTCGACCGGCCTTCCGTCTCGGCCGGCCTCCCCGGGGTGCCGGACGCGGGTCCGACGGGTGCGGGTGCGGGTCCGGCGGGTGCCGGCCGGGAGGTTGACGCGCGGCCGACGGTGCAGGATGGAGGCATGGATCTCCGCATCTTCACCGAACCCCAGCAGGGGGCCGACTACGACACCCTCCTCACCGTGGCCCGCGCCACCGAGGAACTCAATTTCGATGCCTTTTTCCGCTCCGATCATTACCTCAGCATGGGGTCCGCCGACGGTCTGCCCGGCCCGACGGACGCCTGGATCACCCTGGCCGGACTGGCCCGGGAGACCAAGAGGATCCGTCTCGGCACGCTGATGACGGCCGGCACCTTCCGGCTCCCCGGAGTCCTCGCCATCCAGGTCGCCCAGGTCGACCGGATGTCCGGCGGCCGGGTCGAACTGGGCCTGGGAGCGGGCTGGTTCGAGGAGGAGCACAAGGCCTACGGCATCCCCTTCCCGAAGGAGAAGTTCGGCCGCCTCGAAGAGCAGCTCGCGATCGTCACCGGTCTGTGGGAGACCGAGGTCGGCAAGACGTTCACGCACGAGGGGGAGTTCTACCGGCTCACCGACTCCCCGGCGCTGCCCAAGCCCCTCCAGGAGAAGATCCCGGTCCTGATCGGCGGGCACGGCGCGACCCGCACCCCGCGGCTCGCCGCCCGTTACGCGGACGAGTTCAACATCCCCTTCGCCTCCCTGGAGGACAGCGAGAAGCAGTTCGGCCGGGTGCGGGCCGCCGCCGAGGCGATCGGCCGGCCGGCCGACGACCTGGTGTACTCCAACGCACTGGTCGTCTGCGTAGGCCGGGACGACGCCGAGGTGGCCCGCCGGGCCGCCGCCATCGGGCGGGACGTCGACGAGCTCAGGGCGAACGGCCTGGCCGGCTCGCCCGCCGAGGTCGTCGACAAGCTCGGACGGTACGCGGCCATCGGCTCCTCCCGGGTCTACCTCCAGGTCCTGGACCTGGACGACCTGGACCATCTGGAGCTGATCTCCGCCCAGGTCCAGTCGCAGCTGGGCTGAGCGGGAGGAGCGCTCCGATGCGACCGGCCCGTACGCTCGCCGAAGCCCTCCGGGCGGAGGTCCTCGTCCTCGACGGCGGACTCTCCAATCAGCTGGAGGCGCAGGGCTGCGACCTCTCGGACGCGCTCTGGTCCGCGCGGCTCCTCGCCGACGGACCCGAGCGGATCGAGGAGGCGCACACGGCGTACGTACGGGCCGGGGCACGGGTCCTCATCACCTCCGGATACCAGGCCACCTTCGAGGGCTTCGCCCGGCGGGGCCTGGGCCGGGAGGAGGCGGCGCGGCTGCTCGCCCGGAGCGTGGAGCTCGCGCGGTCGGCGGCGGACGCCGGGGAGCGGGAGGTCTGGGTCGCCGCGTCCGTCGGACCGTACGGCGCGATGCTGGCGGACGGCAGCGAGTACCGGGGCCGGTACGGGCTCTCCGTACGGGACCTGGAGGCGTTCCACCGGCCCAGGATCGAGGTGTTCGCGGCGGCCGGGCCCGACGTCCTCGCCCTGGAGACGGTGCCGGACGCGGAGGAGGCGGAGGCGCTGCTGCGGGCGGCCGAGGGGTGCGGGGTGCCCGTCTGGCTGTCGTACACGGTCGAGGGCGGGCGGACCCGGGCCGGACAGGACCTGGCGGAGGCGTTCGCGGTCGCCGCGGGGAACGACCGGGTGGTGGCGGTCGGGGTCAACTGCTGCGACCCGGCCGACGCGGGCCCCGCCGTGGAGACGGCCGTCGCCGTGACCGGGAAGCCGGCCGTGGTCTACCCCAACAGCGGGGAGCGCTGGGACGCCGGGGCGCGCGACTGGCGCGGCGGGTCCGCCTTCGATCCGGGGCGGGCCGCCGCCTGGACGCGCTCCGGGGCCCGGCTCGTCGGCGGCTGCTGCCGGGTCGGCCCGTCCGGGATCGCCGCCCTCGCCGAGGCCCTGGCCGCCGCCGACGGCACCGACGCCGCCGACGGCACCGGCTGAGCCGGGCGCCCTCCGCGCATCCGGTCCCGCGCATCCGGTCCCGCGCATCCGGTCCCGCGCATCCGGTCCCGCGCATCCGGTCCCGCGCATCCGGGGCGCGCGGAAAATGCCTGGTGGGACGGGGGAGGCCCGCACCATACTCGAAGACGTGTTCCTGACGATCAGTACGACCGGCAACCCGGAGCGACCCGCGACCGACCTCGGCTTCCTGCTGCACAAGCATCCCGAGCGGGCGCAGTCGTTCTCGACCTCCCACGGCACCGCGCACGTCTTCTACCCCGAGGCGGGCGCCGAGCGGTGCACGGCGGCGCTCCTCCTGGAGGTGGACCCCGTGGCGCTCGTGCGCCGCGGCAAGGGCAAGGGCCGGGGCGGCGCCCCGGACTCCGCGCTCGCGCAGTACGTGAACGACCGGCCCTACGCCGCGTCCTCGCTGCTCGCCGTCGCGCTCGCCAAGGTCTTCAAGACCGCGCTGCACGGCGACTGCAAGGCGATGCCCGAGCGGGCCGCCGCGCCGCTGCCGCTGCGGATCGAGGTCCCCGCGGTGCCCGCCCGGGGCGGCGCCGGGCTGGTGCGCGCGCTGTTCGACCCGCTGGGCTGGTCCGTCGTGGAGGCCGAACCGGTCGCGCTGGACGCCGAGTTCCCCGAGTGGGGCGACTCGCGGTACGTGCGGCTGGTCCTGGAGGGCGAGCTGCGGCTCGCGGACGCCCTCAACCACCTGTACGTCCTGCTGCCCGTACTCGACGACGCCAAGCACTACTGGGTCGCGCCCGACGAGGTCGACAAGCTGCTGCGCGCCGGTGACGGCTGGCTCGCCGGACACCCCGAGCGGAAGCTGATCACGGAGCGCTACCTCTCCCGCCGCCGGGGCCTGGCCCGGGAGGCGGCGGAGCGGCTCGAACTGGTCCGGCTCGCCGAGGCCGAGGGCCTGGACGTCGAGGACGTCGACAACGCCGTCGACGAGACCACCGACACCGAGGAGCGTCCGGTGCCGCTCGCCCAGCGGCGGCGGGACGCGATCCTGTCCGCGCTGGACGCGGCCGGGGCGGCGCGCGTGCTCGACCTGGGCTGTGGCCAGGGCCAGTTGGTGCAGGCCCTGCTCAAGAGCCCGCGCTTCACCGAGGTCGTCGGCGTCGACGTGTCCGTCCGCGCCCTGACCGTCGCCGCGCGCCGGCTGCGGCTCGACCGCATGGGGGAGCGGCAGGCCGCCCGCGTGAAACTGGTGCAGGGCTCCCTCGCGTACACCGACAAGCGCCTGTCCGGCTACGACGCGGCCGTGCTCAGCGAGGTCATCGAGCACCTGGACCTGCCGAGGCTGCCGGCCCTGGAGTACGCGGTGTTCGGCTCGGCCCGGCCCCGTACGGTCCTCGTGACCACGCCGAACGTCGAGTACAACGTGCGCTGGGAGACCCTGCCCGCCGGGCGGGTCCGGCACAGCGACCACCGCTTCGAGTGGACCCGCGAGGAGTTCCGGAGCTGGGCGTCCGGAGTGGCGGGGGAGTACGGGTACGAGGTCGGGTTCACCCCCGTCGGCCCCGACGACCCCGAGGTCGGACCGCCGACGCAGATGGCCGTCTTCACCCGTACCAGCACCGGGAACGACGAGAAGAACGAGAAGGAGGGGCAGGCATGACCGCCACCAGGGACAGCACGGACACCACGGACACCACGGACGGCACGGACACCACGGACGGCACGCCCACCACCGCGCGCCGGGTCCTGTCCGTCACCGACCTCTCCCTCGTCGTGCTCGTCGGCGCCACCGGCTCCGGCAAGTCCACCTTCGCCCGGCGCCACTTCAAGCCGACCGAGGTCCTCTCCTCCGACTTCTGCCGGGGGCTCGTCGCCGACGACGAGAACGACCAGTCCGCCAGCCGCGACGCCTTCGACGTCCTCCACCACATCGCCGGCAAGCGCCTGGCCGCCGGACGGCTCACGGTCGTGGACGCCACCAACGTGCAGCAGGAGGCCCGGCGGCAGCTCGTGCAGCTGGCCAGGGCGCACGACGTGCTGCCGGTCGCGATCGTCCTCGACCTGCCCGAGCAGGTGTGCCGCGAACGGAACGCGGCCCGCCCCGACCGGGCCGACATGCCCGCGCACGTCATCCAGCGCCACCGCCGCGAGCTGCGGCGCTCGCTGCGCGGTCTGGAGCGCGAGGGCTTCCGCAAGGTGCACGTACTGCGCTCCGTCGAGGAGGTCGAGGCCGCCGAGGTCGTCCTGGAGCGCCGCTTCAACGACCTGCGCCACCTCACCGGCCCCTTCGACATCGTCGGCGACGTCCACGGCTGCCGCTCCGAGCTGGAGACCCTGCTCGGCAAGCTGGGCTACGTCGACGGCCACCACCCCGAGGGGCGCACGGCGGTCTTCGTCGGCGACCTCGTCGACCGGGGACCCGACTCCCCGGGCGTCCTGCGCCGCGTGATGTCCATGGTCGCCTCCGGCGACGCCCTGTGCGTCCCCGGCAACCACGAGAACAAGCTCGGCCGCTGGCTGAAGGGCCGCAAGGTCCAGCGGACCCACGGCCTCGCCGAGACCATCGAGCAGCTGGAGGGCGAGAGCGAGGAGTTCCGGGCCGAGGTGGAGAAGTTCATCGACGGGCTCGTCAGCCACTACGTCCTCGACGGCGGCGACCTCGTCGTCTGCCACGCCGGACTGCCGGAGAAGTACCACGGCCGCACCTCGGGGCGGGTGCGCTCGCACGCGCTGTACGGGGACACCACCGGCGAGACCGACGAGTTCGGGCTGCCGGTGCGCTACCCGTGGGCGGAGGAGTACCGGGGACGGGCCACCGTCGTCTACGGGCACACTCCCGTCCCGGACACCTCCTGGATCAACAACACCCTCTGCCTCGACACCGGGGCCGTCTTCGGCGGGAGGATGACCGCGCTGCGCTGGCCGGAGCGCGAGCTCGTCGACGTACCGGCCGAGCGGGTCTGGTACGAGCCGGCCCGGCCGCTCGCGACCGACGCGCCCGGCGGGCACCAGGGAAGGCCCCTGGACCTGGCCGACGTGCACGGGCGGCGGACCGTGGAGACCCGGCACCACGGCAACGTCGCCGTGCGCGAGGAGAACGCGGCGGCGGCCCTGGAGGTGATGAGCCGCTTCGCGGTCGACCCGCGCCTGCTCGCCTACCTGCCGCCGACGATGGCTCCGACCGCCACCTCGAAGGAGGAGGGCTACCTGGAACACCCGGCCGAGGCCTTCGCGCAGTACCGGGCCGACGGCGTCGAGCGGGTCGTGTGCGAGGAGAAGCACATGGGCTCCCGGGCCGTGGCGCTGGTCTGCCGGGACGCCGACGCGGCCCGCGAGCGCTTCGGCGCCGACGGGGTGACGGGCGCCCTGCACACGCGTACCGGACGTCCCTTCTTCGACGACCCCGCCGTCACCGAGGAGGTCCTCGGGCGGCTGCGGACCGCGATCGGCGCCGCCGGGCTCTGGGAGGAGCTCGACACGGACTGGCTGCTGCTCGACGGCGAGCTGATGCCGTGGTCGCTCAAGTCGGCCGGTCTGCTCCGCGCGCAGTACGCGGCGGTCGGCGCCGCCTCGGGCGCCGTGCTGCCCGGCGCGACCGGCGCCCTGCGGCGGGCGGTGGAGCGCGGGGTCGAGGGGCTCGACGGGCTGCTCGGCCGGCAGCGGGAGCGGGCGGTGGACGCGGAGGCCTTCACGGCCGCCTACCGCAGGTACTGCTGGCCGACCGAGGGCCTGGAGGGCGTGCGGTTCGCGCCCTTCCAGCTCCTGGCGGCACGCGGGCGCCCGCTCGCGGCCGTGCCGCACGACGAGCAGCTCGCACGGCTCGACCGGCTCGTGGAGCACGACCCCACCGGGCTGCTCCAGGTCACCCGCCGGCTCGTCGTCGACACGGGCGACGAGGCCTCGGTCCGCGCGGGCACCGACTGGTGGCTGGAGCTGACCGGCGCGGGCGGCGAGGGCATGGTCGTCAAGCCGCTGGCCGCGCTCGTCCGCGACACGAAGGGCCGGCTCGTCCAGCCGGGCGTGAAGGTCCGCGGCCGGGAGTACCTGCGGATCATCTACGGCCCCGAGTACACCCGCCCGGAGAACCTGGCGCGGCTGCGGCAGCGCTTCCTCGGCCACAAGCGGTCCCTCGCCCTGCGCGAGTACGCGCTCGGCCTGGAGGCGCTCGACCGGCTCGCGGACGGCGAACCGCTCTGGCGCGTCCACGAGGCCGTCTTCGCGGTCCTCGCCCTGGAGTCGGAGCCGGTGGACCCGAGGCTCTGAGCCGGAGCCCCACGGGTGCGCGGGGAGCACGGCCCCCGCGCACCCGCCCTGTGCCGAAACACGGGCCGGGGAGGCCCCCCTCCGTCAGGATGGACCCATGGGATTCCATGTCGATTCCGAGACCGGGCGGCTGCGCCGCGTCATCCTCCACCGCCCCGATCTGGAGCTGAAGCGGCTCACCCCGACCAACAAGGACGCCCTCCTCTTCGACGACGTGCTCTGGGTGCGGCGGGCCCGGCAGGAGCACGACGGCTTCGCCGACGTGCTGCGGGACCGGGGGGTGGAGGTGCACCTCTTCGCGGACCTCCTGAGCGAGTCGCTCAAGGTGCCGGCCGCCCGCGCGCTCGTCCTGGACCGGGTCTTCGACGAGAAGGAGTACGGTCCGCTCGCCGCCGACCACCTCCGGGCGGCCTTCGACTCGCTCGACGCCGTCGCGCTCGGCGAGGTGCTCGTCGGCGGGATGACGAAGCGGGAGTTCCTGGCGGCGCACCGGGAGCCGACCTCGGTCCGCTTCCACGCCCTCGACCTGGACGACTTCGTCCTCGGCCCGCTGCCCAACCACCTCTTCACCCGGGACACCTCGGCCTGGATCTACGACGGCGTCTCCATCAACGCCATGCGCTGGCCGGCCCGGCAGCGCGAGACGGTCCACTTCGAGGCGATCTACAAGCACCACCCGCTCTTCACCGGGCCCGAGGCGGGCCCCTTCCACCACTGGTCGGAGGGACAGGCGGACTACCCGTCGACGATCGAGGGCGGGGACGTCCTGGTCATCGGCAACGGCGCCGTGCTCATCGGGATGAGCGAGCGCACCACCCCGCAGGCGGTGGAGATGCTGGCCCGGGGCATGTTCGCGGCCGGTTCGGCGCGCACGATCGTCGCGCTCGACATGCCGAAGCGGCGCGCGTTCATGCACCTGGACACGGTGATGACGATGGTGGACCAGGACACGTTCACCCAGTACGCGGGGCTCGGCATGCTCCGCTCGTACACGATCGAGCCGGGGGACGCGGGGCAGCCCCTGCGGGTGACCGACCACCCGCCGGAGCGGATGCACGACGCGATCGCGGCGGCCCTGGGGCTCCCGGAGATCAGGGTCCTGACCGCCACCCAGGACGTGCACGCGGCCGAGCGCGAGCAGTGGGACGACGGGTGCAACGTGCTCGCCGTGGAGCCGGGGGTGGTCGTCGCGTACGAGCGGAACGTCACCACGAACACGCACCTGCGCAAGCAGGGCATCGAGGTGATCGAGATCCCCGGCAGCGAGCTGGGCCGGGGGAGGGGCGGCCCGCGCTGCATGAGCTGTCCGGTGGAGCGGGACGCCGTCTGAGGGGAGGAGGGAGGAGGGAGGAGGGAGCAGGGAGGAGGGAGGAGGGAGGAGGGCGTGTGGGCCCCGGGGCGGCGGGGTCGCGGGGCGGCCGGCCTCCCGGGAGGGGGCTGTATATAAATGTTGAAGTGCGTATAGACTTCCATGGTCCCCGATCGCCGTCCCCGACCGTACCCACAGGAGCGCGACCCATGGCCACAGACCTCATCGGCCGCCACTTCCTCAAGGAGCTGGACTTCACCGCCGAGGAGTTCCGCGGGCTGGTCGCGCTCGCCGCCGAGCTCAAGGCCGCCAAGAAGGCGGGCGCCGAGGTGCGGCGGCTGCACGGCCGGAACATCGCCCTCATCTTCGAGAAGACCTCGACCCGCACCCGCTGCGCCTTCGAGGTCGCCGCCGCCGACCAGGGCGCCTCCACGACCTACCTGGACCCCGCGAGCTCCCAGATGGGCCACAAGGAGTCGGTCAAGGACACGGCCCGCGTCCTCGGCCGGATGTTCGACGGCATCGAGTACCGAGGGGACAGCCAGGCCGCGGTCGAGGAGCTCGCCGCCTTCGCGGGCGTGCCCGTCTTCAACGGACTCACCGACGACTGGCACCCCACCCAGATGCTCGCCGACGTGCTCACCGTGACCGAGCACACGGACAAGCCGCTGGACGAGGTCGCCTTCGCCTACCTCGGCGACGCCCGCTTCAACATGGGCAACTCCTACCTGGTCACCGGCGCCCTGCTCGGCATGGACGTCCGGATCGTCGCCCCGAAGGCGTACTGGCCGGCTGAGGAGGTCGTCGACCGGGCCCGCGAGCTCGCCGGGAAGAGCGGCGCCACCGTCACCCTCACCGAGGACGTGGCGGAGGGGGTCCGGGGCGCCGACTTCGTCGCCACCGACGTCTGGGTCTCCATGGGCGAGCCCAAGGAGGTCTGGGACGAGCGGATCGCCGCCCTCGCCCCGTACTCCGTGACCATGGACGTGCTGCGCGCCACCGGGAACCCGGACGTCGGCTTCCTGCACTGCCTGCCGGCCTTCCACGACCTGGGCACCGCCGTCGGCCGCGACATCCACGCCCGGCACGGCCTGACCGAGCTGGAGGTCTCCGACGAGGTCTTCGAGTCGGCGCACTCGGTCGTCTTCGACCAGGCCGAGAACCGGATGCACACCATCAAGGCGGTCCTGGTCGCCACGATGGCGGGGACCGGCGCCGGGGCGGGGGCATAGCGTCGCGCCCGATTGGGTGAACATGCGGGGTGCGGTTTACGATCGCACGGTTCAGGGGGGTTCGGGCGGGTAAGCCCGAACCCCCCTCTCGCGTGCCCGCACCAGAAACGAGAACCCCCGCATGCCCCCGTCCGCCGCGCGGATCAAGACGCCGCAGCAGCTCATCGCCGAGTCCGGCGCCGACCTCGAAGGCCACGGCCTCAAGCGCACCATGGGCCTCTTCCAGCTCGTCTGCTTCGGCGTCGGCGCGATCGTGGGCACCGGCATCTTCGTCGGCCTCTCCGACAGCGTCGCGGAGGCCGGCCCCGCGGTCGTGGTCTCCTTCGTGCTCGCCGCGATCACCTGCGTCTTCACCGCCTTCTCCTTCGCGGAGCTGGGCAGCGCGATCCCGGTCTCCGGCTCCTCGTACTCCTTCGCCTACGCGAGCCTCGGCGAGCGGGCCGCCTTCCTCGTCGGCTGGTGCCTGCTCCTGGAGTACGGCGTGTCCGTCTCCGCCGTCGCGGTCGGCTGGAGCCAGTACCTCAACGAACTCCTGGACAGCCTGGTCGGCCTGCGGCTGCCCGCCGCGCTCTCCGCCGGACCGGGCGAGGGCGGCGCGGTCAACCTGCCCGCCGTGGTCGTGATCCTGCTCGCCGCCACCCTGCTCGTGCGCGGGGTCCGCGAGAGCGCCCGGGCGACCGCCGCCATGGCCGTCCTCAAGATCGGCATCCTGATCGTCTTCTGCGCCATCGGCTTCTCCGCCTTCCAGGACGGGCACCTCTCGCCGTTCACGGGCAGCGGCGCCGCCGGCATCACCGCGGGCGCCTCCGTGGCCTTCTTCTCGTACATCGGCTTCGACGCGATCACCACGGCCGGCGAGGAGGTGAAGAACCCGCGCCGCAACATCCCGATCGCCATCCTCGTCTGCATCGGGCTCGTCACCCTGCTCTACTGCGCGGTCGCCCTCTCCGCGATCGGGGCGATCGGCGCCGACGCCGTCGCGAACAGCCCGGCCGCGCTCTCGGTCGTCGTGGACGAGGTCACCGGCTCGTCGGTCGGCGGCGGGATCGTCGCCTTCGGCGCGGTCGTCGCCATCGCCTCCGTCGTCCTCGCGGTGATGTACGGCCAGACCCGCATCCTGATGTCGATGTCCCGCGACGGGCTCGTCCCCCGGGTCTTCGAGCGGGTCTCCCCGAAGACCTCGACCCCCGTCGCCAACACCTGGATCGTCGCCGCCGTCTTCGCCGTGCCGGCCGCCTTCGCCCCGCTCGACGTGGTCGTCGACCTGACCACCATCGGCACCCTGGCCGTCATGGCGGTCGTCAACCTCGCGGTCATGGTGCTGCGCCGCCGCGCCCCCGAGCTGCCGCGCTCCTTCCGGGTGCCGCTCTTCCCGCTGAGCCCGGTGCTCGGCATCGGCTTCTGCCTGTACCTGATCTGGGGCACGGGCTGGACGACCTGGCTCCAGTTCGCGGTCTTCCTGGTGGCGGGCGGGCTGCTGTACGCGGTCTACGGGCGCCGCAACTCGCGGCTCGCCGCGCGGTAGGGCACGTCCGGCGGATCGGCGTCGTCGCCCTGGCCATGATCCGCCGGACACGCCCTGGGAGAAGCCGCGGAGCGGCCACCCTCCTATCGCGTACTCGTGACGACGGTCACAGGACGGTGATACGCTCCGAAACGGAGGAAGGAGGCCGTTCCGAATGAGCCCCTTTACCGGCTCCGCGCCCCGCACCGCACGCTGGCGACACCTGCGCCTGGACGTCGACGAGGGCGTCGCCACCGTCACCCTCGCCCGGCCCGCGAAGCTCAACGCCCTCACCTTCGGCGCCTACGCCGACCTGCGCGACCTCCTCGCCGAGCTCTCCCGCGAGCGGACCGTCCGCGCCCTCGTCCTCGGCGGCGAGGGCCGCGGCTTCTGCTCCGGCGGCGACGTGGACGAGATCATCGGCGCCACCCTCGCCCTCGACACCGCCCGGCTCCTCGACTTCAACCGGATGACCGGCCAGGTCGTCCGCGCCCTGCGCGAATGCCCCTTCCCCGTCGTCGCGGCCCTCCACGGCGTCGCCGCGGGCGCCGGGGCGGTCCTCGCGCTCGCCGCCGACTTCCGGATCGCCGACCCCACCACCCGCTTCGCCTTCCTCTTCACCCGGGTCGGCCTCTCCGGCGGCGACATGGGCGCGGCCTACCTGCTGCCCCGGGTCGTCGGCCTCGGCCACGCCACCCGGCTCCTCATGCTCGGCGAGCCCGTCCACGCCGCCGAGGCCGAGCGCATCGGCCTCCTGAGCGAGCTCACCGAGGAGGGCGCCGCCGACGCCCGCGCCGCCGCCCTCGCCCGGCGCCTCGCGGACGGCCCCGCGCTCGCCCTCGCCCAGACCAAGGCCCTGCTCACCGCCGAACTCGACATGCCCCTCGCCGCCTCGGTCGAACTGGACGCGGCCACCCAGGCCCTCCTGATGCACGGCGAGGACTACGCCGAGTTCCACGCGTCCTTCACCGAGAAGAGGCCCCCGAAATGGCGGGGCCGCTGACCGCGCCGGGGGGCCCGGCCCCCCACGGGCCCCGGGCCGCGCCCCCGTCCCCGTACCGCGTCGCCGTCGTCGGCGGCGGCCCCGGCGGGCTCTACGCCGCCGCCCTGCTCAAGCGGCGGGACCCCCGGCGCGAGGTCACCGTCTGGGAGCGGAACGCGCCCACCGACACCTTCGGCTTCGGCGTCGTCCTCTCCGACGAGACCCTCGGCGGCATCCGGGAGGCCGACCCCGTCGCGTACGCGGCGCTCGACCGCGAACTCGTCCGCTGGGACGACATCGACGTCGTCCACCGGGGCCGGCGCACCACCTCCACCGGCCACGCCTTCGCCGCCCTCGGCCGCCGCCGGCTCCTGGAACTCCTGCACGCCCGCTGCGCCGACCTCGGCGTACGGCTCCGCTTCCGCGCCGAGGCCCCGCCCGCCGCCGAACTCGCCGCGGGACACGACCTGGTCGTCGCCGCCGACGGCGTCCACAGCCGCACCCGCGAGACGTACGCCGCGCACTTCCGCCCCCGGATCACCACCCACCGCTGCCGCTACATCTGGCTCGCCGCCGACTTCGCCCTCGACGCCTTCCGCTTCGAGACCGCCGAGACCGAGCACGGCGTGATGCAGCTCCACGCCTACCCCTACGGGCCCGGCTCCTCCACCGTCATCGTCGAGGCCCGCGAGGAGGTCTGGCGCGCCGCCGGCCTCCACGCCCTGGACGAGGCCGGGTCCACCGCCCGCTGCGCCGAGATCTTCGCCGGGGCCCTCGGCGGCCGGAGGCTGCGCGCCAACAACTCCGCCTGGACCGCCTTCCGCACGGTCGTCAACGACCGCTGGTCGCACGGCAACACGGTCCTCATCGGCGACGCCGCCCACACCGCGCACTTCTCCATCGGCTCCGGCACCAAACTGGCCGTCGAGGACGCCCTCGCCCTCGCCGACGGCCTCGACGCGCACGGCACCACGGAAGAGGCCCTGGCCGCCTACGAGGCCGGACGCCGCCCCGCCGTCGCCTCCACCCAGCGCGCGGCCGCCGCCAGCCTGCACTGGTTCGAGGAGCTCGCGGACCGCGTCGACCGCCCGCCCCGCCGCTTCGCCTTCGACCTCCTCACCCGCAGCCGCCGCGTCACCCACGCCAACCTGCGCCTGCGCGACCCGGCCCTCACCGCCGCCGTCGAGGACGACTTCGGCTGCCCGCCCGGCACCCCGCCCATGTTCACCCCCTTCCGGCTGCGCGGACTGACCCTGCGCAACCGGATCGTGGTCTCCCCCATGGACCTGTACGTCGCGGAGGACGGCGTCCCCGGCGACTTCCACCTCGTCCACCTGGGCTCCAGGGCCCTCGGCGGCGCCGGACTCGTCATGACCGAGATGGTCTGCGTCAGTCCCGCCGGCCGCATCACCCCCGGCTGCACCGGCCTCTGGACCGACGGACAGGCCGCCGCCTGGAGCCGGATCACCGACTTCGTCCACACGAGCGCGCCCGGCACCGCGATCGGCGTCCAGCTCGGCCACTCCGGGCGCAAGGGCTCCACCCGGCGCATGTGGGAGGGGATCGACCGACCGCTGCCCGAGGGCAACTGGCCCCTCGTCGCCGCCTCGCCCCTCCCGTACCGGCCCGGCGTCAACCAGAGCCCGGCCGCCCTCGACCGCGCCGGACTCACCGCCGTGCGCGAGGAGTTCACGGCCGCCGCCCGGCGCGCCGCCCGCAGCGGCTTCGACCTCCTCGAACTCCACGCCGCCCACGGCTACCTGCTCTCCGGCTTCCTCTCCCCGCTCACCAACCGCCGCGCCGACGCCTACGGCGGCGACCTCGAAGGACGCCTCCGCTTCCCCCTCGAAGTCCTCGACGCGGTACGGGAGGCGTGGCCCGACGACCGGCCCCTGACCGTCCGGATCTCGGCCACCGACTGGGCCGAGGGCGGCACGAGCGCCGAGGACGCCGTCGCGATCGCCCGCGCCCTCGCCGCGCACGGCGCCGACGCGATCGACGTCTCCACCGGCCAGGTCGTCCCCCACGAGACCCCCGCGTACGGCCGCTCCTACCAGACCCCGTACGCCGACCGCATCCGCAACGAGACCGGCATCCCCGTGATCGCGGTCGGCGCGATCTCCTCCTGGGACGACGTCAACTCCCTCCTCCTGGCGGGCCGCGCCGACCTCTGCGCCCTCGCCCGCCCCCACCTCTACGACCCCCACTGGACCCTCCACGCGGCGGCCGAACAGGGCTACGAGGGCCCGGCGGCCCCCTGGCCGGCCCCGTACCGCGCGGGCAGCCGCCGCCCGCCCACCGGCCGCAGCGACCGGGAATCCCCCTGAGCCCGAGCCGCCTGCCGCCCCCCTCTGTCGTTCGGTAGCATCAACAGGGCTTTTCGCAGGCCGAGTTGACATCCGCTTCGAGGTGAAGGAAGTGCGGCTCTTGAGTGAACGACAGCCCTTCTGCACGGTGGAAGTGCCCACGGGGGACGGCGACGACGTCGTCCGGGTCCAGGTGAGCGACGCCGACGAGAGCCTCGTGCGCGTGGGCCGCGGCGGCCGCGCGGTGGCGCGCGCCGAGCAGTCCCTCGACCAGGTCCTCGGCGTGGTCCGCCCGGTGGCGGACGCGTTCGTCGGGCAGTGCCGGGGGATGGCGACACCACCGGACGAGGCCACCCTGGAGTTCGGCATGTCGCTGTCGGCCGACGCCAAGGTCCTCATCGCCGGCTCCTCCGCGGCGGCGAACTTCTCCGTCAGCCTGACCTGGCACGCGCGGAGCGACGACGGCCGGGGCCAGGCCCTGTCCGACCCCGATCCGTCGGACACCCCCTAGGACGAGGACCCGACCCAGCACAGGCCCGCTGCCGACCGGAAGGTGCCCATGACCGAGGAGAGGCCCGCCGGTGCCGGGGGACCGGAGTCGGTGATCGCGTCGGCGGTGGTCCGGATCAGAGGGCGGGACGGCACGATCGCCGGGGCGGGCTTCCTGGTGACCGGCGAATGGGTCCTCACCTGCGCGCACGTGGTGTCCGACGCGCTCGACCTGCCCCGGGACACCGCCGTCGACCCGGGCGCCCGGGTCGAGGTCGACCTGCCCCTTGCCGACGGCGTCCCCGCCGCGCCCGCCGAGGTCCTGCACTGGGTCGCGACCAGGGACGACCAGAGCGGTGACGTCGCGGTGCTGCGGCTCGCCGGCCCGCTGCCCGGAGCGTTCCCGCTGCCGATGGCCGACGCCCGAGACGTCTGGGACCACGAGACCCGTACCGTCGGCTTCCCCGACGACCACCCGGACGGCATCTGGCACGGGGGACGCTTCCGCGGCCCCACCGGGCGCGGCTGGGTGCAGCTGTCGCGGACGGACGGCCAGGCGGTCCACGTCCGGCCCGGCTTCAGCGGCAGCCCCGTCTGGGACGACCGCCTGGGCGCGGCGGTCGGCCTGGTCGTGGCGGCCCAGCCGGTGCGCGAGGCCCAGCAGGCGTTCGTGCTGCGCACCGGCGCACTGGCCCGCGAAGTGCCCGCACTCGCCGCCGTCCTGCTCCCGAAGTCGCCGTTCCGCGGCCTCGCCGCCTTCCGGGAGGCCGACGCCGGGGTGTTCTTCGGCCGGGAGGACGACGTCGACCGGGTGGCCACGGCGCTGCGCGGGGACCGCCCGGCCGTCACCCTGTACGGACCCTCCGGCTGCGGCAAGTCCTCGCTCGCCTTCGCGGGCGTGGTGCCCCGGATGCGCGAGGCCGGACACGACGTGCTGACCGTCGACTCCGGACGCGTCGAGAACCTGCGCGCGGCGCTCGCGACGGAACTCTCCGCACTGGCCGGAGCGTCCTCCGCCGCCTCTGTACGGACCGAACCGCCCTCCGCCGTCTCCCCGCGGGCCGTCGACGCCGACCGGGTGGAGGCGTGGCTGGGCAGGCTGGGGCTCGCCGACGCGTTCCACCGCGCCACGGGCCGCCCGGCCGCGCGCCTGCTCGTCGTGCTCGACCAGGCGGAGGCGCTCCTCGACCTCCCCGACGCCGACCTCGCCGACGCCCTCGACCTGCTCTTCCCGCCGCGTCCGCCCGCCGGACTGCGGGTCCTCCTGACGCTGCGCGCCGACTGCGTGGACGCGGCCCTGAACCATCCCCGCCTGGGCCCGGCGCTGCGGCGGTCCGCGACGCTGCCGCTGACGCCCATGACCCGGGACCAGCTCCACGCGGTGATCACCCGACCGCTCCGGGACGTCCCTGCGGTGGACTACGACCCCGGGCTCGACCGGCGCATCCTGGACGACGCGGGCGGCGAACCGGGCGTCCTGCCGCTCCTCGGCTTCGTCCTGGAGCGACTCTGGGAGCGGCGCGACGCGGGCCGGCTGCGGGCGTCGGCGTACGAGGAGACCGGCGGGGTCACCGGCGCCCTGCGGCACCACGCGGAGGAGGCCTGGCGGGAGTGCGTCAGGCCGGAGGACGAGCCGGAGGCGCGCCGGCTCCTCGCGGGCCTGGTCCGCGTGCTGCCGGGCGGCGACGTCACCCTGCGGCGGGCCCTCGCCCGCCAGGAGGCCGGGGAGGAGCGCTGGGCCCTGGCCCGGGCCCTGTCCGAGCGCCGTCTGCTGGTGCTGTCGGGCGGCGACGGACACCCGGAGAGCGCCGAACTGGCGCACGAGGCGCTGATCACGGTCTGGCCGGCGCTGGCCGACGTGGTCCGCGTCGACGCCGACTTCCTCGCGGCACGGGCGGAGACGCAGCACGACCTGGAGCGGTGGACCGACGCCGGCCGCCCGGCCTCCCTGCTGCCCCGGTCCCCGCACCTGACGGCACTGGAGAAGCGCCTGCACGGACGCGAGGAGGAACTGACCGCGCCGCAGCGCGCGTTCCTCGCACTGGCGCGGCGCCGGCAGCGCACGCGGACCCGGCGGACCCGGGCGCAGTGGGGAGCGGCGGCCCTGGCGCTCGCCCTGATCGCGGGCCTCGGCACCTTCCTCGCGCAGCAGTCGCGGGTCAGCGCGCAGCGCGAGGCCGAGGGACGGTCGCGCAGCCTGGCGGTGCAGTCGGACGGACTGACCGACTCCAACCCGGGACAGGCCGCCCTGGCCGCGCTCGCGGCGTACGAGATCGCACCGACCCAGGAGGCCCGCAACGCGCTGCTGCGCCGCTACACCGAGGTCAAGGACGTCACCTGGATCCTGTCGGGCGCGGAGGGGATGATCAACGGCTCGCTCCTCGGCGGGGACGGCGCGGACATGAGCGGGGACGGAGCGGTGACCCTGGTGGCGTCCGACGTCGGACGCGCGACCCTGTTCACGCGCGCGGAGGACGGCGGGGTGCGTCAGGAGAGCTTCCGCCTCGGCACCAACGCCACGTCCCCCGTCGTCAGCCACGACGGACGGCGCGTCGCCTACGTGCGCGACGGGGACGGCGTGGTCGTCTGGCACGACGTCACCCCCGGGGGGAAGAGCCTGCTGGGGCCGGCGCATCCGCTGGAGGACCCGCCGGACACGGCGGACGGGAACGGGGCCCGCCCTCACAAGCTCGTCGACTTCTCGCGCGACGCCCGCTTCCTCGTCGAGGCGGAGGCCGGCTTCCCGACGTCCCCCGCACGCGTCTGGGACCTGGAGACGGAGCGACCGCGCGACCTGGCGAACAGGATCACCGGGATCCGGTCCGTGAAGTTCGGCCCCGACGGCGACACGCTGCTGGTGAACGGCGCCGGGACCGGCACCGAGCTGCTGCTGGCGTTCGACGTCCGGGCCGACGGGGCGCGGCAGCTGGACGCGGGCATGGACGCCGGCGGTTCGACCGTGTCGAGCGACGGGACCACGGCGGTCACCTGCCACCCGGGCGAGACGGACGCCATGCCCCCGGGCAAGGCCCTCTACCGGGCGATACGCGTGGCGGACGGACGGGTCCTGCGCACCCACCGCTCCGGCGAGACCCTGTGCGCACCCGTCATCCTCGACGCCGCGGGCGACCGGTTCGCCGTGTGCGAGTACAACGCCTGGTACGTCGTGGACACCCACGGCACCGCCCGGCCGCGGGAGTTCCTCGCCCCCTCGGGCATGAACCGCTTCGACATCGCCGAAGGGCTCCCCCTGCTCGGCTCCGGGAAGGAGCCCGTCGTGGTCGCCGTGAACGAGAACTCGATCACCGGACGGCGCCTGGCGTCCGCCGGGGGAAAGACCGCCCACGGAGTGCCGAGGCTGCTCGGGGACGGGAGCACGATGCTGGTCCGGCTCGGGAAGAAGGGCGAGTCCCTGGGCGTCGTGGAGACCGAGGGCGACAACCGCGTCCTGGCCGAGGCGGCCTTCGGGGCCGGGAAACCGCCGGCCGAGAACCAGCTCATCGCCGTCGACGGCGCGGAGACCCTGATGGCGGACGTGTCGGACGGGAACCGGGTGACGGTCCGCCGACTGCCCTCCCTGGAACGCCTGACGGACGTCACCACGGCCGCACCGCCCGTGGACGACGAGGGGAAGCCGGGCCCCGTCCACCTCGCCCTCCTGCCCGGCGACCGCCTCGTCACGGTCGCCGGTCCGCACGTCGAGCAGTGGGACGCACGCACGGGACGCCGCCTCGCCCCTCCGATCGACCTGGACGCCCTCCGGCTGACCACCCGCGACCGGCCGTCCTACTTCGTGGGCCCCCACCACGAACCGGAGTCGCTGCTGGTCAGCGTGCACGAGGAGTCCGACCTGCACGTCGTCGACCTGCGAACGGGCCGGGAGCGGAAGGAGCTCCGCATCCGGTTCGCCGAGGACTTCCTCACCGCGTACTTCCTCAAGGACACGCGCTATCTGGCCGTACTGACCACGGGGCGCATGCTGGAACTGTGGTCCGTCGAGCCGGGCCGGCCACCGCGCCGGGTGACGGGCTCGCTCGGGCCGCTGCGCCCGCAGAACTGGGCGACGGGAAATCCCGGAGGGGCGGAGTACTTCCTCGCCGCCGGCAGTTCCGTGACCTTCATGAGGGCGGACGACCCGTCGCGGCGGGACACCTACGAGTTCGCCGAGAACCAGCGCGTCCTCGCCGCGAGCCGGGACGGCAGGGCCCTGCTCGGCTCGCCGCAGCGGGGCGACTCCCTCTCCTCCGTGTTCGGCGGGCAGCCCCTCCTCCTGACCCGCCTCGACCCCGCCCTGTGGAAACGGCACCTCTGCGACGTGCTCGGCCGGGACCTCACCGACGCCGAACGCATCGGCCTGTCCGGCCGGCTGCCGGACAGGACGTGCCCCGCCCGCTGAGCGCGACGCCGGCGGCTCAGTGCTCGCAGAGGGAGAACTCGCGCTCGTAGACCTGCTCGTTGTGCTCGTCCACGAAGAACTTGCGCTCCCGCATGAGCTCCTCGCGGTACTCCTCGGCCTGCGCGCGCGTCATGGTCGAGGTGTCGGACCACGGCTGCTGCGGGGGCACGTCGGACGTCGAGACGATCCGCTCCGACGGGTCGACCAGGAAGAACGCGAGGATCTTGCGGTGTCCCGGGCGGGTGGGGTCCGCGAGGCGGAACGGGGCGACGCGGTGCTGGAGGGCGTTCGGGAACGCCAGGCAGCGGCCCGCCGGGGTCGGCACCGATCCCAGCACCTGGTTCAGCGCGTCCTCGTCCTCCAGGCCGTATATCTCGCGCAGACCGTTGTCGTCGTTCTGCGCGTAGTGGGGGTCGTCGAGCGCCGCCCGGAAGCCCAGCCGGCTCTCGGTGATGTTCTCGCTGTCCCAGTAGTAGAGGCCGGTCGAGACGATCCGCTCGTTCAGCATCCCCTCGACGTGCCAGGAACCGCCGGCGTACTCGGGCTTCTCCGGGGTGAGGTGGAGGGTGGCGAGCTTGACGATCACCTGGAGGCGGTGGCCGCGCAGGTCGACCCGGGCGGACGCGTCGGGCGGCTCGGGCGGGGTGAAGTCCGGGGCGTCCGGGACGACCGGGCGGCGGTTCTCCCACCACTCCTCATGGGCCTGCCCCCACGCGTCGAGCGCGTCGCGGTAGGCCCTCTCATCGCTGTAGGAGGCCTTGTGCGGGTACTCCGGCTCCGAGTCGTACCACCCGTAGGGGTCGGCCTCGATCCGCGGCGGCCGGGGGTGGCGCAGATCGGTGAGCACGTTCTCCAGGAGCGGGCGGAAGCGCGCGAACAGCTCCGGCAGGACGGCGGCCAGCTCGCGATGGGCCTCGGGGTGGACGTTGTTGACGTACGAACGGAAGGCGACGGTGCCGTCCTCGTCGACCTCGACGTCCGTGGGCAGCCACTGGAACCGCTCCGAGAACTCGTGCTTCGCGTAGCTGTTCGTCGGGTTCCGCCAGGCCTCCTCGGGAGCCCCGCTCACCTCCCTCACCAGGCAGAACAGCGAGGGATGGACCAGGTCGAGGACCTGGTCGTCCGATCCGGGGTGCCAGTCCCTCTCCGCCTCGGGCACCTCCTCCAGGACCCGGACCGCCTCGCGCAGCCGGGACCGGAGACCGTCGTCGACCAGCGCGTCCGACTGCCACACGCCGTCGACGCCGGACACCTCGGCGCCGGTCCGCCCGTCCCGCAGCGCGGCGTAGTACGCGAGTTCGGCGAGGACGTGACGGACCTGCGCCTCGGTGAGCCCCTGCGCGACCGCCTCCCGCGTCCACCTGCCGACGATCTCGGGGTCGTGCATCTTCTCGGACCAGTCCGGCTTCTCCCGGATGTGCGCGCTGCACTCGATCATCTGGAGTTCCCGCAGCGTCCTGGGCGTCGCGGACGCCATGGAGCGGGAGGACTGGAAGGGCAAGGGGAAAGCGGACGGGCCGGACAATGCTCTCGTTCCTCACGGTCGGTGTGCGATGGCGGGAACGATACTTCGGGGGACCGACACCCAGGGCCTGTCCGGCGGGACCTCAACGCACCACGCGGTGGCGGAGGTATACGACCTTCGAACCGAAGGTGCGGCTCTCGACGAGTTCGAGGTCCACCCGGCGCTCGTCCCGGGGGAAGAACGGGACGCCGCCGCCGACCAGCACCGGATGGACCACGGTCCGGTACTCGTCGATCAACCCCGCCGCGGCCGCCTCGGCGGCCAGGGTCGCGCCCCCGATCGCGATCTCGCCCCCTCCCGGCTCGGCCCGCAGCCGCTCGATCTCCTCCGCCACGCTCCCGGAGGCCAGCCGGGCGTTGCCCCGCACCTCCGTCAGGGTGGTGGAGAACACCACCTTCGGGAGCGGATTCCAGAGCGCGGTCCACTCGCGCCCCGGGGCGTCGAGCGACGGGTCCTGGTCGGCGGTCTCCCAGTACAGCATCGTCTCGTACAGCCGCCGCCCCATCAGGTGGACGTCCACCCCCCGGATGTCGTCGATCCAGAAGCGGAAGACCTCCTCGTCGGGGTCCGACCAGTCGAAGCCGCCGTCCGGCCCGACGATGTAGCCGTCGAGCGAGACGCCCATCGAATAGGTCACTCTGCGCATCGGGAGCCTCCTCGGTGACGGGGTTCCGACAGTACGGCCGCCGGGCGCCGGGGCACCCGTCACGACGCGCGGGCGCCCGCCCGGGTCCGGGTGGGCGGTCGAACGCCCCTGCGAACCCTCCCCGTTGGGGACGAAGTGCCGTCGCCGCCCTGGTCCCGGAAGCGGGGCGGCGCCCGGCGCCCTACTCCCCGTACCCGGCCAGGAAGGGCCGTACGAACTCCGCCCCCCGGTCCCGCAGCAGCTCGTGCAGGGACGCGAAGACCTCCGCCGAGCGGCGGCCCGGCCAGTCGTCGGGGAGGAGCTCCGCCGGGAGGACCGGGTCCGCGTAGGGGAGGCGGCGCCAGGAGTCGAGGGCGAGCAGGTAGTCGCGGTAGGCGTCCCCGGGGTCGCCCGGGGACGCCCGCCACGTGCGCAGGACCGGCTCGTGGACCGTCAGGAACTCCTCGTGCAGGGCGGCGATGGCGGGCAGGTCCCACCAGCGGGCCGCCGCCTCCGCCGTCGCGGCGTACCCCAGGTGGTCGCCCCGGAAGAGGTCCACGTACGGGGAGAGCCCAAGGCGCTCCAGGGTGTTGCGCGTCTCCTCGTACAGGCGCGCGGGCGCGATCCAGACGCCCGGCGCCGCCGTCCCGAAGCCGAGGCGGGCGAGCCGGGAGCGCAGCAGGTGCCGCTTGTGCCGCTCGGCCTCGGGCACCGAGAAGACGGCCAGGACCCAGCCCTCGGACAGCTTCGGCTCGCTCCGGGCGTAGATCCGGCGGTCGCCGTCGTCCAGGAGCCGGCGGGCGTCCTCCGAGAGGGCGTACCCGGCGGCCCCGTCCGCCGTCCGGCGCGGCAGCAGCAGGCCGCGCCGCTTGAGGCGCGACACCGAGGAGCGCACCGAGGGCGCGTCCACGCCGAGCACGGCGAGCAGCCGGACGAGCGCGGCCACCGGCATCGGCGAACCGTCGGACGTGCGCCCGTACGCGCCGTAGAGGGAGACGATCAGGGATCGGGGGGTGTGCTGCTCGGCCACGTGATCACTTTAGGCGGTGGGTGCGTGGGATGTGCACACGTCAGGTGAGGTCACCGCCGGGCACGGGCGGCGCCGGATGCCGGGCCGGTCACCGGGCCGCGCCGGTCACCGGACCGCGCCGGATGCCGGTAGCACCGGCCGTACCGGTTCCCGCGCCGGGTCACACCGGCTCCCGCAGCCGGAAGCGCTGGAGCTTGCCCGTCGCCGTGCGCGGCAGCGCGTCCAGGAAGACGACCTCGCGGGGCGACTTGTACGGGGCGAGGCGGGCCCGCACGAAGGCCCGCAGCGCGGCGGCCGTGCTCGCGTCGCGCGGCACCCCGTCCCGCACCACCGCGTACGCCACGACGACCTGGCCGCGCAGCTCGTCCGGGCGGCCCACCACGGCCGTCTCCACCACGTCGGGGTGGTCGAGGAGGACCTCCTCGACCTGGGGCCCGGCGATGTTGTACCCGGCCGAGATGATCATGTCGTCGGCCCGGGAGACGTACCGGAACCAGCCGTCGGGCTCGCGGACGTACGTGTCGCCCGTGACGTTCCAGCCGTTCCGCACGTACTCGCTCTGGCGGGGATCGTCCAGATAGCGGCAGCCGACCGGGCCGCGCACCGCGAGCAGCCCCTCCTCGCCGTCCGGGACCTCCCGGCCCTCCCGGTCGACGACCCTGGCGTGCCAGCCGGGGACCGGGCGGCCGGTGGTGCCGGGGCGGATGTCGCCGTCGGCGGCCGACAGGAAGATGTGGAGCAGCTCGGTCGCGCCGATGCCGTTGATCAGGCGCAGGCCCGTACGGGCGTACCAGGACCGCCAGGTCGCCTCCGGCAGGTTCTCCCCGGCGGAGACGCAGCGGCGCAGCGAGCCGGTGTCGGGGGCGACGCCCTGCGCCAGCTCGTCGAGCATCACCCGGTAGGCGGTCGGTGCGGTGAAGAGCACCGAGATCCGGTGCCGCTCGATCGCGGCGAGGAGCTGCTTCGGGCCGGCCTGTTCGAGGAGGACCGCGCTCGCGCCGGCCCGCAGGGGGAAGACGAGGAGTCCGCCGAGGCCGAAGGTGAAGGCGAGCGGCGGCGAACCGGCGAAGACGTCGTCGGGCAGCGGGCGCAGGACGTGCGCGGAGAAGGTGTCGGCGACGGCCAGGACGTCCCGGTGGAAGTGGACGCAGCCCTTGGGGCGGCCGGTGGTGCCGGAGGTGAAGGCGATGAGGGCCACGTCGTCGGCGGCGGTCGGCACGGCCTCGTACGGGCCGGGGCGGCGGGCGGCGAGGGCGAGCAGGTCGTCCGGCCCGTCCCCGCCGAACGGGGTGATCCGGAGCCCGGGGATCCGGGCCGAGAGGAGTTCGTCGAGGGAGTGGGCGTCGCAGAGCGCGTGGGTGCAGCGGGCCGCGTCCGCCATGACGGCCAGTTCGGGGGCGCGCTGCTGGGCCAGAACGGTGACGGCGACTCCGCCGGCCTTCATCACGGCGAGCCAGCAGGCGGCCAGCCAGGGGGTGGTCGGCCCGCGGAGGAGGACCCGGTTGCCGGGCACGAGCCCCAGGTCGGAGGTGAGGACGTGGGCGATCCGGTCGACCCGGTCCCGCAGCTCCCCGTAGCTCCAGACCGTGCCGTCGCCGTCGTGGAAGGCGGGCCGGTCGGCGCCGAACCGTTCCACCGTGCGGTCGAGGAGTTCCGTCCCGCAGTTGAGCCGGTCGGGGTACGCCAGCTCCGGAAGGCCGAAGAGGAGCCGGGGCCACCGCTCCGGCGCCGGCAGCCGGTCGCGGGCGAAGGTGTCGAGGTGCGCCGAGGGTGTCAGCTCCATGAGTCCGTCCCCCTGTCGTGGTGGGGTCGCCCGTCGCTCCACGAGCGTATCGTGTCGGTGACGACAGTCAACGGTCCGCGACAAGGGCGCCGGGAAGCGCCGGAAAGGGGACGCCGGAGGGCGGGGCCACGGGATCGCCGCAGGGCGGCGGGGCCGATGCGCCGGGGTACGCCGGAAGAGGAGCACGGCGTCGCACCGGTGCGCGGGCGCCGGGGGATGCCGGGGCGAGGAGGCAGGAAGGAGCCGGGACGAGGAGGCCGGAAGGCGCTGGTACGAGGAGGCCGGAAGGCACCGGTGCGGGAGTGCCGGGAGGTGCCCGCACGAGGAGGCCGGAAGGCACCGGTGCGGGGGCGCCGGGAGGCACTGGGACGAGGGCGCTGGAAGGTGCCGGGACGAGGACGCTGGAAGGTGCCGGGACGAGGACGCTGGAAGGTGCCGGGACGAGGACGCTGGAAGGTGCCGGGACCAAGGTGCCGGGAGGCGTCGGAGCCGAGGCGCCACCGCGCGCCGGTACGGAGACGCCGGAAAGCGCTGTGACGAGGGCGCCGCCGTGCGCCGGGACGGAGACGCCGGGGCACACCCCGGCAGAGGCGCCACCGCGCGCCGGTACGAGGGCGCCGGAAGGCGGCGCTGCGACGGAGGCGCCCGGAGGCGGCGCCGTGACGAGGGCGCCCGAGGGCGCCGGAGAGGGCCCGCATGCCCGCATTCTCGCTCGAACCGGAACAGATCACCTGGTGTGCGGAGCTCCGCGCCCTCGCCGCCGAGCGCCTGAAGCCCCTCGCCGAGCGGGGCGAACCCGGCCGGGTCAACCGCCCCCTCGTCGCCGCCCTGGGCGACCTCGGCCTCCTCTCCCGCCTCTTCGGAGCCGGCGCCCTCGACCTCTGCCTCCTGCGCGAGTCCCTCGCCCGGGTCTGCACCGAGGCCGAGACCGCCCTCGCCCTCCAGGGCCTCGGCACCCACCCCGTCGCCGCCTTCGGCACCCCCGCCCAGCGCGCCCGCTGGCTCCCCGGGGCCACCGCGGGCCGGGCCGTCGCCGCCTTCGCGCTCTCCGAGCCGGACGCCGGCTCCGACGCCGCCGCGCTCGCCCTCGACGCCGTCCCCGACGGACGCGGCGGCTGGCACCTGCACGGCGAGAAGCGCTGGATCTCCAACGCCCCCGAGGCCGACTTCGCCACCGTCTTCGCCCGCACCACCCGGGGCGCCGGAGCCCGGGGTGTCACCGCCTTCCTCGTCCCCGCCGACCGCCCCGGCCTCGGCGGCGAACCGCTCGACATGCTCGCCCCGCACGCGCTCGGCACCCTCACCTTCGATGGCGTCCCCGTCGGCCCCGACGACCTCCTCGGCGCCCCGGACCAGGGCTTCCGGGTCGCCATACGCACCCTGAACCTCTTCCGCCCCAGCGTCGGCGCCTTCGCCGTCGGCATGGCGCAGGCCGCCCTCGACGCGGCCCTCGCCCACACCGCCGCCCGCCCCGCCTTCGGCGGTGTCCTCGCCGACCTCCAGGCCGTCTCCCACCGGATCGCCGAGATGGCCACCCGTACCGAGGCGGCCCGCCTCCTCGTCCACGCGGCGGCGAGCGCGTACGACCGGGGCGACCCGGACGTGCCCCGGCGCTCCGCCATGGCCAAGCTCCTCGCCACCGAGACCGCCCAGTACGTCGTCGACTCCGCCGTCCAGCTCCACGGCGCCGCCGCCCTCCAGCGCGGCCACCTCCTGGAACACCTGTACCGCGAGGTCCGCGCGCCCCGGATCTACGAGGGGGCCACCGAGGTCCAGCGCACGATCATCGCCAAGGACCTGTACGCCCGCCACCGCGAGGATGCCCGTCACGGCGAGGAAGCCCACCACGACGAGAAAGCCCGTCACGGCGAGGAGGCCGGTCACGACGAGGAGGCCCGTCACGGCGAGGAAGCCCGTCACCGCGAGGAACTCCGTCACCATGGGGAACAGGGACACGCTTCCCCCCGGAAGGAGCCGGCCCCATGAGCCTGCACCGCCACAACCCCGCCGACCTCGCCCCGCCCACCGGCTTCAGCCACGCCGTCACCGCCACCGGCACCCGCTTCGTCTTCCTCGCCGGGCAGACCGCGCTCGACTCCGACGGCACGGTCGTGGGGGAGACCCTCCCCGAGCAGTTCACCACCGCCCTCGCCAACCTCCTCACCGCCCTGCGCCACGCCGGCGGCACCCCCGCCGACCTCGCCCGGGTCACCGTCTACGCCACCGACGTCGAGGACTACCGCGCCCACGCCCACGAACTGGGCGGCATCTGGCGGAGGCTGGCGGGCCGTGACTACCCCGCGATGGCCGTGATCGGAGTCGTACGCCTCTGGGACGAACAGGCCCTGGTGGAGCTGGACGGCTTCGCCGTCCTGGACGAGCCCGCGCACACTTGATCAACTGGTCGCCCTCACGGACCGGGCTTAGGGTCGAAAAAGTGGGCCGACCGGCCCACGGCTCCCTCCCGTGAGGGCGTTACGCGCCATGACCGCTCATGTCTAGCACCCCGAAGCCGACGACTCCCGCGGCGACCGCGCCCCGCGGAAGCGGAGGAGACGGCAAGGGCATCGCCCTGTTCGTGATCGCCTCCTGCCAGCTGATGGTCGTCCTCGACATCACGATCGTGAACATCGCGCTCCCGCACATCCAGAGCGCCCTCGACTTCTCGACCACCAGCCTGGCCTGGGTGGTCAACGCCTACACGCTCACCTTCGGCGGGCTCCTCCTCCTCGGCGGGCGCTTCGGCGACATCCTGGGCCGCCGCCGGGTCTTCATGTTCGGCGTGCTGCTCTTCGGACTGGCCTCGCTCTTCTGCGGGTTGGCCCAGAGCGAGTGGCAACTCCTGGCCGCCCGCGCCCTCCAGGGCGTCGGCGGCGCCATCGCCTCGCCGACGTCGCTCTCCCTCATCACCACGACCTTCGACGAGGGTCCCGAACGCAACCGCGCCTTCGGGGTGTTCGCCGCCGTCTCGGCCGGCGGCAGCGCGATCGGCCTGGTGGCCGGCGGCATGCTCGTGCAGTGGCTCGACTGGCGCTGGATCTTCTTCGTCAACGTGCCCATCGCCCTGCTGATCGCCTTCCTGACGCCCCGGCACGTCAAGGAGTCGGAGCCGAGCCCCGGCCACTTCGACCTCACCGGCGCGCTCACCTCGACGATCGGCATGGTGGCCCTGGTGTACGGGTTCATCCGCGCCGCGGACAAGGGCTGGCGCGATCCGTACACGATCGGCTCGTTCGTCGCGGCGGTCGTCTTCCTGGCCGTGTTCATCCTGGTCGAACGCCGTTCCCAGCAGCCGATCACCCCGCTGCGCATGTTCGCCGACCGCAACCGCTCGGGCACCTACGCCATCATGCTGTGCCTGGCGGCGGCGATCTTCGGCATGTTCTTCTTCCTCACGCTCTTCGTGCAGCAGGTGCTCGGCTTCAGCCCGCTGAAGGCGGGCCTGGCGTTCCTGCCGGTCAGCGCGATCATCGCGGTCGGCGCCGGACTCACGTCGAACCTGTTGCCCCGGTACGGCCCGAAGCCCTTCATGGTGACGGGCTCGGTCCTGGCCGCGGCGGGCCTCGCCTGGCTGACCCTGACGGACGTGGACTCCACCTACCTGGGGAGCATCCTCGGCCCGATCCTGGTCTTCGGCCTGGGCATGGGCCTGATGTTCGTCTCGCTGACCATCATGGCCCTCTCGAACGTCGAACCGCGCGACTCGGGCGCCGCGTCCGGCCTGCTCAACGCCATGCAGCAGGTCGGCGGTTCGCTCGGCCTGTCGATCCTGGTCACGGTCTTCGGCACGGCCAGCCGCAACGAGGCGGAGAAGCAGGTCCCCGCCTTCCTCTCCCAGGCGGGCCCCTTGGAGAAGGCCCGCTTCGCCGAGACCGGCCAGCTCCCGCCGCCCTGGGGCGACCAGGTGCTGACCTCCGGCGTCTCGGCGGGCTTCGTCACGGCGGCCATCTTCGCCGCGGTGGCCGCCCTGATCGCCCTCGTCGTCATCCAGGTCCGGGCCTCGGACATCGAACGCCTCAAGGGCGGCGCGGCCATGATGCCGGGCGGCGGCTAGGACGTCGGCTCGGGCCGCAGCCGGGCGTACGGCTCCGCGGGACAGGCGGCGTCCGGCGGGGCGAGCTTGAGATAGGCGGTCGCGTACTGCGGGTTCTCGATCTCCTTGCCGGGCGCGGGATCCTGGAAGCAGACCCGCCACGTGCTCGGGTCGGCGGGCAGCGTGACGTCGGTGTAGACGCTCTCCGGCCGCACCTTCCTCACCCCGACCGCCTCCAGCATCTCCCCGGCCCGTACGAAGGTCGCCCCGGCGACCCCCGGCATCGACGGCCAGGAGACCTTCTCGCCGTCCGCGGCGGGACAGGGCGAGTCGACGCGCACCACCCCGAGGTCCAGCACGGGCCGCCCTCCACCCCGCTGCCCGCCCGCCACCTGGAAGCACACCTTCCACCCGTCCGCGTCCCACTGCCCGTCGTCCCGGTCGGACGCGTCATGCGTCACGACGTCGTACCCGGCCCCGTCCGCGACCTCCTGCGCCTCCTTGAGCACCTTTCCCAGGAGCTGCGGGGGTTCGGCGGGTGTCGGCGGACTCGTGGAAGGGGTCCCCGTGGCCGTGGCCTCTGCGGAGGAGGGGGAGACGGGAGCCTCCGGCCGGCCGCCCTTCTTCGCGTCTCCGACATCCCCTCTCGGCTCTCCGGACGGATCGCCGAACAGCAGAAGTCCGCCCCCGAACACGACCAGCACCCCCATGGCGACGAACCCCGGCCGCCGCCACCAGGGACGCGCGGCGGGCGGAGGGGACGGGGGCGGCGGGGGCACGGGCGCATAGGGGTCCACGCCGGGATCGTAGGCCCGCTCCCCGGACCACCGCCGACTTATGCCCGGATCAGCGACCGCACCGGCCGCGCCGACTGCGCGCGTTGGCCTCGGCGACGAGGGCGCTCAGCAGCTCCGCGCCGGTGAGGGGGTGGAGGTCCGCCGGGGAGACGTCCCACGGGACGCCGCCACCGAGCGGACGGAGCCGGAGGTCCGGGCCGTCCGCGCCCACGACACGGCCCACGAGGTTGCGGGTGGTGTCGAGGACGACCGCGCCGACGTGGGGGAGGCCGCCTTCACGGGTCACCGCGTGAGCCCGTTCAGGATCACCTCGGCGAGCGCGTGGGCGACGGGCGCGGAGCAGACGCCGAGGTGGACGAGTGCGTAGGAGGCCTCGCCCTCGCGCTCGTCCGGCCACGGGCTGCGGATGTCCATGGCGGGGAACTGGACGCCGGCCCGGGAGAGGGCGGCGGCGAGGGCGTCCCGTGCGTCCAGGGCCTCCTGGATCTTGGGCGTGGCGCTCGGTTCGCGCGGGGTGGGTGCCATGGGTTCACTCCTCGTGGGTCGGTTCCGCCGTTTCACGGACCCGTTGACGTGCGGTGGATTACGCTGCGTAGTCCAGGTGTGACGAGGATGTGCCCGGACCCGGGTGGGCCGGGTGTGGACGGGGGAGTGCTTCCCCGGCGTACGGCGCCGGTTCCACACCTTCCACACCGCCGGTCCGTACGAGCGACGCGGAGGGCGACGCGATGCCGCAGCGACGAGTGGTCAGCGGCCGAAGCCAGGAACCGCGCCAGCGGTTCGCGGAGGAGCTGTACAGGCTCCGGACGGCCCGGAAGCTGAGCCTCCGGCAGCTCGGCGAACGAGTCGGCTGGGACTGGTCCCTCTTCGGCAAGATGGAGAAGGGCGAGACGCTGGGCAGCCCGGACGTCGTCCAGGGCCTGGACACGTTCTACGAGACGCCGGGGTTGCTCCTTGCGTTGTGGGAGCTCGCGGCGGGGGACAAGTCCCAGTTCAAGGAGCGGTACCGGCGGTACATGACGCTGGAGGCCGAGGCGGTGAGCCTGTGGCACTTCGGTGTGAGTGTGGTGCCGGGGCTGTTGCAGACGCCGGAGTATGCGCGGGAACTCCTGGCTGCGGGCGGTTACAAGGGCAAGGAGCTGGAGCAGCAGGTCGAGGCGAGGATGAGCCGGAAGGCGCTGCTGGAAGGTGAGGACGCGCCACCGTTCCGCACGATCCTGGCGGAGGCGGCCTTGCGCACACCGGTGCGGGACGGGCAGGAGTGGCGCGCACAGTTGGAGTACCTGCGGGAGATGTCCGAGCGGCAGAACATCACTGTGCACGTCCTGCCGCAGAGCGCGGGAGTGCACGGACTGGTCGGCACGGAAGCATGGTTCCTGCGCCTCGCGAACGGTCGTCCGGTGGCTTATACGGAGAACGCCCACAGCGGCGAACTCGTCGAAGAAAGCACGATGATCGAGCGCATGCAGCGTGCCTACGATGTGGTGCGCGACATGGCCCTGTCCCCCGCTGAGTCGCGGAAGTTCATCCTGCACATGTTGGAGGAAGTGCCGTGCGACCCATCGACCTGAGCGACGTAGCTTGGCGCAAGAGCAGCTACAGCAACCCGGACGGCGGTGCGTGCGTCGAGGTCTCCGACGACTTCGCCCCCCTCGCCGTCCCCGTACGGGACAGCAAGACCCCGTACGGCCCGGCCCTCGTGTTCCCGGCGGGCGGCTGGTCCCGCTTCGTCGAGGCGGTCAAGGGCGGGCGGCTGAACGGCTGAGCTCATGGCGACGGCCCCCGCGAACCTTCGGGAGCGCGAGGGCCGTCGGCGTGTCCGGGCCGGTCAGATGTCCCGGAAGATCTCGATCTGCGCCCCGATCGAGTTCAGCCGCTCCGCCAGGTCCTCGTACCCCCGGTTGATGACGTACACGTTCCGGAGGACCGACGTGCCCTCGGCCGCCATCATCGCGAGGAGGACGACCACGGCGGGGCGGAGGGCCGGCGGGCACATCATCTCGGCGGCGCGCCAGCGGGTCGGGCCCTCGACGAGGACGCGGTGGGGGTCGAGGAGCTGGAGGCGGCCGCCGAGGCGGTTGAGGTCGGTGAGGTAGATCGCCCGGTTGTCGTAGACCCAGTCGTGGATCAGGGTCTTGCCCTGCGCCGTGGCCGCGATGGCCGCGAAGAAGGGGACGTTGTCGATGTTCAGGCCCGGGAACGGCATCGGGTGGATCTTGTCGATCGGCGCCTCCAGCTTGGAGGGGCGGACCGTCAGGTCGACCAGGCGGGTGCGGCCGTTGTCGGCGTTGTACTCGGGCGAGCGGTCGTGGTCGAGGCCCATCTCCTCCAGGACCGCGAGCTCGATCTCCATGAACTCGATCGGCACCCGGCGGATCGTCAGCTCCGACTCGGTGACGACGGCGGCGGCCACCAGGCTCATCGCCTCGACCGGGTCCTCGGAGGGGGAGTAGTCGACGTCCACGTCGATCTGCGGCACGCCGTGCACGGTGAGGGTGGTGGTGCCGATGCCGTCGACCCGGACGCCGAGCGCCTCCAGGAAGAAGCAGAGGTCCTGGACCATGTAGTTGGAGGAGGCGTTGCGGATGACGGTCGTGCCGTCGTGCCGGGCGGCGGCCAGCAGCGCGTTCTCGGTCACCGTGTCGCCGCGCTCGGTCAGGACGATCGGGCGGCCGGGGGAGACCGAGCGCTCGACCTGCGCGTGGTAGATGCCCTCGGTGGCCGTGACCTCCAGGCCGAAGCGGCGCAGGGCGATCATGTGCGGCTCGATCGTGCGCGTGCCGAGGTCGCAGCCGCCGGCGTACGGCAGCCGGAAGCGGTCCATGCGGTGCAGCAGCGGGCCGAGGAACATGATGATCGAGCGGGTGCGGATGGCGGCCTCGGAGTCGATGGACTCCATGTCCAGCTCGGCCGGCGGCACGATCTCCAGGTCCACGCCCTCGTTGATCCAGCGGGTGCGCACGCCGATGGAGTTGAGGACCTCCAGGAGCCGGAAGACCTCCTCGATGCGGGCGACCCGGCGCAGGACCGTACGGCCCTTGTTGAGGAGCGAGGCGCAGAGCAGCGCGACACAGGCGTTCTTGCTGGTCTTGACGTCGATGGCGCCGGAGAGCCGGCGGCGGCCGACGACCCGGAGGTGCATGGGGCCCGCGTATCCCAGCGACACGATCTCGCTGTCGAGGGCCTCGCCGATCCGGGCGATCATCTCAAGGCTGATGTTCTGGTTGCCGCGCTCGATCCGGTTGACGGCGCTCTGGCTCGTGGCCAGTGCTTCGGCGAGCTGCGTCTGGGTCCAGCCGCGGTGCTGCCGGGCGTCACGGATGAGCTTGCCGATGCGTACGAGGTAGTCGTCTGCCATGGCGTCACGTTATCTCAGATATGAGATGAAGATCGGACTCGGGGTGGGCCGTCAGGGTGAAAGGCCGTGGGCGGTCGGGTGACGCGGCTCGTACAGGGGGAGTTCGGTGCCGCTCGGCAGCCGGACGGCCGCGAGCAGCCCCCAGCCCCGGTCGCTGATGGCCCGTGAGATCTCCGCCCCCCGGTCCTCCAGGGCCGTCAGGGTGCGGGTGAGGTCGTCGCACATGAGGTACACCTCGTGCCTCGGCCCGTCCTCGGCGGGATGCATCGCGATCTCGGCGGGCGGCAGCTTGAAGACGAGCCAGCCGCCCCCCGCGTCCACGTGCTCGAACCCGAAGACGTCCTGGAGGAAGACGCGGTCCGCCTCGGCGTCCCGGCTGTAGAAGGTCACGTGCACGCCGCTGAACATGGTCCGATCCTCGGCCTCACGCGCCGGGGCGGCCAGTCGTCCGCGTCCGTACGGGGGGTGCGGGCGGCCGGCCGGCCCCCGCGCGGCAGGATGCCTGCATGGAGCGAGCCCTGCGCGTACCCGACCTGGCCGCCCCCGGCGGCCTCGTCCTCCGGCCGTGGCGCATGTCCGACCTCGACCTCGTCCGCGAGGCCGCGGAGGACCCGTACATCCCGCTCGTCACGACCGTGCCCTCCCCGTACTCCGAGGCCGGGGGCCGCGCCTTCGTGGAGCGCCAGTGGGGGAGGGCGGAGACCGGGGCCGGGTATCCGTTCGTCCTCGTGGACGCCGGCGGGCGGTCCGTCGGCGCCGTCGGTCTGTGGCCGGAGGCGGGGGAGGGGGCGGGCGCCACCCTGGGGTACTGGGTCGTCGCCTCCGCCCGGGGCAGGGGCGCCGCCGCGGCCGGCCTCGCCGCCGTCGCCGACTGGGCCCTGGGGGAGCTGGGCGTTCCCCGGCTCGCGCTGCACGTCGAGCCGTGGAACGCCGCCTCCGTGCGGGTCGCCGAGCGCGCGGGTTTCCGGCGCGAAGGGGTACGGGAGGGGTGGCTGCGGGTCGGGGGCGAGCGCCGGGACGTGCTCGTGTTCGTCCTGTCCCGTGGCGGCGGGCGCGCGACGGGGCGCCGCGCGGGGGCGACATCACGCACCTCGCGGGCGCCCGGGCATGACCGAGCGACCGGGATGCACTAGAGTTATCTCGACATCGAGATAACTGCTTACGGCGCACCGTGGCCGCCCGGCCGGTAAGGGTTACCTAACTTAGCCCTACCTTAACGGATCCGCGAGGGGTCGTGGCGGCAGCATGACGGTAGTACGCGCACATTGATGAAGGAGACTGTCGTGTCGGCGAACAGCTTCGACGCCCGCAGCACGCTGCGCGTGGGCGACGAGTCGTACGAGATCTTCAAGCTGGACAAGGTCGAGGGCTCCGCGCGCCTCCCTTACAGCCTGAAGGTCCTCCTGGAGAACCTGCTCCGCACCGAGGACGGCGCGAACATCACCGCCGACCACATCCGGGCCCTCGGCAACTGGGACTCGCAGGCTCAGCCGAGCCAGGAGATCCAGTTCACGCCGGCCCGCGTGATCATGCAGGACTTCACCGGTGTGCCCTGCGTCGTCGACCTCGCCACCATGCGCGAGGCCGTCAAGGAGCTCGGCGGCGACCCGGCGAAGGTCAACCCGCTCTCCCCGGCCGAGCTGGTCATCGACCACTCGGTCATCGCCGACAAGTTCGGCACCAAGGAAGCCTTCGGCCAGAACGTCGAGCTGGAGTACGGCCGCAACAAGGAGCGCTACCAGTTCCTGCGCTGGGGCCAGACCGCCTTCGACGACTTCAAGGTCGTCCCGCCCGGCACCGGCATCGTCCACCAGGTGAACATCGAGCACCTGGCCCGCACGGTCATGGTCCGCAACGGCCAGGCGTACCCCGACACCCTCGTCGGCACCGACTCGCACACCACCATGGTCAACGGCCTCGGCGTGCTCGGCTGGGGCGTCGGCGGCATCGAGGCCGAGGCCGCGATGCTCGGCCAGCCGGTCTCCATGCTCATCCCGCGCGTCGTCGGCTTCAAGCTGACCGGCGAGCTGCCGGCCGGCACCACCGCCACCGACCTCGTCCTCACGATCACCGAGATGCTGCGCAAGCACGGCGTCGTCGGCAAGTTCGTCGAGTTCTACGGCGAGGGCGTCGCCGCCACCTCCCTGGCGAACCGCGCCACCATCGGCAACATGTCGCCGGAGTTCGGCTCCACCGCCGCGATCTTCCCGATCGACGGCGAGACCCTGAACTACCTCAAGCTCACCGGCCGCTCCGAGCAGCAGGTCGCGCTCGTCGAGGCGTACGCCAAGGAGCAGGGCCTCTGGCTCGACCCGGCCGCCGAGCCCGACTTCTCCGAGAAGCTGGAGCTCGACCTCTCCACGGTCGTCCCCTCCATCGCCGGCCCGAAGCGCCCGCAGGACCGCATCGTCCTCGCGAACGCCGCCGAGCAGTTCAAGCAGGACGTCCGCAACTACGTGGACTGCGTCGACGAGGCGGGCCAGGAGTCCTTCCCGGCCTCCGACTCCCCGGCCATCGCGAGCTCGGCCCCGTCGAACCCGGTCCAGGTGACCGCCCCCGACGGCTCCACCTACACGCTCGACCACGGCGCCGTCACCGTCGCCGCGATCACCTCCTGCACCAACACCTCGAACCCGTACGTCATGGTCGCCGCCGCGCTCGTCGCGAAGAAGGCCGTGGAGAAGGGCCTGACCCGCAAGCCGTGGGTCAAGACCACCCTCGCCCCGGGCTCGAAGGTCGTCACCGACTACTTCGACAAGGCGGGCCTCACCCCGTACCTCGACAAGGTCGGCTTCAACCTCGTCGGCTACGGCTGCACCACCTGCATCGGCAACTCCGGCCCGCTGCCGGATGAGGTCTCCAAGGCGGTCAACGACCACGACCTGGCCGTGACCTCGGTCCTCTCGGGCAACCGCAACTTCGAGGGCCGCATCAACCCCGACGTCAAGATGAACTACCTGGCCTCCCCGCCGCTGGTCGTCGCGTACGCCCTCGCGGGATCCATGAAGGTGGACATCACCAAGGACGCCCTGGGCACCGACCAGGACGGCAAGCCGGTCTACCTGACGGACATCTGGCCGACCGAGGCCGAGGTCAACGACGTCGTCGCCAACGCCATCGGCGAGGACATGTTCAACAAGTCCTACCAGGACGTCTTCGCGGGCGACGCCCAGTGGCAGGCGCTGCCGATCCCGACCGGCAACACCTTCGAGTGGGACACCGAGTCCACCTACGTGCGCAAGCCCCCGTACTTCGAGGGCATGACGATGGAGACCACCCCGGTCTCCGACATCGCCGGCGCCCGCGTCCTGGCCAAGCTGGGCGACTCGGTCACCACCGACCACATCTCCCCGGCCGGCGCCATCAAGGCCGACACCCCGGCCGGCCAGTACCTCACCGAGCACGGTGTGGAGCGTCGTGACTTCAACTCCTACGGCTCGCGCCGTGGCAACCACGAGGTCATGATCCGCGGCACCTTCGCCAACATCCGCCTGCGCAACCAGCTCGCGCCGGGCACCGAGGGCGGCTACACCCGCGACTTCACCCAGGCCGACGGGCCGGTCAGCTTCATCTACGACGCCTCCCGCAACTACATCGAGCAGGGCACCCCGCTCGTCATCCTGGGCGGCAAGGAGTACGGCTCCGGCTCGTCCCGCGACTGGGCCGCCAAGGGCACCGCGCTCCTCGGCGTCAAGGTCGTCATCACCGAGTCGTACGAGCGCATCCACCGCTCGAACCTCATCGGCATGGGCGTCCTGCCGCTCCAGTTCCCGGAGGGCCAGTCGGCCGAGTCCCTCGGTCTGACGGGCGAGGAGACCTTCTCCTTCACCGGCATCGAGGAGCTCAACGACGGCACCACGCCGCGCACGGTGAAGGTCACCACCGACACCGGCGTCGAGTTCGACGCGGTCGTCCGCATCGACACCCCCGGCGAGGCCGACTACTACCGCAACGGCGGCATCATGCAGTACGTGCTCCGGAACCTCATCCGCGGCTGATGCCGTAGGACCCGGTGACACCGGGCGGGCCCCGCTCCTCTTTCCGAGGAGCGGGGCCCGCTTCGCGTTTCCCTTCGATTCTCGAAGGCGTGTCCGATTTGTCGTTCGCGGGTCCGGGTGGCGCCGCCTCCACGGGCCCCAGTACGGGTATACCGGGACCGGTGTCAAGGGTGTCGACGGACGGATGGTTGGACGAAACGCCGCAGATCCAGCGTGCTTATCCCGCAGGTCTCAACTCGGGAAAGATGGCTGTCGAAACCTGCTTTCGATCTTGCTCAGGCGAAGGGAAGTGGACTATACCTGTCGGCGTCCAGCCAGTCGGTTCCCACACACGACGGCCCGACGCCTGCACGACCCGGCTGCAAATGACCGCGGTGGCGGGGCCCTTCGCCTGTGGCGAGTTGAGAACGGGCGACCGGTACACCGCCTGAGTCCTGAATGAAGGCGAGGACTTGAGCATGGGATCCACCTCCGCACAGACCAATGAGGGCCTCGGCCGTCGCGATCTGATCAAGCGTTCCGCCGCTATCGGTCTGATCTCCGTACCGACCATGGGGTTCCTGTCCGCCTGTGCGAGCAGCGACAGCGGTGGCAACGGAAAGGTCGAGAAGGGTACGAAGTCCGACAAGAACCCGCTCGGCGTGAACGAGTCGGCGCCGCTCGACTTCGTCCTCTTCGACGGCGGATTCGGACAGCAGTACGCCAAGGACGCGATCAAGGTCTACGAGACCAATTACCCCAAGGCCAGCGTCAAGTTCACCCCGACCCAGAAGATCACCACCACGCTGCAGCCGCGCTTCAACGGCGGCACCCCGCCGGACCTCATCGACAACTCCGGCGCCGAGCAGATGGACATGGGCGTCCTCGTCGGCCAGAAGCAGCTCGCGGACCTCACCCCGCTGCTCGACGCGCCCTCGGTCGACGACCCGAGCAAGAAGGTCCGCGACACGCTGCGGCCCGGCATCGTCGAGATGGGCCAGTTCGACGGCGAGCAGTGCTGGATCCTCAACTACGCCTACACCGTCTACGGCGTCTGGTACTCGCAGAAGCTCCTCGACTCGCTCGACGCGAAGTACCCGGAGACCTGGGACGAGATGCTGGCCGTCTGCGAGAAGGCCAAGAAGAAGGGCATCGCCGGCTGGACGTACGCGGGCAAGCACCCGTACTACGTCCCCTTCTCGCTCTACCCGATGATCGGCAAGGTCGGCGGCCGCGAGGTCCTGGACGCCATCGACAACCTGGAGCCCAAGGCCTGGGAGCACCCCGCCGTCAAGGCGTGTTTCGAGGCGTACTACGAGCTGGTCCAGAAGGGCTACATCCTCAAGGGCACCCCCGGCCTCGACCACATCCAGTCGCAGACCGCCTGGACCGAGGGCAAGGCGCTGTTCATCCCGAACGGCTCCTGGGTCGAGAACGAGGCCGCGAAGACCATGCCGGCCGACTTCGGCCTGGCCGTCTCCGGCCCGACCGGCCTCGACGCCTCCGACAAGATGCCGTTCGGCACCATCTGGGCCGCCGGCGGCGAGCCCTTCATCGTCCCGGCCAAGGCGAAGAACGCCGAGGGCGGCATGGAGCAGCTCCGCATCATGCTCAGCGAGGCCTCCTCCAAGAACTTCACGCAGTCCGTGAAGTCCCTGACCGCCCTCAACGGCGGCACCGACGGCATCGAGCTCTCCCCGGGCCTCAAGTCCGGCGTCGCCGCCCTGGAGAAGGCCGGCCAGAACGTCGTCAACCCGCGCCTCCAGGACTGGTACGTCGCCCTCCAGAAGGAGAAGATCGGCGTCGCCGGCATCGGCGAGATGATGGCCGGGCGCGCCACCCCGGCCGAGACGATCAAGAAGATCCAGAAGTTCGCCGACGAGGCGGCCCAGGACTCCTCGATCAAGCACTACAAGCACTGATGAGCGGTGCCGGGGCCCCTTCCCGCCGACCGGGAGCGGGCCCCGGCCCCTTGGCGCGCGGCACGAGCGGCGTGCCCGGCGCGGGAAAGATCGGGGTCGGTAGGACATGCAACACGGCAAGTACCGTTTCATCGTGGGGTTCCTGGCGGCCCCCCTCGCGCTCTACGCGCTGTTCGTCATCTGGCCGTTCATCCAGTCCATCTACTACTCCCTCACGGACTGGACCGGACTGAGCCCCGAATTCGGAATGATCGGATTCGACAACTACAGCAGGATGCTGGACGACGAGATCTTCTGGAAATCGCTCCAGCACAGCCTGACCTTCGCGGTGGTGCTGCCGCTGGTGACCGTCGGCCTCGCGCTGTTCTTCGCCTTCATGCTCAATGTCGGCGGTCGGCGCCGCAAGGGCGCGGCCATCGCCGGTGTGCGCGGGTCCTCCTTCTACAAGATCGTGTATTTCTTCCCGCAGGTGCTGTCGATCGCGATCGTCGCGCTGCTCTTCCAGTTCGCGTACAACCCGAACAGCGGAGCCATCAATTCCGTGCTGAAGGGCGTCGGTCTCGGCAGCGTCCAGCCGGACTGGCTCGGAGACCCGGACCTCGCCCTCATCTGCGTGATGGTCGTCCTCGTCTGGTCCACCGTCGGATTCTTCGTCGTCCTCTTCTCGGCCGGCATGGCGTCCATTCCCAAGGACTTCTACGAAGCGGCCCTGCTCGACGGCGCGAACCGCTTCACCACCTTCTTCAAGATCACCCTGCCGCTGCTCTGGGACACCGTGCAGTCCGGCTGGATCTACATGGGCATCCTCGCCCTCGGGGCCGAGTCCTTCGCCGTCGTCCAGATCATGACCGTCGGTCCCAGCGGCGGCGGGCCCGACTACTCGACCATCGTCCTGCCGCTGTACGTGTACCAGAAGGCGTTCCGGGACGGTCAGGCCGCCTACGCCACGACCATCGGTGTCGCCCTGCTCCTCGTGACGCTGGCCTTCGCGGCCGTCGTGATGAAGCTGGGCCGGCGCGAGCGGCTGGAGTTCTGATGAAGATCACCGACACGACCCCCGCCGGAGTGGACAACTCCGGCTCCCCGGCGGGACCGGACCCCGTGGTCACCAAGACGACCGCCCCCGCGCCCCGCAAGGAGCCGAAGGGCGAGGGCACCACCCTCAACGTCTTCTCCCACGGCATCCTGATCCTCTGGGCGATCATGGTCGTCATGCCGCTGCTCTGGGCGGTCATGACCTCCTTCAAGACCGACCGGGCGATCTTCACCTCCCCGTGGTCGCTGCCCGACAGGCTGCACTTCGAGAACTGGTCGCGCGCCTGGACCGAGGCGCACATGAGCGACTACTTCCTGAACACCATCCTGGTGGTCGGCGGCTCGCTGATCGGCACGCTCCTCCTCGGCTCGATGGCGGCCTACGTCCTGGCCCGCTTCGAGTTCCCGGGCAACCGCTTCCTCTACTTCCTCTTCATCGGAGGAATGAGCTTCCCGATCATCCTGGCGCTCGTGCCGCTGTTCTACGTGATGCAGAACATGGCCCTGCTCAACACGCTGCACGGCCTGATCCTCGTCTACATCGCGTACTCGCTGCCGTTCACGGTCTTCTTCCTCACGGCCTTCTTCCGCACCCTGCCGACCTCGGTGGCGGAGGCGGCCTTCGTGGACGGCGCCTCGCACACCCGGACCTTCTTCCAGGTGATGCTGCCGATGGCCAAGCCGGGCCTCATCAGCGTCGGCATCTTCAACTTCCTGGGGCAGTGGAACCAGTACCTGCTGCCGACCGTGCTCAACACCGAGCCGGAGCGGAAGGTGCTCTCGCAGGGGCTCGTCCAGCTCGCGGTCAGCCAGGGCTACAAGGGCGACTGGTCGGGTCTCTTCGCCGGCCTGGTGATGGCCATGCTCCCGGTCCTCGTCGCGTACATCGTCTTCCAGCGGCAGGTGGTGGCCGGTCTGACCGCCGGCGCCGTGAAGTGATCCCCGGGGCCGCACCGGCCCCGCCACCGCTCCCGAAGGGCCCCCGGCGCACCGCGCGCCGGGGGCCCTTCCGGCGGTACGGGGCCGGGGGAGGACGGCCCGGGAAACCCGGTGCGAACACCGTGTGACCCTCACCTCCGACACTCAAGGTCTTGACGGGGAGCAAGCCGAAAGCGTCCCCTTAGAGTTCACATGTTGGAGAAAACGGTGGGAGTGAGTGAGTCGATGGAGACTCCGGGGTCGCAGACTTCTCTGCACAGGGCCAATCTCGAACGGGTCGTCCGGGCGGTGCGCATGGCCGGCTCGCTCACCCAGGCGGAGATCGCCCGGGCGACGGGCCTCTCCGCCGCCACGGTCTCCAACATCGTGCGGGAGCTGAAGGACGGCGGCACCGTCGAGGTCACGCCCACCTCCGCCGGGGGGCGCCGGGCCCGCAGCGTCTCGCTCTCCGGCGACGCCGGCATCGTGATCGGCGTCGACTTCGGCCACACCCACCTCCGGGTCGCCGTCGGCAACCTCGCCCACCAGGTGCTCGCCGAGGAGGCCGAGCCGCTCGACGTCGACGCCTCCGCCGCCGAGGGCTTCGACCGGGCGGAACAGCTGGTCAAACGGCTCGTCCTGACCACCGGGATCGGCCCCGACAAGGTGATCGGCGTGGGCCTGGGCGTACCGGGCCCGATCGACGTCTCCTCCGGGACCCTCGGCTCGACGTCGATCCTGCCGGGGTGGAGCGGCATCAACCCCGCCGAGGAGCTCTCGGGCCGCCTCGGGGTCCCCGTGCACGTCGACAACGACGCCAACCTCGGCGCGCTCGGCGAGCTGGTCTGGGGCGGCGGCCGGGGCGTCAAGGACCTGGCGTACATCAAGGTGGCCAGCGGCGTCGGCGCCGGTCTGGTCATAGACGGACGGGTCTACCGGGGCCCCGGCGGCACCGCGGGGGAGATCGGGCACATCACCCTGGACGAGTCCGGGCCGGTCTGCCGCTGCGGCAACCGGGGCTGCCTGGAGACCTTCACGGCCGCCCGCTACGTCCTGCCGCTGCTCCAGCCGAGCCACGGGCCCGACCTGACCATGGAGCGGGTCGTCCAGCTGGCCCGCGAGGGCGACCCCGGCTGCCGCCGGGTGATCGCGGACGTCGGCCGGTACATCGGCAGCGGCATCGCCAACCTCTGCAACCTCCTCAACCCCAGCCGGGTGGTGCTCGGCGGGGACCTCGCGGAGGCCGGGGAGCTGGTCCTGGCGCCCATCAGGGACTCCGTCTCGCGGTACGCGATCCCCAGTGCCGCCCGGCAGCTCTCGCTGGCCCAGGGGGCCCTCGGCGGGCGCGCCGAGGTCCTTGGCGCGCTCGCCCTCGTGCTGAGCGAAATGGGTGATTCGACCCTGTTGGAGAGTGCCCTGCCCGCTGCCGCGCCGACCTCCCGGCTTGCCTTCACTTAGATAACGAACACCACCGTTGTCATCTCGTTAAGAATTTACTTCTTGACGTCAACGTTGCGGCCGAGTTGACTTCGTGCCACCTCGGCCGCAACGTCGCGGCCTCGTCAGGGAGGCAACCCCAAATGAACGCAGTGACGCGTCGTGCCGTCATAGCCACGGCCGCGGTGTCGATGGCCCTCTCGCTCGCCGCCTGTGGCCAGGCCGGCGGCGACGACAGCGGCGACAAGGGCAGCTCGACCAAGATCGGTCTGCTCCTGCCCGAGAACAAGACCTCGCGCTACGAGGCCCTGGACAAGCCCCAGTTCGAGAAGGCCGTCAAGGCCGCGTGCGGCGACTGCGAGGTCGTGTACAACAACGCCGTCTCCGACGTCGTCAAGCAGAAGCAGCAGTTCGACCAGTTCATCGCCGACGGCATCAAGGTCATCGCCCTCGACCCGGTGGACGCCACCAAGGCCGAGAGCTGGGTCAAGGACGCCAAGGCCAAGGGCGTCAAGGTCGTCGCGTACGACCGCGCCGTCAAGGGCGCCGACGCCTACGTCAGCCACGACAACAACAAGGTCGGCGAGCTCCAGGGCCAGGCCCTCCTCGCCGCGCTCGGCGGCAAGGCCGCCACCGCCAACGTCGTGATGATCAACGGCGACGAGAAGGACCCGAACGCCGCCCTGTTCAAGAAGGGCGCCCACACCGCGCTCGACGGCAAGGTCGGCAAGATCGCCTACGAGGCCTCCGGCGAGTGGGACCCGAAGATCGCCGGCGAGAAGATGTCCGCCGCGATCTCCTCGGTCGGCAAGGACAAGATCGGCGCCGTCTACTCCGCCAACGACGGCATGGCGGGCGGCATCGTCACCTCCCTGGAGAACGCCGGCATCAAGGGCATCCCGGTGGGCGGCCAGGACGCCGAGGTCGCGGGCATCCAGCGCATCATCGCCGGCACCCAGACCTTCACGATCTACAAGTCGCCGCTCCAGCTGGCCCCCGAGGCCGCCAAGTTCGCGGTGAACCTGCTCCAGGGCAAGGACCTCGGCGCCCAGGGCGACACCGACGGCGTGCCGTCCACGCTCTTCCCGCCGGTCGTGGTCGACAAGACCAACATCCAGGACACGGTCGTCAAGGACGGCATCTACAAGGCCGCCGACCTCTGCACCGCGGACCTCGCCGCCAAGTGCACCGAGCTGGGCGTCAAGTAACCCCCGCTCCACCCCGCCGGGCCCCCCGAGGGCCCGGCACCACGGATCCCGGCCCGGCCCCGCCCGGCCCCCGGCCGTCTCCCGACCGAGACGGCGCCGGACGCGCGGCCCCGCCGCTCGCGTACAGAGGGTGAACACCCCGTACGACGACCGGCGACGGGCCGGGATCCTTTCCCCCGAGCCCGTCCGGTCCCCGGCCGACCCAGACCCCGCTGTCGGTCCGGGGGCCGGACGAAGCCCACCCCCCAGAACTTTGTTGGCGCTGCACCGGCGGCGCGACGTGCCGCCGTCCGCGGGCGGCGAAGGAGTTGGTTCACGTGTCCCAGACGCCCGTGCTGGCGTTGCGCGGGATCTTCAAGCGATTCGGAGCGGTCCAGGTCCTCTCCGGTGTCGATCTCGAAGTCCACGCAGGTGAGGTCGTCGCGCTCGTCGGCGACAACGGAGCGGGAAAGTCCACGCTGGTCAAGACGATCGCCGGCGTGCACCCCATCGACGAGGGCGCCATCGAGTGGGAGGGCGAGCGGGTCGAGATCTCCCGCCCGCACGACTCCCAGAACCTCGGCGTCGCGACCGTCTACCAGGACCTCGCGCTCTGCGACAACCTCGACGTCGTCGCCAACCTGTTCCTCGGCCGCGAGATCAAGAAGGGCGGCGTCCTCGACGAGGTCGCCATGGAGAAGCGCGCGAAGGACCTGCTCTCCACCCTCTCCATCCGCATCCCCAGCGTCCGCATCCCCGTCGCCGCCCTCTCCGGCGGCCAGCGGCAGGTCGTGGCCATCGCCCGCGCCCTGGTCGGCGACCCGAAGATCGTGATCCTCGACGAGCCGACCGCCGCCCTCGGCGTCGAGCAGACCGCCCAGGTCCTCGACCTGGTCGAGCGGCTGCGCGAGCAGGGCCTCGGCGTCATCCTCATCAGCCACAACATGGCCGACGTGAAGGCCGTCGCGGACACCGTGGCCGTCCTCCGCCTGGGCCGCAACAACGGAACCTTCCCGGTCGCCACCACCACGCACGAAGAGATCATCGCCGCGATCACCGGTGCCACGGACAACGCCGTGACCCGCCGCCAGGCCCGCAACGCGGAGGTAGCGAAGTGAGCAAGACCCCTCCCGCCGCGAGCGAAGAGGCCGCGGTGCCCGAGCCCCGCACCCCCGACGCCGACGCGCCGGCCACCGAGACCCCGGCCGCCGCCGCGATCCCCGCCGTCGACCCCCGCCTCCTCGTCCGCGAGCAGGGCTTCAAGGGCTACGTCGACGAGTTCAAGCGCAAGATCCGCTCCGGCGAGATCGGCTCGCTGCCCGTCGTCGTCGGCCTCATCGTCATCGGCGTCGTCTTCCAGGCCCTCACCGGCAACTTCATCACCTCCTACAACCTCGACCAGATCACGCTGTACGCGGTCGGCCCCGGCATCATGGCCGTCGGCATCGTCTTCGTGCTGCTGCTCGGCGAGATCGACCTCGCCGTCGGCTCCGTGGCCGGTCTCGCCGGCTCCGTCTGGGGCGTCCTCGGCACCGACATGCCCGACGGCCTCGCCATCCTCCTCGGCATCCTGTCCGGCACCCTGATCGGCGCCTTCCACGGCATCGTGTTCGCCAAGATCGGCGTGCCCGCCTTCGTCGTCACCCTCGCCGGCTTCCTCGGCTGGGCCGGCCTGCAGACCTGGGTGATGGGCGAGCGCTCCACCATCTCCACCCCGATCGGCAGCTTCGTCAACGACCTGACGAAGTACTACTTCTCCGACGTCGCCGCCGCCTACGGCCTGGCCGTCGCCGTGATCGCCGCCTTCTACCTGGCCCAGTTCCGCGACGCGCACCGCCGCAAGGCCGCCGACCTGCCGCACCGCCCGCAGAGCGAGATCATCCTGCGCACCGCCGTCCTGGCGGTCCTGGTCCTCGTCGCCGCGTACGGCTTCAACCAGGAGCAGGGCCTGCCGCTCTCCCTGGTGATCTTCCTGGTGATCCTGCTCGTCACCGACTTCGTGCTGCGCCGCACCACCTACGGCCGCCAGGTCTTCGCGGTCGGCGGCGGCATCGAGGCCGCCCGCCGCGCCGGCATCAACGTCTCGTGGATCCGGATCTCGGTCTTCATGATCTCCGGCACCATGGGCGCGATCGGCGGTCTGTTCCTCGCCTCCGCGACCGGCGGCGCCGACCGCTCCCTCGGCGGCGGCAACCAGCTCATGATGTGCATCGCCGCGGCGGTCATCGGCGGCACGTCCCTGTTCGGCGGACGCGGCAAGGTCTGGTCGGCGCTCCTGGGCATCCTGGTCATCCAGTCCATCGTCCAGGGCCTCAACCAGATGAACCTGTCCTCGAACGCGATCCAGTACATGATCACCGGAGCGGTCCTGCTCATCGCCGTGATCATCGACTCCGTCTCCCGCAAGACCCAGAAGACGGCCGGACGCGCGTAGCGCTCGGAAGAAGGCGGGGCGCACCCGGAAAACCGGCCGGGCGCGCCCGGAAAAGCCCCGCCACGCGCGCGTAACGCTCGCCACACCTGCCCGGCGCCGTGAAACCGGCGCCGGGCACCGGTGCGTCCGGACCAGTGCACACGCCCGCACGGAGCCGTACGGATCACCGGCCCGTAGACCGTCGGAGTGACGCCTCACTCCCCGGCCCGCTGCCCACGATCCAAGACGGAACATTAGACTCGACAAATCGGCAAGCTCGACCAGCTCAAACGCAAGGAGGAACGGGTGGCTCTGCTGACCCGTATCAGGGGACCGCGAGACCTGGACCGGCTCTCCCCGGAACAGCTGGACCAGCTGGCCGACGAGATCCGGACGTTCCTCGTGGACGCCGTCTCCAAGACCGGCGGGCACCTCGGGCCCAACCTGGGCGTGGTCGAGCTGACCATCGCCCTGCACCGGGTGTTCGACTCCCCGAAGGACAAGGTCCTCTGGGACACCGGCCACCAGAGCTACGTCCACAAGCTGCTCACCGGCCGCCAGGACTTCTCGAAGCTCAAGATGAAGGGCGGCCTCTCCGGCTACCCCTCGCAGGCCGAGTCCGAGCACGACGTCATCGAGAACTCGCACGCCTCCACGGTCCTCGGCTGGGCCGACGGCCTGGCCAAGGCGAACGAGGTCCTGAAGAAGGACGACCACGTCGTGGCCGTCATCGGCGACGGCGCCCTCACCGGCGGCATGGCCTGGGAGGCGCTGAACAACATCGCCGCCGCCAAGGACCGCCCGCTGGTCATCGTCGTCAACGACAACGAGCGCTCCTACGCGCCCACCATCGGCGGCCTCGCCACCCACCTGGCGACCCTGCGCACCACCGACGGCTACGAGCGCTTCCTCGCCCGCGGCAAGGACATCCTGGAGCGCACCCCGGTCGTCGGGAAGCCGCTCTACGAGACCCTGCACGGCGCCAAGAAGGGCCTCAAGGACTTCATCGCCCCCCAGGGCATGTTCGAGGACCTCGGCCTCAAGTACGTCGGCCCCATCGACGGCCACGACATCGAGGCCCTGGAGTCCGCCCTGACGCGCGCCAAGCGCTTCGGCGGCCCCGTCATCGTCCACTGCCTCACCGAGAAGGGGCGCGGCTACCAGCCCGCCCTCCAGGACGAGGCCGACCGCTTCCACGCCGTCGGCAAGATCCACCCCGACACCGGCCTCCCGATCTCCACCTCCGGCGCCGACTGGACCGGCGTCTTCGCCGACGAGATGGTCGCCCTCGGCAAGGAGCGCGCGGACATCGTCGCCATCACCGCGGCCATGCTCCAGCCCGTCGGCCTCGACAAGTTCGCCAAGGCCTTCCCCGAGCGGGTCTTCGACGTCGGCATCGCCGAGCAGCACGGCGCGGTCTCCGCGGCCGGCCTCGCCACCGGCGGCCTCCACCCGGTCTTCGCGGTGTACGCCACCTTCCTCAACCGCGCCTTCGACCAGGTCCTGATGGACGTGGCCCTGCACAAGTGCGGCGTCACCTTCGTCCTCGACCGGGCCGGCGTCACCGGCACCGACGGCGCCTCCCACAACGGCATGTGGGACATGTCGATCCTCCAGGTCGTGCCCGGCCTGCGGCTCGCCGCCCCGCGCGACGCCGACCAGGTCCGCGCCCAGCTCCGCGAGGCCGTCGAGGTCACCGACGCCCCCACCGTGGTCCGCTTCTCCAAGGGCGCGGTCGGCCCCGCCGTCCCCGCCCTGCGCCGCGTCGGCGGCATGGACGTGCTCCGCGAGCCCGGCACCGACAGGCCCGACGTCCTCCTGGTCTCCGTCGGCGCCCTCGCGCCGATGTGCCTGGAGATCGCCGACCTGCTCGACCGGCAGGGCATCTCCACCACCGTGGTCGACCCCCGCTGGGTCAAGCCCGTCGACGAGGCCCTCGCCCCGCTCGCCGCGCGCCACCGGGTCGTCGTCACCGTCGAGGACAACAGCCGCGTCGGCGGTGTCGGCTCGGCCGTCGCCCAGGCGCTCCGCGACGCCGGCGTGGACGTCCCGCTGCGCGACTTCGGCATCCCGCCGCGCTTCCTCGACCACGCCTCCCGCGCCGAGGTCCTCGCCGAGATCGGCCTGACCGCCCCGGACGTCGCCCGGCAGGTCACCGGCCTCGTCTCGCGCCTCGACGGCCGGTACGAGGACAGTGCCGGGGAGAGCGCGGAGAAGAGCGGCGCCAAGACCGCGGAACCCGCCCGGGACTGACCCCGCACCACCTCCGCACCACCCTTTGGGCCGGTCGGTTCACCCTCCCGGGTGCCGACCGGCCCGTTCGCGTGCATTCTGGCTCTGTCCGGGCAGACGTCATCACAGCCTCCGACCCGCGGAGGCACCGAGACCGACGTCGGGCGGAGCGCGGAGGTACCACGGTGAGTACGGACCAGCAGCCACGGGCGAACTCCGGAGTCTTCCGGACCAAATCGGTCGAGCAGTCGATCCGGGACACGGAGGAGCCGGAGCACGCCCTCCGGAAGTCCCTGTCCGCCTGGGACCTGACGGTCTTCGGCGTCGGCGTCATCATCGGCACCGGCATCTTCGTCCTCACCGGCAAGGTCGCCAAGGAGAACGCCGGCCCGGCGACGGCCCTCGCCTTCGTCGCCGCCGGCATCGTCTGCGCCCTCGCCGCCCTCTGCTACGCCGAGTTCGCCTCGACGGTGCCGGTGGCCGGATCGGCGTACACCTTCGCGTACGCCTCCATCGGTGAACTGCCCGCCTGGATCATCGGCTGGGACCTCGTCCTGGAGTTCGCGCTCGGGACGGCGGTGGTGGCCGTCGGCTGGTCCGGCTACGTCCGCTCGCTCATGGACAACATCGGCTGGCACCTACCGGCCGCCCTGGAGGGCCCGGACATCGAGGGCGGCACCTTCGACATCCTGGCGTTCCTGCTCGTCCTGGTCATCACCGTCGTCCTCGTCCTGGGCATGAAGCTCTCCGCCCGGATCACCGCGCTCGTCGTCGCGATCAAGGTGACCGTGGTGATGATCGTGATCGTCGCCGGCCTGTTCTTCATCGTCGGCGACAACTACAAGCCCTTCATCCCGCCCGCCGTCACCCCCGAGGGCGGCGGCTCCGGCTGGGACTCCCCGATGGTCCAGCTGATCTTCGGCTACGAGCCGACGAACTTCGGCGTCATGGGCATCTTCACCGCCGCCTCCGTGGTCTTCTTCGCCTTCATCGGCTTCGACGTGGTGGCCACCGCCGCCGAGGAGACCAAGCTGCCGCAGCGGGACATGCCCCGGGGCATCCTCGGCTCGCTCCTCATCTGCACCGTGCTCTACGTGGCCGTCTCCCTCGTCGTCACCGGCATGCAGAACTACAAGGAGCTGTCCGTCAGCGCCCCGCTCGCCGACGCCTTCAAAGCCTCCGGCCACCCCTTCTACGCGGGCGTGATCAGCTTCGGCGCCGCCGTCGGCCTCACCACGGTCTGTCTGATCCTGCTGCTCGGCCAGACCCGCGTCTTCTTCGCGATGAGCCGCGACGGCCTGCTGCCGCGCTTCTTCTCCGTCACCCACCCCCGGTTCAGGACCCCGTACCGGCCGACGATCCTGCTCGGCGTGATCATCGCGATCGTCGCCGGCTTCACCAGCATCAACGAGCTGGCGACCCTGGTGAACATCGGCACCCTCTTCGCCTTCGTGATGGTCGCGGCCGGCGTCATCGTCCTCCGCCGCACCCGCCCCGACCTGCCGCGCGCCTTCCGCACCCCCTGGGTGCCCGCGCTGCCGATCCTCTCCATCGCGGCCTCGTTCTGGCTGATGCTCAACCTGCCGGGCGAGACCTGGTTCCGGTTCGCGGTCTGGATGGCGATCGGCGTCGTCGTGTACTTCCTGTACGGGCGGAGTCACAGCCGGTTGGGCCAGGAGGGCCGGGAAGCCCGGTACTGAGGGGCCGCCGGGAGCGGTGCCGAAGGCGCGGGGAGGGCGGGTCGGAAGGGGCCGCTACAGTCGGCTCGTACCCGACCCGCATCCTGATTGACCGGAGCGCTGCACTCCCATGGCGAATCGATCCGAGGCCCCCGCCACCCACCTCCACGGCTCTCCCGACACCCCGCAAGTGAGGGGTTCCTGGCTGGCCCGGGGGAAGGACGGCAGACTCAGCGTCTACCTGCCCCGGAACGGCGGGGCGGTGCGCTGGACCGAGGGCGCCGACGGCGGCTGGAGCGGGCCCGAGGCGATCGGCGGCGGCAGCGGCGGGCTGCTGCCCAGCCTCTCGGTGGGCCAGGGCGCCGACGGGTACGTCCACCTCGTCGGTCTGCGACCCGTGGCGGGCGGCGAGCCGGACCGCGTCGAGCTGGTGCACAGCACCCAGTACCAGACGGGCCGCCCGGCCCTGGAGTGGCGCTCGATCACCCACCCCAACGGCGCCGCCTTCCGGTGGACCGGGACCCCGAGCGTGACCGTCGACGGCATCGGGCGCGCGTACGTCTTCTGCCGGAACGGCGGCGGCGGCATCAGCGTGCGGGCGCAGAAGGACGCGGGCGGCTGGCACCCGTGGTGGGACCTGCTCGGCTCCAAGACCGACCCCCTGCCGGTGGCCGTCACCAATGGTTCGGGCTTCGTCGAGCTGTACTCCTCGCACGCCGCGGGGCTCGTCCGCTACGTGCAGCGCGAGTCCGGCGCGAAGCCGCTCCGCGAGGAGCTCCTGCCCGCCCCGGTCACCATGGGCACCATGGGCGCCGTGCGGGGGCCCTCCGGGCACGTCACGGCCTTCTACCTGGACAGGGAGGGGAGGGTGTGCGCCTGGTCGCCCGAGCGGGACCTGGCGCCCACGCCCCTCGTCGACGCGGCCGGCGAGGGCCCGCTGACCGTCGTCCGCCGTCCCGTCGACGGCGTCGACCACACGCTGATCGCCCAGCGCGACGCCTCGGGGCGGGTGGTGTTCGCCTCCTACCCGGCGGAGCGGGAGGGGGCGCAGGAGCTGCGCTGGTCCGCGCCCGGTCCCGACGTCCAGGGCCCCCCGGCCCTGCGGAGCGACGCCTCCGGCGGTGTCGTCGCCGCGGCGGTCGCGGCGGGCGGCGAGCCGATAGTGGCGCGCGGGAAGGGCGGGACGGACGCCGCCCCGGGGGCGTGGGCGCGGATCTGACCCCGGACGCACCGGTGCCCCGGACCCCCTTCCGGGGTCCGGGGCACCGTCGTGCCGGGGCGCTCGGTCAGCCGCCCGTGGCGGGGGACTTCTTCGCGGACTCGGGGATCTCGGCGTCCTCGCGGATCGCCTTCCAGAGCTGGGAGGCGTTCGGCTCGGCGGCGACGACGCGGTTCGGGTCCTTCTTGTCGTAGGCGACCGGCAGCATGATCGTCTCCATGTTCTGCGGGTCGACGCCGTTCAGGCTCCGGCCGAACTCGCTGAGCGCGGTCAGGGAGGCCAGCGCGGAGTCGGTGGTGAGCGCCTTGGTCGCCGAGCTGGCGATCTTGTAGCTCTTGGTGGGACTGCCCAGCAGGTCCTGCTTCTTGACCTCGGAGAGGAGGGAGGTCAGGAACTGCTGCTGGAGGCTGATGCGGCCGAGGTCGCTGCCGTCGCCGACGCCGTGGCGGGTGCGGACGAAGGCGAGGGACTGGGTGCCGTCGAGCCGCTGCTCGCCGGCGGCGAGGTGGAGGCCGCTCTGCTTGTCGTCGATCGGCTCCTTCACGTCGACCGTGACCCCGCCGATGGTGTCGACCAGGTCCTTGAACCCGGCGAAGTCGATCTCCAGGAAGTGGTCGAGCCGGACCCCGGACATCGCCTCCACGGTCTTGACCACGCAGGCCGGGCCGAACTGGGCGTAGACGGAGTTGAACATGACCCGCTGGGCCGAGGGCGCGGCCGAGCCGTCGCGGCGGGCGCACTCGGGCCGGGTGACCAGGGTGTCGCGCGGGATGCTCACGGCGACGGCCTCGGTCCGGCCCTCGGGCACGTGCACGACGAGCGCGGTGTCCGAACGGCTCCCGCCGGCGTCGCCGCCGGCCAGGTCGCCGTTGGCGCCGGCCCGCGAGTCGGAGCCCAGGACCAGCAGGTTCTGGCCGCTGGTGGGCAGCTTCTCCGGGCGGTCGTCGCCGAGCGCCTTCTCGATGTCGACGCCCTTGATGTTGCCGTCGAGGCTGTTGTACATCCAGTACAGGCCGCCGCCCGCGGCCAGGACCAGGACCAGGAGCGTCAGCAGGACGATACGGCCGGTCCTGCGGCGCTTGCGGGCCGGACGCGAGGCGCGGGCGGAACGTCGGCCGCCGGTGTCGGGCGTGCGTGTGTCCTGGCTCATGGTGCGGTGATTCCTCGCATCTGCTGGCAGCGTCGGGCGATGGGGAACCCGGTTTCCCCCCGGGTCTCACAGGGGCCACGGGCGCCTGTGACCGTGCAGTATAGGCCGCTGTCGTAAATGTGTACGACCGGGACGGATTTTTCCGACCCCCGTGCGGCCGACTATCGTTCCCGGAAGGCGTCGGTCGAAAGGGCGATCGACGCAGTGGGGAACGGCAGTCGACGACAGGGGGCGGAGATGGCGCGCGGAACCGACCGGAGAGCACGCTCCGGGCGCCTCGTGGGCGACGCCCGGCCCGGAGAGGGCCTGCTGCTCCTGGTGGTGGCCACGCCCGCCGACGCGATCGCGCCGCTCGGCGCGGAGCCGCCCGGCGTGCCCGTCGCCGTGGTCTGCCTCGGCCCGGGGGAGCCCGGCGAGACGGAGGCGCTCGGCTCCGCCCTGGCCGCCGCACGGGAGCGCGGACACCGGATCGCCGGCAAGCCGTACGTGCTTGACCCCCGGGACGATGCCGAGGAGCGCCTGCTCGACCTCTTCCTCGACCTCGGCCCGACCCGGATCGGCACGCTCGACCCCGACCCGGAGAGCGTCGCCGTCGAGGGCGCGGAGCGGAAGTACGCGGTCCTCGAACCCCCCGGTCGCGGTGCCGCCGCCCGCGCCGCCCTGCACGCGGCGCGCGCCTGCCAGGAGCGCACCGGCCGGCCCGTCTACGTGGACTGCCGGCGCGCCGGCGTCGAGCCGTACGCCCCCGGGGAGGCCGCCTCCCGGTACCCCCGGCAGAGCCGCTGGCTCACCCGGGGCACGGACGGGCGGCTCTCCGTCCACCTGCTGTCCGCCGCCGGCGTCCTGCGCTGGACGGAGACCGTGCCGGGGGGCCCGGACTGGGAGGGCCCCGAGTCGCTGGAGACGCCGCCGGAGCTGATGCCGGGCCTCACCGTGCTCCAGGGCCCCGACGGATACGTCCGGCTCTTCGGCCTGCGCAGGGCCACGGACAAGGGGGCCGAGGCCCTGGAGGTCGTCACCGCCGTCCAGTACCAGAGCGGCCGGCCGCTCGCCCCCTGGCAGTCGATCGGCAACCCGAACGCGCGCGAGTGGGAGCGGGCCCGGCAGCTCGGCTTCCCCGTCGCCACGATCGACGCCCAGGGCACCCTGCACGTCTTCGTGCGCAACGTCGGACGCGGCATCAGCACCCGGCGCCAGGACCGGAACGGGCACTGGACCGGCTGGGAGCACCTGCGCGGCCTGCGGATCGCCGACGAGCTGGCCGCCCTCCCCGGCCCGGACGGCGGCGTCGACCTCGTGGCCCGGCGCCGCGACCACACGCGGGCCGTGCACTGGCACTACGACCCGGCGGCCCGGAGCTGGACCGAGGACCGGACGGTCCCGGTGCGGATGGTCCCCGGCAGCCTCGCGGCCGCCCCCGAGGCCGGCGGCGTCCGGTTCCGGTACGCCGACACCAACGAGCTCTGTCTCTGGAGACCGGGCGCGCCCGCGCCGGAGGCCCTGGGCGGCGCCGACGGGAGCGGCGCCGCGACCGGTGCCGTCGGCGCGGCGGTCCAGGGCTGGTCCTGTACCGTGCTGGTCCGGCCGGGCGGCGACGGGACGTCCGTGATCGGGGTGCACGCCGACGGCCGCCCCGACACGGGAACCTGGTGGGCGCCCGGCGGCGAGCGCTCCCTGGTGGCGCCCGCGGTGGCCCTGGACGCCTCGGGACGCGCGGTGGCCGCCGTCCTCGGCACCGACGGAAGACCCCGGATCATGCGCCAGCGCGAAGGGTCGGAGGGGCTGGACTTCGAGCCCTGGCGAGTGCTTTGACGCAGATGGGACCCACCGGGCCCTCATGGTCAAACTTTCGAACACCGCTCTTTTTTGCTACTGTCGTGCCGTCTTTATGTGAACCACAAGTGGACCACATGTGTGGATCGCGTGGACGGCCCCTGGCTCGGGTGCTCCGCGCGGCAGGCCAATGGCTGCCCTGCCGCCCAGATGTCCGTGCGCCGATGACTGAGGGGCTCATGCAGAAGCTGTCACTCCGGGCTGTCCAGAAACTCACGTGCAAGAAGCGTGACGCCTGGTGGACCGTCCTCCTCGTCGACCCCGTCGCGACCCGGCTGGTCTGCCTGTTCGCCCGGTTCAACTGGATCACCCCGAACCGCGTCACGTGGGCCGCCCTCTTCGTCGGCCTCGCCTCGGCCTTCTTCTTCCTGGAGGGCGACTACACGTCCCTGGCGATCGGCGCCGGGCTGTACCACATCAGCTTCATCCTCGACTGCATCGACGGCAAGCTCGCCCGCCTCAAGGGCAACGGCTCCGTGTTCGGCGGCTGGCTGGACTACGTCTTCGACCGCATCCGGGTGCTGTTCTGCGCCCTGGCGCTGATGGGCGGACAGTTCCTCCGGACCGACGAGCCCGTCTTCCTGCTCGCCGCCCTCGTCGTCGTCTTCCTCGACATGCTCCGCTACGTCGACGCGCTCCAGATCTACAAGATGCGCATGTCCATGCGCGCCAAGATCGAGGCCGTCACCCTCGCCCGGCAGGCCGACGCCGGCGTGAGCGAGGAGGAGCAGAAGGTCGTCTTCATGGAGGACCTGCTCCGCGAGAACCCGCTCGCGGAGGGCGAGACCCTCAAGGCGGCCGCGACCACCAAGCCCGGCCAGCCCGAGGTCATCGACCTCCACCAGCAGTTCCGCAAGAGGTTCCCCTGGTACGCCCGGTTCCGCCACGCCCTCCTGCGCAGCCGCATCCGGCCGCACCTGATCAGCGGCATCGAGTTCCAGATGTTCATCTTCATCGTCGGCCCCCTCGTCGGCCACGTCCTGGTGACGACCGCGGTCTCCGCGATCCTCCTGGGCGTCTTCGAGCTCGTGATCATGTTCAAGTTCTGGCTCTCCACCCGGGACTTCACGCGCACGATGGAACGCCTCGCGCCCGACAGCGTGCCCACCCGCGCGGGCTCCATCTCGCCCCACCTCCAGGCCGGCCGGCACCGCCGCCGCGAGGGCGAGCAGGACCTCCCGGACGCCGGGCCGGACGCGTGGACGGACCGGGACGACCCGTACGCCCGGGACGGCCGGACGGAGCAGGACGGCTGGAACGAGCAGGTCGTGTGGATGGACCAGCGCTTCCCCGCCCCCGAACCCGACGACGACCCCGGCTTCCAGCCGTACCCGCACCCCTACCCCGACACCCACGACGGGTACGACGCGCACGACACGTACAACGGCCACGACGGGCACGGCGGCCACAACGGTCACGGCGGCCACAACGGCCACAACGGCCACAACGGGCACGGTGGGCACAACGGCCATGGCGGGCAGGACACCGCGTGGCTCCCGCGGGTCCCCGCGCAGCCCCACCCCGGCCAGTACCACGTGGACTCGGGGCAGAACTGGTCATGAGCGTTCCGCCGGACATCACGCACTACCGCGTGAGCATCGTCGTACCCGCCTACAACGCGAGTGCCACGCTCTCCCGCGCCCTCCAGTCGGCCCTCTCCCAGACCCACCGCAACGTCGAGGTCCTGGTCGTCGACGACTGCTCCGCCGACGGCACGCTGCTCACCGCCCGCCAGTTCGCCCAGGACGACCGGGTGCGGATCATCGAGCGGCCGGAGAACAGCGGCGGCTGCGGCGCGCCCCGGAACAACGGCATCGAGGCCGCCACCGGCGAGTACGTGATGTTCCTCGACGCCGACGACGAACTGCCGCTCAAGGCCGTCGAGGAACTGCTCTCCTCCGCGCTCGCCACCGGCTCCGACGTCACCGCCGGCCGCGCCCTGCGCGTCAACCTGGGCACCGACGAGGTCACCGTCTGGCAGCCGCAGCTCTACGCCGGGGACCGGACCGTCGGGGGCCTCGGCGCCCTCCCCGAGCTCTTCAGCGACCCCATCGCGGCCGGCAAGCTCTACCGCCACGACTTCCTCGACGACTTCGGCATCCGCTTCCCCGAAGGCGTCTTCTTCGAGGACACCTACTTCTCGACGGTCGCGAACTTCCACGCCCGCTCCCTGACCCTCCTCGCCACCCCCGTCTACCGGTGGATGTGGGAGCGCGAGGGCGACCAGCCGTCCATCACCAACCGCCGCCACGAGCTCCGCAGCATCCGCGACCGGGTCCTCGTCCACCAGTACACCGACCGCTTCCTCGCCGACGTCGGCCGCCCGGACCTGCTCGCCCACAAGGGCGCCAAGTTCCTCACGCACGACCTGCGCCTCTACACCCCCGAGCTGCGCACCGGCGACGAGACCTACCGCCGCGGCTTCGTGCGGGCCGTCGCCCCGTACCTGCAGGGCCTGAACCCGCAGACCTACGACCTGTGCGGGCCCATGGAGCGGGTGCGCGCCTTCGGCCTCATGCACGGGCGGACCGACATCGCCGTGTCGGCGGCCGACTTCACCCGCCGCCGCAGCGTCGTCAGCTCCGACGTCGTCGAGCGCGACGGCCGCGTCTACTGGTCGGCCTCGATGCTCGGCATCGACGGCGCCGAGCGGTTCCTCGACGTCACCGACCTCGAACTGACCGGCACCAAGCTCGCCGACGCGCGGCTGTACAACGAGGCGTCCCGGGTCGAGATCGTCGGCGACCGGCTGCACATCGCCGGCGCCGTCAGGAACCAGTTCGGCCGGGTCGACCCCGAGGGCAAGATCTCCCTGGTGGCCGTGTTGCGCCGCCGCAGCACCAAGACGGACCACCACTTCCCCGCCACCGGCGTGGAGGTCGACGAGCACTGGATCCGCTACCACGCCACGATCGACCTGGCCGCCACCCTCGGCAAGGCCGGCCAGGGCGGCCACTGGAACTTCTTCGTCCAGCTCCGGTACGGCGGGGAGCGCGCCTCCACCGCGCTCAACATCAGCGCCGTCGACACCGAGGACCTGCGGTACGCCGCCGACGCGGCGACCTACGAGGTCTACGAGACGGTCAGCGGCAACCTCGGCCTGCGCCCGCAGACCACCGAGACCCGGTCCAAGGTCCAGCCGCGCGGCACCCCGTGGCTCTGGTGGCAGGACGCCCCGCCGCCGGCCCCGGCCACCGCCCCCGGCCGGTACGCGGCGGCGGTCGTCGTCCACTGCCGCAACGACGAGTACAACCTCCCCGACTTCCTCGGTTCGCTCTCCGCCCAGGCGAACTTCCCCGACCTCGAGGTCGTGTTCGTCGACGACGGCTCCACCGACGCGACGCCGTACCTGCTCGCCGACTTCACCGCGTGGCACCCCAACGCCCGCGTGATCACGCAGTACAGCCTCGGCCTGCGCTCCTCCTTCGACCACGGGCTCCAGTACGTCACCGCGGCCTACGTCATGTTCGCGCGGGCCCGCGACATCCTCGGCGAGGCCGCGGTCGCCCGGCTGCTGTCCGCCGCCCGCCGCGTCGACACCGGCGTCGACGTCGTCGTCGGCCGCGGCGACAACTTCCCCGGCCCGGAGCGGAACGGCGAGGAGCCCTGGCAGCGGTACTTCAAGGAGACCGGCGCCGTCGACCGCCTCGACGACGCGCCGTACCTGGTCTTCTCCGCCTCCCTCGGCGCGAAGCTGTTCAAGACCTCCTACGTGCGCGCCCAGCGCCTCCGCTGCGGCCCGGGCCCCGGCTTCGAGGACGACTGGTTCACCGTCCCGGCGCTGCTGCGCTCCCGCCGCATCGCGATCGCCCGCGGCGCCCGCTTCTACGAGCGCGACGAGGAACTGCGGGGCTCCCTCTTCGACCGGCCGTGGAACGACCCGGTGAAGAGCCAGGAACTCGTCCGGCTCGCCGCCCACGTGCTGAAGGCGGTCCAGGACCAACCGGAGCGCACGGTGCGCCTCGCGCAGCGCTTCGTCGTGCGCTCGCTCCAGCCCTACGTGCGCAACATGCACCGGGTCATGAGCAAGCCGGAGATCGCCGCCGCCCTGCCCTGGCTGCACGAGATCTACGCCGGGATACCCGCCGACCTGATCCTCCAGTACACCGTCCAGCCCCTGGCCCGGATCCAGCACCACGCGATCGTCACCAACGACCTGGACCTGTTCGCCGAGCCGCGGACCACGCCGGACTACCTGCCGACCCTCTACCTCGACGACGAGGGCGTCTACCGCAGGCTCGCCGGCGACCCGATCGACACCGGGCTGCTGCGCGTCCCGCGGATCAGCGCCGTCCTGGAGACCTTCGACTGGTCCGGCGGCGAGATCGAGTTCCAGGGCCTGCTGGTCCTCGCCGCCACGGACATCGACCGGCCCTTCACCAACCGCGTCGAACTGGTCCTCTCCGACGGCCGGCGCGAGCACGCCGTCCCGGTCGAGCAGGTCTACCGGCGCGACCGCTGGCGCACCCGCAAGGACCAGGACCTGTACGCCGGGTGGCGGGCCCGCGTCCGTACCACCAGGCTGGCGTCCGCCCTCGCCAACGCCGAACTCACCCTCACGATCCGCGTCCACGAGGGCGACCGGCACCACGACACCCCGCTGGCCGCCCGCCAGATGCTGCACCGCTTCAAGGGCGTGCACACCCGGGGCAAGGAGCGCTTCGTGCTCTCCGTCGAGGAGGACGAGACGCCCAGGGTCCGCTGGGTCCGGGGCTTCCTCGCCCGCCGGAGGGACAAGCGCCGCCGCTTCTTCCGGGAGCTGCGCGCCTCGCTGCCCGGCCGCCCCGGCTGGCGCACCCGCCTGATGTACTGGCTGACCCATCCGCTCCTGCACCGCAAGGGCATCTGGATCATCGGTGAGCGCGAGGACACCGCCCAGGACAACAGCTACCACCTGTTCAAGTGGATCCGGCAGAACCACCCCCGCCGCAAGGTCTACTACTCCATCAACCGCACCTCGGCCGACTGGGCCAAGCTCGCCCCGCACGGCCAGGTCATCGACCGCCTCTCCTGGAAGCACCGCGCCTACCTGCTCCACGCCGAGCGCCTGATCAACGCCTACGACCTGGAGGCGTACCTCGGCTTCCCCGGGCTGCCCAAGCGCGCCTTCCTGCGCGGCTACGGAGACCTGCTGCGCTACAAGCGGGTCTTCCTCCAGCACGGCGTCGTCTACAACGACGTGGTGGCCTCCATCCACGCCCAGGCCACCAACGTCGACATGGTGCTCACCACCGGCCGCAGCGAGCGCGCCTACTTCGCCGAGCACTGCGGCTACGGCTACGACCGCGTCGCCGCCACCGGGCTGCCGCGCTACGACGCGCTCGCCCCGGTGCCGGGCCTGCGCCGGATCCTGGTCATGCCGACCTGGCGGCGCGACATCGTCGCCCCCTCGTACAACAAGGCGGCGAAGCCCGAGGTCCCCTTCGCGGCCTCGCAGTACTACCGCTTCTTCTCCTCGCTGCTGCGGGACGAGCGCCTGCTGCGGGCCCTGGAGTACTACGGCGTCGAGCTGGAGTTCATGCCGCACTACGAGATCCGGCCGTACCTCAAGCACTTCACGATCGACCACCCGTCCATCACGGTGTCCACCACCGGCCGGGACGTCCAGCTCGCGATGCGCGAGTGCTCGATGCTGGTCACCGACTACTCGTCCGTGTTCTTCGACGTGGCCTACATGGGCAAGCCGATCGTCTACACGAACTTCGACGACGAGGAGTTCTACAGCAAGCACTACAAGCGCGGGTACTTCGACCTGGGGCGGGACGGCTTCGGCCCGGCGTGTGCGACGGTCGAGCACGCCGTGCACGAGATCATCGGCTCGATCGAGCGCGGCTTCCAGGTCGAACCCGAGTACCAGCGCCGCGCGGCCGAGTTCTTCGTGCTGCGCGACACGTCGAACTGCGAACGGGCGTACCGCGTCATCGAGACGCTGGACTCCTCGGTCGTGGCGGACCCCGACTCCGACGACTACCGCGGGGTGCAGATTCCATGAAGTGGCAAGGCGAGCAGGGACGAACGGTCGGATGAAACGAATTTTCCTGGCGGGAGGATCCTCGGTCTGCACCCGGCAGATCAGCATGGCCCCGATGGCCGGCTGGGGACAGGCCATGCACCTGTTCCTGCAGGGCGTCGAGGTCGTCAACTGCGCCCGGGCCGGCGCGAGCTCGCGCAGCTTCTACGAGCGCGGGCGGCTCGCGTGGATCCTGGAGAACATCGCCCCCGGCGACCTGCTGCTCGTCTCCTTCGGGCACAACGACATGCGCTCCGAGGCCGGCCGGTTCAGCGCGCCGTTCTCCGACTTCCAGTTCTACCTGCGCAAGTACGTCGACGGCGCGCGGTCCCGCGGCGCCCATCCGGTCCTGATCCCCGGCCAGGAGCGCCGGGTGTTCGACGCCCACGGCAACATGCGCCGCAGCCTCGGCGTCTACCCGCAGGCCATCCGCGAGCTGTCCCGGACCCTCTCCGTCCCGCTGATCGACCTGCACGAGTTCTCCTCCAACTGGTGGCAGCAGCTGGGCGCCGAGGAGAGCAAGAAGCTCTTCGTCTACCTCCAGCCCGGGGAGAGCCCCAACTACCCGGACGGCGTCGAGGACAACACCCACCTCAGGCCGCAGGGCGTGATCGAGTGCGCCCGCTTCGTCTCCCGCGAGATGTACGGACAGGGCCTGCTGCACCCGAACAGCTTCCGCAACCTCGACGCGCACGTGCCGGAGCAGGAGGTCGGCTGGCTGTCCGACGACGTCTTCGAGCACCTGACCAAGTCCCGCGTGAGCGAGGTAGTGCGATGAGCGACTGGTACCCCCTGGCCCGCTCCTGGGTCGGCCACCCGGAGACTCCGCAGTACGGCGGCCACCTGGAGCTCTTCTCCGACGTCGACCCGGGAAGCCCGCTCGTCCCCGGGCAGAAGTTCCAGTTCGCGCTCTCCATCACGCCGCAGGACGCCCCCTACCGGGTCTACGGCTATCTGCTCGGCGACATCTTCGAAGGCGTGACGAAGGTCCTCCGGCACAAGGGCCTGGGCAAGCTCGGCAACGGGCGCTACGCGACCTACTCCTCCGGCGCCGAGCCGCGCACCGCCACCATGACCGTCAAGATCGACGACGACGCGCCGGAGGCCTCGTACCTCCTGCCGCGGATCGTCGTGGGCGTCAAGCGCACCGAGGACGAGGGGCTGGTCTCCTCGATGTCCAACTCCCACCTCGGATTCCGGGTCCGCAGGCACTGGCTGGCGGGCCGGTCCATGATCCTCAACCCCGGCGGGCGCTTCACCGTCCCGGCCGACTACCAGCCCGCCGACGGCCTGCGGTTCACCGGTAACTCGTTCCCCGCCCACGGCACGCTCTTCCACGCGCCCGGCGGCGGCCTCACCTACCAGGCCGCCCCCGACTTCCTGGGCTACGACGGCTTCGCCTGCGTCTTCGAGGACGAGGGCGGGCACCGCGTCCGGCAGGAGATCACCATCCACGTCGGCGGCCTGGGCGATTCGCCCGGTGTGCTGCCCGCGGATGGCTAGGTTTCCGGCCCGCCACCGGGTCACCGCCCTCGCCCTCGCCCTGCTGGCCGTGACCGGGGCGTGCACCCGGTCGGAGGAGGACCCCGGCATCTCCGCGAAGCCGTCCGGTCCCGTCGCCGAGCGGCCGCTCGCCGCCGGCGTCGACTACCGGGAGTCCGTCCACCGGGGCCCGGCCGGACCGGTGCGGATCTCCGTCCTGCGGATCGCCCCGGGCGCCGAGGCCCGGCTCGTCGGCGCGCACGGCGCGAGCATGGCCCTGCCGCAGACGGTGCGTCAGGCGGCGCGCCGGGCCGGGGCGCTCGCCGCCGTCAACGGCTCGTACTTCGACATCAAGGGCGGCAAGGCCTACAGCGGCTACCCGGGCGACCCCGTCGGCCTGTACGTCGAGAACGGCCGGGTCCTCAGCGAGGCCCGCGACGACGGGGCCGCCCTGCTCCTCGGCCACCGCGACGGGCGCCTGTGGGCCCGGATCACCGAGGTCGCCACGCCCGGCCTGATCACCGCCGCCGACGGGGAGACCCGGCGGCTGGACGGCGTCGACCGGGTCGCGGGACGGCTCCGCCCCTGCCGCGGCACCGATCACGACCGGCTCGCGGCCGAGGGCCGCGTCTGGCGCCAGGACCCGGCCACCGGGCTGTGCGAGGACCCCGACGAGATCGTCGAGTTCACGCCCGACTGGGGCGTCGCGACCCCGAGCGGCGACGGCGTCGAGGCGGTGCTGAACGGCGACGGCACCGTGGGCCGGCTGCGCTCCCCGGCCGGCGGTCCCGTGCCGAAGGACGGCCGGGTCCTGTACGGGATCGGCGAGGGCGCCGACTGGCTGCGGGAACACGCCCGGCCCGGCACCGCGCCGGACGTCTCGATCCCGCTGACCGACTCCTCCGGCGAGGACCTCACCGGCTTCGTCGACACCGCGGTGGGCGGCGGCAGGCGGCTCCTCTCCGGGGGCCGCGTCGTGCTGAGCGAGCGGGACCGCGCGGCGACCGACCGGCCGCCGCGGACCCTGGCCGGGGTCACCGCCGACGGCTCGGTCCTGCTGGTCACCGTCGACGGGCGCGACCCGGGCGCGAGCGAGGGCGCCACCCTCGCCGAGTCCGCCGGGCTGCTGAGCTCCCTCGGCGCCGTCGACGGGCTCAACCTCGACGGCGGCGGCTCCACGACGATGGTCGTGGGCGGGGAGCTGCGCAACCGCCCCCGGGAGGCCGTGGGCGACCCGGTGGGCGAACGGAAGGTGGCCACCGTCCTGGCCCTGCTGCCCCGCTGAGGGAGGACGGGGCGGACGGAGAACGGGGCGAACCGAGCAGTACGGAAGAAGGGGCCGGTGGCAGTGCCACCGGCCCCTCCTCATGTGCTCCCGCAGGCGTTACGCCGGGACGCTCGCCACGCCCTGCGCCAGGAAACGCTTCCCGTTGACGCGTTCGGAGACGCCCTCGCGGTCCAGGTACGGCGTGATGCCGCCCAGGTGGAAGGGCCAGCCCGCACCCGTGATCAGGCAGAGGTCGATGTCCTGCGCCTCGGCGACGACACCCTCCTCCAGCATGAGGCCGATCTCCTGCGCCACCGCGTCCAGGACGCGGTCGCGGACCTGCTCCTCGGTCAGGACGGCGTCGCCCTGCTTGAGGAGGGCGGCGACCTCGGGGTCGAGCTCCGGCTTGCCGGAGTCGTACACGTAGAAGCCGCGCTTGCCGGCCTCGACGACCGCCTTCAGGTTGGGGGAGACCGTGAAGCGGTCCGGGAAGGAGCGGTTCAGGGTCTCGGAGACGTGCAGACCGATCGCCGGGCCGACCAGCTCCAGGAGGACCAGCGGCGACATCGGCAGGCCGAGCGGCTCGATGGCCTTCTCCGCGGTCTCGACGGGGGTGCCCTCGTCGATGACGTTCTGGATCTCGCCCATGAAGCGGGTCAGGATGCGGTTCACGACGAACGCCGGGGCGTCCTTGGTGAGGACCGCGGTCTTCTTCAGCTTCTTCGCCACGCCGAAGGCGGTGGCGAGGGAGGCGTCGTCCGTCTGCTCGCCGCGCACGATCTCCAGGAGCGGGAGGATCGCGACCGGGTTGAAGAAGTGGAAGCCGACCACGCGCTCGGGGTGCTGGAGCTTGGAGGCCATCTCCGAGACGGACAGCGAGGAGGTGTTGGTGGCGAGGATCGCGTGCGCCGGAGCGACCGCCTCGACCTCCGCGAACACCTTCTGCTTGACGGACATCTCCTCGAACACGGCCTCGATGATGAAGTCCGCGTCCGCGAAGCCCTCGGCCTTGTCCAGGACGCCGGAGACCAGGCCCTTGAGGCGGTTGGCCTTGTCCTGGTTGATCCGACCCTTGCCGAGCAGCTTCTCGATCTCGGCGTGGACGTAGCCGACGCCCTTGTCGACGCGCTCCTGGTCGATGTCGGTCAGGACGACCGGCACCTCCAGGCGGCGCAGGAAGAGCAGGGCCAGCTGGGAGGCCATCAGACCGGCGCCGACGACGCCGACCTTGGTGACCGGGCGGGCCAGCGACTTGTCCGGGGCGCCGGCGGGGCGCTTGCCGCGCTTCTGCACCAGGTTGAAGGCGTAGATGCCGGAGCGCAGCTCGCCGCCCATGATCAGGTCCGCGAGGGCCTGGTCCTCGGCGTCGAAGCCCTTCTGCAGGTCCCCGTCCTTGGCGGCCTCGATGATGTCGAGGGCGCGGTAGGCGGCCGGGGCGGCGCCGTGCACCTTGGAGTCGGCGACGAAGCGGCCCTTGGCGACGGCCTGGTCCCAGGCCTCGCCGCGGTCGACCTCGGGGCGCTCGACGGTGGTGGTGCCGTTGAGGACGGAGGCCGTCCAGATCAGCGACTGCTCCAGGAAGTCCGCGCCCTCGAACAGGGCGTCGGCGATGCCGAGCTCGAAGACCTGCTTGCCCTTGAGCTGACGGTTCTGGTTCAGCGAGTTCTCGATGATGACCGAGACGGCCTTCTCGGCGCCGATCAGGTTCGGCAGGATGGCGCAGCCGCCCCAGCCGGGCACCAGGCCGAGGAAGACCTCGGGCAGCGAGAAGGCCGGCAGGGCCTTCGAGACGGTGCGGTAGGTGCAGTGCAGACCGACCTCGACGCCGCCGCCCATGGCCGCGCCGTTGTAGTACGCGAAGGTCGGCACGGCGAGGGAGGACAGACGCTTGAAGACGTCGTGGCCGCCCTTGCCGATGGCGAGGGCCTCGTCGTGCTTCTTCAGCAGCTCGACGCCCTTGAGGTCGGCGCCGACGGCGAAGATGAACGGCTTGCCGGTGATGCCGACGCCGACGATCTCGCCGTTCGCGGCCTCGGCCTCGACCTGGTCGATCGCCGTGTTCAGGTTGGCGAGGGACTGCGGCCCGAAGGTGGTCGGCTTGGTGTGGTCGAAGCCGTTGTCCAGCGTGATCAGCGCGAACCGACCGGCGTTCGCCGGGAGTTCGAAGTGCCGTACGTGGGCGCTGGTGACGACCTCGTCCGGGAAGAGCTCGGCGGCGCCCTTCAGAAGTTCGGCGGTGGTGCTCACTTGCCCTCCCAGTGGGGGTTCTCCCAGATGACCGTCGCGCCCATGCCGAAGCCGACGCACATGGTGTTGAGGCCGTAACGGACCTGCGGGTTCTCCTCGAACTGGCGGGCCAGCTGCGTCATCAGACGGACGCCGGAGGAGGCCAGCGGGTGACCGTAGGCGATGGCGCCGCCGTACTGGTTGACGCGGGCGTCGTCGTCGGCGATGCCGTAGTGCTCCAGGAAGGCGAGGACCTGGACCGCGAAGGCCTCGTTGATCTCGAAGAGGCCGATGTCCTCGATGGACAGGCCGGCCTGCGCGAGGGCCTTCTCGGTGGCCGGGATCGGGCCGTAGCCCATGACCTCGGGCTCGACGCCGGCGAAGGAGTACGAGACCAGGCGCATCTTGACCGGGAGGTCGTTCTCCCGGGCGAAGTCCTCGGAGGCGATGATCGAGGCGGTGGCGCCGTCGTTCAGGCCGGCCGCGTTGCCCGCGGTCACGTTGCCGTGGACGCGGAACGGCGTCTTCAGGTTGGCCAGCGACTCCAGGGTGGTGCCCGGGCGCATCGGCTCGTCGGCGGTGACCAGGCCCCAGCCCGTCTCGCCGCCCTCGGGGGAGGTGCGGCGGACCGAGATCGGCACCAGGTCCTGCTGGATCTTGCCGTCGGCGTACGCCTTGGCGGCCTTCTCCTGCGAGCGCACGGCGTACTCGTCGGCGCGCAGCTTGGTGATGCTCGGGTAGCGGTCGTGCAGGTTCTCGGCGGTCATGCCCATGAAGAGGGCGGACTCGTCGACGAGCTTCTCCGACACGAAGCGCGGGTTCGGGTCGACGCCCTCGCCCATGGGGTGGCGGCCCATGTGCTCGACGCCACCGGCGATGACGGCGTCGTAGGCGCCGAAGGCGATCGAGCCGGCGACCGTGGTGACGGCGGTCAGCGCGCCGGCGCACATGCGGTCGATGGAGTAGCCCGGCACCGACTGCGGCAGGCCGGCGAGGATGCCCGCCGTCCGGCCGAGGGTCAGACCCTGGTCGCCGATCTGCGTGGTCGCGGCGATGGCGACCTCGTCGATCTTCGCGGGGTCGAGGCCCGGGTTGCGGCGCAGCAGCTCCCGGATGGCCTTCACGACGAGGTCGTCGGCGCGGGTCTCGTGGTAGATGCCCTTCGGGCCCGCCTTGCCGAACGGGGTGCGGACGCCGTCGACGAAGACGACGTCCCTGACGGTACGAGGCACGATGGCTCTCCTCCAGGGTGCGGGATGGCACTGCTGCGGCGCACGGCTAAGCGTGCGCTTGCTCCCCCATGCTACTTGCGGGTAACCATGCTGCCCACCCCCTGGGGGCCAAGCGGCGAAGGTCACACCGGGAACTCTGCCGCAGATGGCCGGAAACGGCGGAGCCCCCGTCACCCTTCCGGGTGCGGGGGGTCCGCGAGCGGGATTCCGCCCCGGGACTACGCGGTCGTCGCCAGCGCCTTCACCAGGAGCGGGGTCACGAGCTCCACCTGCCAGGGGCGCGCGCCGTGGCCCGTCAGGGCGGCGGCGACGCGGTCGGCGTCGGCCGGGGACGGCGGCTCCCAGCAGATCCGGCGCACGGTGTCCGGGGTGATCAGGTTCTCCTGCGGCAGGTTCAGCTCCTCCGCGAGCGCCGAGACCGCCGCGCGGGCCGCCGACAGGCGGGCCGCCGCGACCGGGTCCTTGTCGGCCCAGGCGCGCGGCGGGGGCGGCCCCGCCGGCTGCTGGCCCGGCTGGGGCAGCTCGCTCTCCGGCAGCGCCCTGGCCCGGTCCACCGCCGCCTGCCACTGCTCCAGCTGGCGCCGGCCCATCCGATGGCCGAAACCGGTCAGCGCGGTCAGCGCGGCCAGGTTCACCGGCACCGCGAGCGCCGCCTCCACGATCGCCGCGTCGCCCAGCACCTTGCCCGGGGAGACGTCGCGCCGCTGGGCCACCCGGTCGCGGGCCGTCCACAGCTCCCGGACGACCGCCATCTGGCGACGGCGGCGCACCTTGTGCATGCCGGAGGTCCGTCGCCACGGGTCCTTGCGCGGCGGGGCGGGCGGGGCGGCGGCGATCGCGTCGAACTCCTGGCGCGCCCACTCCAGCTTCCCCTGCCGGTCGAGCTCCTCCTCCAGCGCGTCCCGCAGGTCGACGAGGAGCTCGACGTCGAGCGCCGCGTACCGCAGCCAGGGCTCGGGGAGCGGCCGGGTCGACCAGTCCACGGCGGAGTGGCCCTTCTCCAGGGCGTAGCCGAGGACGGACTCCACCATCGCGCCGAGGCCGACGCGCGGGAAGCCCGCGAGCCGCCCGGCCAGCTCGGTGTCGAAGAGCGAGGTCGGCCGCATGCCTATGTCGCGCAGACAGGGCAGGTCCTGGGTGGCGGCGTGCAGGATCCACTCGGCCCCGGCGAGCGCCTCGCCGAGCCCGGAGAGGTCGGGGCAGCCCACGGGGTCGATCAGGGCGGTGCCCGCGCCCTCGCGGCGGAGCTGGACGAGGTAGGCGCGCTGGCCGTAGCGGTAGCCGGAGGCGCGCTCGGCGTCCACGGCCACGGGGCCGGTTCCGGCGGCGAAGGCGGCGATCACCCCGGCGAGGGCGTCCTCGGTCTCGACGACGGGCGGAACCCCCTCGCGGGGCGCCAGCAACGGGGTCGGAAGCCCATTCGCAGGGACGTCGTCGTCCGGGGGGCCGCCCCCGGTGGTGCGCAGTGCCGTGTCTGCTGCGGTCTCTTGGGCGTCGGTCACCCGTCAAGGGTATCGGTGAACGGCGGGCACCTGTCGACGGAACGTTCCGTCGACAGGTGCCCGCCCCCGGGGCACCCGAGGAAACAGGGGGTTGCCCCGGCGCACGGGGACCGGGCACAGACCGGGGGGGTGGGCGGGTGCGGGGT